>JBIJBU010000005.1:0-35462 GCA_044345075.1 Candidatus Nanopelagicales bacterium | reverse complement strand
GAAAGGGCTCACAGTGGCTCAGTGAGCGCCGCCGTCACGATCCGCTCAACATCGTGGGCCCGCTTGGTCGGCCGTTCATCCTGCCCAAGGAGAAAGTCTCCTGCGTACTCGTCGGTGGTGGTTACGGGTCCGCACCGTTGTTCATGCTTGCCGAGCAACTTCGCGAGCGCGGATGTCGTGTCGATGTGGTGCTCGGTGCGTCAACCGAAGAAAAACTGTTTGGCACTCTGGACATCAAGCGCTTGGCTACGACTCTCACAATTACTACCGACGATGGTTCGTCGGGCACTCAAGGCCGCGTGACGGATGTCCTTCCGGGCATCATGGACAAGTCCGATTCCGCGGTGGTGTATGCCTGCGGCCCGATGGGAATGCTCTCGGCGGTCGCAGCGGTGGCCTCAGAGAAGCGAGCACACAGCCAGTGCTCGGTCGAGGAGTCCATGGCCTGCGGTATCGGTGTCTGCATGACATGCGTGCTTCCAGTGATCGGCGACGATGGCGTCACCCGCATGGTGCGGTCCTGCGTGGAAGGCCCGGTGTTCCGTGGCGACAGGGTGCGCTGGAGTGATGTGGGTTCAGTTCCTGCCGATACCTGGGGCGCTCCGATGGAAGGTGGCCACTGATGACTCGCGCGGTGTTCTCTCCTGCAGCTGGTTCCGCTGCCGAACGCCTGCCTGACGTCGACATGTCGACTGATCTCGGCCTTCTTGAATTGCCCGGACCGGTTCTGACCGCATCGGGCTGCGCAGCCGCCGGGCGTGAGCTCGATCAGTTCTTCGATATCACCGAACTGGGCGGCATCGTGACCAAGAGCGTCATGCTGCAGCCACGTTCAGGCCGCGCAACTCCTCGCATGGCCGAGACTCCCAGCGGAATGCTCAATTCGATCGGACTCCAGGGCCCTGGCATCGATCAGTTCATTGAGAAGGATCTCGCCTGGCTGCATCAACGCGGTGCCCGCACCATCGTGTCCATCGCTGGCAGCAATGTCGACGAGTACTCCAAGCTCGCCCAGAAACTTCGAAATGTGCCGGGCATCGCCGGCATCGAGGTCAACATTTCCTGCCCCAACGTTGACAATCGTGGCTTGGTCTTCGCCTGTCAGCCTGATTCGGCATCCAGTGTCATCCAGGCCGTGCGGCGGTTCAGCGATCCGAAGATGCCGATCCTGGCCAAACTCTCGCCCGATGTCACCGACATCACCGAGATTGCACATGCTGTCGTGCGTGCGGGAGCGACCGGAATTTCCGTGATGAACACGACGCTGGGAATGGTGATCAACACCGACTCAATGCGTCCGGCTCTCGCCGGAATCACCGGAGGCCTTTCCGGCCCTGCGATCAGGCCGATTGCGGTGCGCTGCGTCTGGCAGATTCGCCAGGCATTGCCGGACATTCCGATTCTGGGCATGGGCGGGATTCGTACCGGACAGGATGCCTTTCAATTCATTCTCGCGGGCGCGAGCGCGGTATCGGTTGGCACAGTGGTCTTCAATGACCCCAGTGCACCGATTCGCATTCAGCATGAATTGGCTCAGCAATTGGCAGATCACGGCTTCTCCCGCTTGCGCGATGCGATCTCCTACGCGCACCGAGCAGCCGATTCGGAGCTTGCAGAAGACCTGGAAGAGGAGCTCGAGGTCGAATGAGTGCCCCGATTGCCGTAGCCCTTGATGCGCCCGATCTTGCGACCCTTGCGAGTTGGGCATTCGAGACCTCGCCTTATGTGTCGACATTGAAAGTCGGACTCGAGGTGTTCTGCCGCGACGGGGCCGATGCGGTGAAGGCGGCACGCGACGCTGCTCTTCGCGCGGGAGCTGCGGATACGAAGATCTTCCTGGATCTCAAACTGCATGACATTCCCGCAACAGTTGCCGGCGCTGCCAAGGCCGTCGGCGACCTTGTGCCCGACTTCCTCACGGTACATGCGGCCGGGGGCGCCGAAATGATCTCGGCAGCAGCGAATGCGCTTCCCTCGACTCGCATCACGGCCGTCACGGTTCTGACCTCCCTCGATGACTCGGCGCTCGATTCCATCGGCATGCGTGGTCCTTCGCTTGAGGCTGCGGTCCGCCTTGCGGTTCTTGCCGTGGGTGCCGGTGCGCGGGCAATCGTCTGTTCTCCGCTGGAGGTGTCCGCGATTCGCGGCGCCGTTCCGGCTGACATCACCTTGATCACTCCTGGCGTTCGACCGGCCGGTGCTGGGGTCGATGACCAGAAGCGGGTGGCGACTCCCGAATCAGCTCTGGCCGCGGGAGCGGATCTTCTCGTCATCGGTCGACCGATCACTGCGGCAGCTGACCCCGGAGCGGCCGCCCGCGCCATTCGTGATGGCCTGGCGGCAACTCGATGACCGCTCCCACGCGCACCCCTGAGCAGCGTTCCCAGGCTCTGGAGAGCGCCCTGGCGGCACGTCAGGAACGGGCGCTTATCCGCCAGCAGCTCAAGTCCGGAGAACTCAAGGGTCGTGAAGTGTTGGAGTCCTGCGAGGCCAACATCGCCTGGGGGGCTCTGCCGATTCGTGCCTTCCTCACAGCTCTCCCGGGTGTTGGCACGGCTAAGGCCGAGGCCATCATGCGCGATATCGACATTGCCGCTTCGAGGCGACTGCGAGGCCTGGGCGAGCGGCAACGACTCGAGCTCCTGAGAGTTATCTGATGTCCCCGGCACCGCTGATCGTTGTGTCCGGCCCTTCAGGTGTCGGCAAGAGCACCGTCGTCGCGGCCGCCTTGGCTCAGGACTCGAGCGTGTGGCTTTCCGTGAGCGCCACCACCCGTTCCCCTCGTGAGGGGGAGAAGGACGGCGTCAATTACTTCTTTGTCTCCACTGAGCGCTTCGAGTCGATGATCCAGGCGGGGGAGTTCCTCGAATGGGCCGAATTCGCCGGTAATCGGTACGGGACCCCTCGTGGCCCCGTCCAAGAGCGCAGGTCGGCGGGCATCCCGGTCATCTTGGAGATCGAGCTCCAGGGAGCTCGCCAGGTGCGGCTGAGCGATCCGACGGCACGCCTCGTGTTCTTGGCCCCGCCATCGTGGGAGGTCCTCGAGGCCCGGTTGACCGGCCGTGGGACAGAATCGCCGGAATCAGTCCAGGCACGCCTAGACGCCGCTCGCCAGGAATTGGCCGCTCAGGGGGAGTTCGACGACGTGGTCGTCAATGCCGATGTCCGAGAGTCTGCCCGGGCCTTGCTAGACTTCCTCCACGGCTGACCGCCGTTCTCCCCGAAGAACCGACGTAAAGAGGCATTGTCATGAGCAACGTTCGCGCCGAGGGCATCACTCATCCCTCCATTGACGCCCTGCTCGACAAGACTGAGTCGAAGTACTCACTGGTGATCTACGCATCCAAGCGTGCCCGCCAGATCAACGCCTACTACTCCCAGCTCGGCGAAGGCCTGCTCGAGTACGTCGGCCCGCTGGTCGAGACCCATGTTCAGGAGAAGCCCCTGTCGATCGCTCTCCGCGAGATCGACGCAGGCCTGCTCACCTCCGAGGCGGTCGAGGACCTCAGCTGACTTCCAGCACGTCCGGGGCACAGTTGCCTCGCATCGTCCTGGGTGTAGCAGGCGGCATCGCCGCCTACAAGGCCGTCGAGGTTCTTCGCGGTCTCACTGAATCCGGTCACGACGTCACTGTCGTTCCTACTGCAGCAGCTCTCGAATTCGTCGGAGTTCCCACATGGGCGGCGCTCTCGGGCAAGGCAGTAAGCACGAGTGTCTGGGATCACGTCGAGCAGGTTCCCCACGTCAAGCTAGGGCAATCCGCCGATCTCGTGCTCGTTGCGCCTGCAACGGCGGATCTCATTGCTCGTGCTACGCACGGGATTGCCGATGACCTGTTGACCAACATCTTGCTCACCGCTCGATGCCCCATAGTCATGGCCCCGGCTATGCACACCGAGATGTGGCAGCACCCTGCCACGCAAAGAAATGTGGCTGAGCTTCGCGCTCGTGGGGTGATCGTGCTCGAGCCGGCGTCAGGTCGGCTCACCGGAGCCGACACCGGCCCCGGCCGACTTCCGGATCCCTCGGCCATCGTGGCAGCAGCACAAGACACCCTGCGTCGCGCACCGGCACAAGACCTCGCCGGGATCCGAATTCTCATCACCGCAGGTGGTACCCGTGAGGCGATTGATCCAGTGCGCTTCATCGGCAATCACAGCAGTGGCAAGCAAGGGTTCGAGCTCGCCCGCACCGCAGTGACGCGCGGAGCCACGGTGACTGTCGTCGCGGCCCATGTCGATGCTGAGCCCCCTGCGGGAGTCACCTTGAGTCGTGTGAGTTCGGGGGAGCAGATGCACCAAGAGGTCATGCGACTTCTGCCCGGCTGCGACGTTGTCGTGATGGCCGCGGCGGTCGCGGATTTCCGTGCTGATGACGTCGCCGGTGCCAAGATCAAAAAGGGTGAGCAGGCCCAGGGTGTCAATGTGAGCCTGGTGCCCACAACCGACATCCTCGCCTCGATCGTCCGGGAACGTGTGGGCGCTGCCCCCTTCATCGTGGGCTTTGCCGCCGAGACTGGCGACGAGTCCTCTTCCGTTATCGAGCATGGCCGCGCCAAGCTGGCCAGAAAGGGCTGCGACCTTCTCGTGGTCAACGACGTGAGCGCCGGTAAGGCATTCGGCGCCGATGACAATGAGATCGTCATCTTGGGCCAAGGTGGGGAGCTCGCGGTAGCGAAGGCCTCCAAGGCGGCGATCTCGGATGCCATCTGGGACGCAATCTCGGCTGCACTGCCCTCCCGCTAAAGGCCGCGGCACGAGGCTCCGCATCCATGATGTCGCAGACTCACTCGTGTATTCTTGTGCTCGGTCACGAGTACCAGCGTTAAGTCCCGGCTCGCTGGTCGGCAACCCTCCGCCGCGGTGGGGTGCTCCGGGAGCAGACCAGGCCTCATCAGAGGCAAGCGCGAGTTCCACCGACGGAGCAGCGGTAAGCAACAGTCAAGGGAGTAACGATCATGTCCAAGCGCCTGTTCACCTCCGAGTCAGTCACCGAGGGTCATCCCGACAAGATGGCTGACCAGATCAGTGACGCGATTCTCGACGACCTGCTTAAGCAGGATCCCAAGAGCCGCGTTGCAGTCGAGACCATGCTGACCACCGGCCAGGTGCACGTCGCGGGTGAGGTGACCACCTCAGGATTCGCCGACGTCATGAGCATCGTGCGTCGCGCGGTCAATGGCATTGGATACGACTCGTCCATCAAGGGCTTCGACGGTGCCTCCTGTGGCATTCAGGTGTCCATCGGCCAGCAGTCGCCGGACATCGCTCAGGGCGTCAATGACGCCATCGAGGAGCGCGAGGGCGGCAGCGCCGATCCGCTCGATCGCCAGGGTGCCGGCGACCAGGGCCTGATGTTCGGGTACGCATCAACCGACACCCTCGAGCTCATGCCCTTGCCGATCGCACTTGCTCACCGGATGGCGGAGAAGCTCACCGATGTGCGCAAGGACGGCACGGTTCCTTACCTCCGGCCTGACGGCAAGACCCAGGTCACCATCGAGTACGACGAGAATCAGCGCCCGGTGCGCATCGACACCGTCGTGGTGTCGAGCCAGCATGCTGACAACATCAGCCTGGAGAACATGCTGACCCCCGATATCCGCAAGCATGTGGTCGATCCCATTCTTGCCGGCATCGATCTCGATTCGCGCGACTACCGGTTGCTGGTTAACCCCACCGGAAAGTTCGTCGTGGGCGGGCCGATGGGCGACGCGGGTCTCACCGGTCGCAAGATCATCGTCGACACCTACGGCGGCATGGCTCGTCACGGTGGCGGCGCCTTCTCCGGCAAGGATCCGTCAAAGGTCGACCGCTCTGCCGCATATGCGATGCGCTGGGTAGCAAAGAACGTGGTGGCAGCAGGCCTCGCGACCCGCTGCGAGGTTCAGGTCGCCTACGCAATCGGCAAGGCACATCCCGTCGGTGTGTTCGTGGAGACCTTCGGAACGGGCATCATCAGCGACGAGGCAATCCAGACTGCAGTTCTCGATGTATTCGACCTGCGTCCGGCTGCAATCATTCGTGATCTGGACCTGCTGCGCCCGATCTACCGCACGACAAGTGCCTATGGCCACTTCGGTCGACCCCAGGGCGTTAACGTCCTGCTCGATGCCGATGACGAAGCAGCACGCACGATTGTCAACGGAACCTTCACCTGGGAGAACACCGATCGCGCGGCAACGCTGCGCGAAGTCGCAGGTGTGTGATCACTGAGCACGATCAGCTAGCGCTGGTGCCGGGCAAACCGGCACCACGCAAGCGTGCCGTGCTTCCGCTCGCGGTGAGTCTGCCGATCGCGCATGTGCGCATCGACTCACCAGTGCCGCATCTCGACAAGATCTTCGACTACCAAGTTCCGGAGAATCTGTCCGCAAGCGCAGTTCCGGGAGTCCGCGTACGCGTGCGTTTTGCTGGTCGATTGGTGGATGGTTTCGTCGTCGCGCGGGCTGAGACTTCATCGACTCACGCCAGTCTGCGCCCCCTTGAGCGAGTGATATCGCCCGAGATTGTGCTGACTCCGGAGATCTGCACCCTGGTCGATGCCGTCGCTGATCGATACGCCGGTACCTTCTCTGACGTCGTCCGAGCGGCTGTTCCCCCCAGGCATGCGCGCGCTGAGTCAAGTGAATTTACTCAGGAGCCTGGTCGACCGGTGTCCGTGAGCGAACTCGACATCGAGAATTGGTCCAAGTACGCGAATGGTGCCACCTTGGTCGGAAGGCTGGCCGAAGGTAAGGTCTCGCGCTGGGCCTGGAGCGGACGTCCGGCGCACGGTTGGGCTGCGGACATCGCTGGCCTTATTCGCGTCGTCGCGAGTGATCCATCTGTCGGGGTTCTGGTGGTAGTCCCTGATAAGAAGTCGATAGATGCCGTCACTGCTCAGGTTTCCGGTGACGTGAGTCCGCAGGAACTTGCGGTGCTGGCCGCCGATGCCGGACCGGAGAAGCGGTATCGAGAGTTCGTCCGCGTTCTTCGAGGGCATGCCCGGATAGTGATCGGCACCCGGTCTGCCGTGTTCGCTCCGGTCCACAATCTGCGCCTGATCATCGTGTGGGACGACTCCGATGACTCCATGGTTGATCCGCACGCGCCGTATTGGCACGCCCGGGATGTCGCAGTGATGCGAGCTCATCAAGCCAAGTGCTCGCTTGCCATCGGGTCTGCGGCTCGTAGTATCGCTGCGCAGAACTTGTGCGAGTCGGGATGGGCACGTTCTGTAGTGCCATTGCGCAGTGCGATCAAGCGGGACGCCCCGGTGATTCGCGCGCTGCAACAAGGCGATGAGCGTCAGGATTCCGCAGCAGCGGTCGCCCGAATCCCTCACACTGCTTGGCTAGTCGCCAAAGAAGGTCTGCGCGAAGGGCCAGTCCTAATCCAGGTACCTCGACGCGGACATACGCCAGCTTTGGCCTGTCAAGACTGCAGGCAGCGTGCCTTGTGTGAATGCGGGGGACCATTAGCCCTGGCAGGCGGACACACATTGCCGGCGTGCGGATGGTGTGCCAAGCCAGCGGTGGCTTGGCACTGCACGAACTGCCGCGGTACATCCCTTCGCGCGGTAACGATCGGCGTGGAACGCACCGCCGAGGAATTCGGCAGGGCGTTCAGTGGTTCTCGAGTGCGGTGGTCAACAGGTGAATCTCCGCTTGTTCGTGTTGATGACTCGCCTGCCCTCATCGTGTCTACCCCTGGGGCCGAGCCAACTCCTGACTCCGGATACGCGGCGGTTCTGCTCCTTGACGCGAGATCCCAACTCGAGCATCCGAATCTCGATGCGGCAGAGGAAGCCTGCTTGCGGTGGTTCACGGCCTCAGCACTTGCCCGACCCGGCGCCCACGTTGTGGTCACCGCCGAAAGCTCTGCGCCTGCCGTTCAAGCCCTCATTCGGTGGGACGCCGCCTGGTTCGCCAATCATGAACTCGCTCAGCGCAGCGCTGCTGGGCTCCCTCCATCCACACGCATGGTGGCCTTGCGGGGCAACTCGGCGGATATTGCCGACGTATCTGCATCGGTATCCGTCCCACATCGACTTCTGGGCCCCAATGAGCATGACCGAGCCTTCTTGGTTGCGACTCGAGAGAACGGCCTGGCGCTTTCGCGGGAATTGCGCGCTGTCAATTCGGTGCGAAGCGCGAGGCGCGATGCAGGTGTCGTGCAGGTCGTATGCGATCCACGCGACCTGAGTCTTTGACCCTAGACTTGTTCCATGGCCGTCCAACCGATCCGGATCTTCGGTGATCCCGTTCTCCGCACCCCTGCGGCGCCGGTGACGACCTTCGACAAGGAACTTCGTAAGCTGGTGAAGGATCTCACTGAGACCATGCAGCATGCACCCGGGGCAGGCCTTGCCGCTCCTCAAATTGGTGTCTCTCTCAGGGTCTTTACGTATTGGGTTGATGACGAACTCGGTCACCTGTGCAATCCCGAACTGACCCTCTCCGAGGAGTTCGAGGATGGCGAGGAGGGCTGTCTCTCGTTGCCTGGACTGTCTTTTGATACTCCTCGCGCGAGTCGTGTCGTGGCGCGTGGAATGAACATGCACGGAGAACCCGTGGTGATTGAAGGCTCTGATCTCATGGCCCGTTGTGTCCAGCACGAGACAGATCATCTTGACGGAATCATCTTCATCGATCGACTCGATGCTGAGGCCCGGAAACAGGCAATGAAGGTCATCCGTGCGACCGATTGGTTCGGCGATCACGCACCGAAAATCGAATTCAGTCCACATGGCATCACTTCAGGTTGGCTCTAGCCGGTGCGCCTGGTCTTTGCCGGTACGCCGGATGTCGCAGCCATCAGCTTGCGAGCCCTCTTGAGTTCCCGTCACGAGATCGTGGGTGTTGTCACGCGTCCAGATGCTGAGCGTGGTCGTGGTCGTGGCATCGCGCGTTGTGCTGTTGCCGAACTTGCCCATGAACTCGACTTGCGTCTCATGCAGCCTGAGTCTGCGCGCTCACCTGAATTCCTCTCCGAGCTGAGCAGCCTCGCGCCGGACTGCTGTCCCGTGGTTGCCTACGGAAATCTTCTTCCGGCGCAGGTCCTCGCGGTTCCGGTTCATGGGTGGGTGAATCTCCACTTCTCTCTGCTGCCGGCTTGGCGCGGTGCGGCTCCGGTGCAGTCCGCGATCCGCCATGGCGATGAGATCACTGGTGCCACGACCTTTGTACTCGATGAGGGAATGGACACTGGCCCGATCCTCGGAACGATGACTGAGCTGATCTCCGCTTCCGACACAGCCGGTGACCTCCTTAACCGCCTTGCTGACGCAGGCGCAGGGTTGCTGGTGTCCACGCTCGATGCACTGGAAGAGGGCACCCTCGTCGCGGAACCGCAGCGAGGAGAGGGCGTGTCGTACGCGCCCAAGGTCACCGTTGACGATGCTCGCGTGACGTGGAATGAGCCCGCCATCGGCATTGATCGACTCATTCGGGCGTGTACTCCGGCGCCGGGTGCCTGGACAACCCTCGAAGGCGATCGCGTGAAGATCGGCCCTGTTCGTCTCTGTACTGAGCTGGAGGCGTTGCCGATCGGTCGAATCAGTGTCACCAAGGCAGCTGTCTTCGTCGGCACGGCAACCTTCCCCGTGCAGCTTGGCGAAGTGCAGACCACCGGCAAGCGAGCCATGTCGGCGGCCGACTGGGCTCGTGGCATGCGGCTTTCCGAAAATGCGGTGTTCGTATGAGTCGTGTTGATGCACCTCGAAGGGCGGCGCTGCAGATTCTGCGCGACGTACGTTCAAACGGGGCCTATGCAAATATCTCCGCCACCAGCGTTCTGGCGGATTTCGATCTAGTCGGCAAGGACGCAGCGTTCACGACCGAACTCGCCTTTGGCACGCTCAGACTGCAAGGCTGGTACGACCTCGTGCTTGCATCATGTATCTCGCGAGACTGGAACGACGTTCAGAATGATCTCAAGGACATCATGCGCATGGGTGCCCATCAGATTCTGGATATGCGTGTACCGGATCATGCGGCAGTCGACACCTCTTGTGAGCTTGCTCGCGATGCAGGTGAGCCAGGAGGCGCCAAGGGACGAGCAGGCTTCGTGAATGCGGTTCTTCGCAAGGTCATTGCCCTTGACACGGAGCAGTGGCAGGCAGAACTGAAACTCGACCGTGACGATCTTCGATCGCTGGCGGCGCGCACGTCTCATCCTGAGTGGGTGGCTCGTGCACTTGCAGACTCGCTGGGCACTAGGCGATCTGAGCTCGCTGAGCTGCTCGAGGCAGATAACACTCCCGCGCGGCCCGTGCTGGTAGCGAGGCCTGGCCGCATTTCGGTCGATGAGCTTCTCGATATGGACGACATTGAGCCCGCAATGCTTTCGCCCTTGGCTGGCGTGCTCACCAAGGGTGCGCCGGGAGATCTCCCGGACGTCCGAAGTGGTGTTATCGGAGTTCAGGACGAAGGAAGCCAGTTGGTTGCACTCGCATTGACGCGCGCTGCGATTACCGGCCCGGAGACGGCCTGGCTCGACATGTGCGCGGGGCCAGGTGGCAAGGCGGCAATCCTTGAGGGAATTGCCCTTGAGCGTGATGCGGAACTTACGGCAGTCGAGCAGCACCGTCACCGTGCTGACCTAGTTGCGCACTCCCTGCATAGCTCGCGTTCGCACGTGATCACCGGCGATGCTGCAGCCCAGCCCTGGGGCGCTCAGCTCTTCGACCGCGTACTTGTTGACGTGCCGTGCACCGGAATCGGCGCTCTCCGCCGACGGCCAGAGTCACGTTGGCGCCGTACTCCAGAGGATCTCGCCGCACTCGCACCCATTCAGCGTCAGTTACTGAATGCCGCCATCGACGCGACGAGGCCCGGGGGAGTCATCGGTTACGTGACCTGTTCACCTCACTTGGCCGAGACTGAATTCGTGGTTTCTGACGTCCTTCGCAAGCGAAGTGACGTTGTGCAGGAAGATGCGCGACCGCTGCTGCCGGAGGTCACCGATTGCGGCGAAGGCCCTGCGGTTCAACTATGGCCGCACCGTCACGGCACTGACGCTATGTTCCTCGCGATCCTTCGCAAGAAGTAGATTCAGAACGTGACTCCTCGGATGGCCGCGAATGCGGTGGCAACGACCGAACATCTGCGTCTGCTCGCCAAGGTCGCACGCCTGTACTTCGAGGCGGGCCTGAAGCAGCGAGAGATCTGCGAGGCTCTGCATCTCTCGCAGCCGCGAGTGTCGCGCTTGCTGAAAGAGGCCGAACAACGCGGCATTGTGCGATCGGTAGTTGAGATTCCCGAGGGCCTTCACATTGACCTTGAGGAGCAGATCGCTCTGAGATTTGGTCTCTCCGATGTCGTTGTCGTAGATGCTGACGACGCCGGATCTGGTTCCATCCCTGCTCTCGGCGGGGCAACAGCTGCTTATCTCGAGACCACGTTGACCGGCGGCGATGTCATCGGCATCTCCACCTGGAGTTCAACACTGCTGGCCGCGGTGGATCGCATGCGTGCGCGCACCAGCCCTGTTGCTGAGCGCGTGATCCAGATGTTCGGTGGTGTCGGGAATCCGGATGTGCAAATCGAGGCAACCAGGCTGACGTCCAGGCTCGCTGAGCTGACTGGGGCTCGTGCGGTGTTCATGCCCTCGGCTGCGGTGGTGTCGGATTCATCGATTGCATCCGCCCTCTTCCATGACGCAGGCGTGCGCGCTGTGAGCGAGCAGTGGGACGACATTTCGGTTTCCCTCGTTGGCGTCGGAAGCCTTGAACCCTCACCGCTACTCGCACAAAGCGGCAATGCGGTGGGCTCCGCCCAGATCGACGCCCTTCGGAAGATGGGTGCCGTCGGCGACATTGCCCTTCGGTACTTCGACTCATCAGGTAACGACGTCAACAGTGATCTGCAGCCTCGCGTGATGGGCATGTCGCCAGTTCAGCTGCGCTCGGTTCCTCGCCGCATTGCAGTGGCAGGGGGACGACACAAGGCCTCCGCTATTCGAGCTGCGCTCACCGGCGGATGGGTCACGGTGCTCATCACCGACACGCAGGCTGCGGGCGAGTTGCTTGACCGCTGAGCATCGAGAAGGAAGACTGTGAACATATATTCACTAGTGAATGGATATTCACCATGACCACCGACTGGTGGCAGCGCCTTCACGCTGACGCTCCGGCGCCTACTTCAGACATTTCCGATTTCGCTGCCGAGATTCGTCGGACAACCCTTGTCACCATCAACAAGGCCGGGTTGGGTCATATCGGTGGCGACTACTCGGTGACCGACATCCTGGCCACGTTGTACGGGCGCGTGCTCCGCGTCGATCCCAGGCGACCGGAGTGGGCCGATCGAGATCGGTTCATTCTGAGCAAGGGCCATGCTGCAGTCTCTTTGTATTCGACCCTCGCACTGTCGGGCTTCTTTCCGATCGAGTGGCTCGATACCTTTACCGGCCCCTTGTCCGCCCTCAATGGGCATCCGAATCGCAATAAGGTGCCAGGAGTCGAGACCAATACCGGACCACTCGGTCATGGATTCCCCGTCGCACTGGGGTGTGCGTTAGCCGCTCAGTTGCAGCGCAGCGACCGACGCACCTATGTCGTCATCGGTGACGGAGAGCTGCAGGAGGGCAGCAACTGGGAAGCATTCATGTACGGCGGTCATCGACAACTGACAAATCTCACCGTGATCATCGATCGCAACCGACTCCAGCAGGGCGATCGCACGGAGAACACCAACTCGCTTGATCCGCTCGACGCCAAGGTGAGGGCATTCGGCTGGGAGCCCCGGGTCATCGACGGTCATGACCTCGATGCCCTGAATCTCGCGCTCGCGAGCCCATCGGACCGCCCGGTTGCTGTGATTGCTGAGACCGTCAAGGGCAAGGGAGTTTCATTCATCGAGGATCGTGCGGAATGGCATCACAAGGTGCCGAATAGTGAGCAGGTCGCCTTGGCACTCGAGGAGTTGAGTCGATGAGCGCCTCGCTGACTGATTGTCGCGTGCCTTTCGCGCAGCAGCTCATTGAACTCGCGCATGCTGATGACCGCATTGTTGCCGTATGCAACGACTCGGTGAGCTCGAGCAATCTCGGCGAGTTCCGCTCTTTCTTTCCCGATCGAATGTTCAACGTCGGCATCGCCGAGCAGAACATGGTGGGAGTTGCTGCTGGTCTCGCGAATGCCGGCCTTATTCCCTTCGTCTGCGCTGCGTCACCGTTTCTGACCGGTCGTGCAACAGAGCAGATAAAGGCCGATGTTGCCTACAGCCGCGCCAATGTGAAGCTCGTGGGCATGAGTCCTGGTGTGAGTTACGGGGAGCTTGGACCCACTCATCATTCGATTGAGGACATCGCCTGGATGCGCGCGCTGGATGGGCTGCCAATCGTTACCCCGGCTGACGAGGAGCAAACTCGGGACGCGGTGCGATGGGCCGCAGGTTACGTGGGTGGTGTATTCCTGCGCGTCGGACGCTTCAAGGTGCCTAGCGTCTCCGATGGACAAGATCCAGCTTTCCTTTTCGGGTTATCCAATCTGGTGCGAGCAGGCGACGACGTCACGATCATCTCCAGCGGAGTCACGGTCACTCGGGCTCTCTCCGCCGCCGAGATCCTCGCTGATCAGTCGATATCCGCCAGGGTCCTTAACATCTCGACCATCGCGCCACTCGACACGGCGGCCGTTCTCGCGGCAGCACGCGAGACCGGGCGCATCGTGGTCGCTGAGGAGTCCGTGTCGCGCGGGGGGCTCGGGGGAGCCGTCGCTGAGTTTCTGGCGGAATCTCTACCGGTACCGATGCGACTTCTGGGCATTAACACCTTTGCTCCTACAGGTTCTGTTGAGTTCCTCCTCGATCATTTCGGACTCTCTCCGCAGGGGATCGCTCGGGCCGCTACCGAACTGGTGGGGCGTGAGTGAGCCGTTCGTCCTGGCTATCGACCAGGGCACGAGTTCAACCAAGGCCATCGCCGTGGCAGCCAGTGGCGCTGTCCTCGCTCGCGGAGGAGCTCCGCTGGAACTAATCAGTTCTCGGCCCGGGTGGGTTGAGCAGGATCCCCGTGCGGTTCTCGAAAGCGTTCAGAGCGCGCTCATCGAACTCTGTCGTCACGTCGAACTTGATTCGGCCGTGTGCCTTGGGATCAGTAATCAACGCGAGTCGTTGCTGCTCTGGGAACGCGCGACGGGTAATCCGGTTTCGCCGGTGATCAGTTGGCAGGACCGTCGCACGATCGAGTTGGTCCAAGAACTCTCCTGGGCGGCTGATGAGGTTCGGTCCATCAGCGGACTGCCGCTTGACCCGATGTTCTCCGCAGTTAAGGCGCGTTGGATTCTCGATGAGTACGACCCAGATCGCAGCCGATCTCTAGCTGGAGAACTCGTGCTCGGCACGATCGACTCCTGGTTGCTCTTCTCCCTGACCGGAGAAACTGCCATTGAGTGCGGCAATGCGTCGCGCACCTCCTTGGTAGATCTCGGTACGGGTGATTGGAGCCCGAGACTGCTCGAGATCTTCGGAATTCCGCGAGCGGTACTACCCGCGATCCAAGATTCCATGGGGCGCTTGGCAACTGTCTCGAACTTTGCACCGCTCCCGACTGGCCTTCCCGTCACGGGCGTCTTGGGTGATTCGCATGCCGCGCTCTTCGCCCACGCCGGCTGGCTTCCCGGCGTGGCCAAGGCCACGTACGGCACTGGTAGTTCTGTCATGGCACTGGGTGAGCGCGCGTGGGTGGGCGACACCGGCTTGTGTCGCACCATCGCGTGGCGGATGCCCACAAGCGCCCCTGCACTTGCCTGGGAGGCGAACATCCTTGCGGCGGGTGCGACCGTCGCCTGGCTTGCCGACATCCTCGGATGCTCGCCGGCTGATCTGGCTGACGAGGCGGATTCCTCAGCTGAGGGCGTTGTCATCGTTCCTGCTTTCAACGGTCTCGCCGCGCCCTGGTGGGACACCGAGGCACAAGCGCTCATCAGTGGTTTGTCGCTCTCCACGGGGCGTGACCAGCTCGCGCGAGCGGTGCTCGACTCGGTTGTCTTCCAGGTGTGCGATGTCATTACAGCGATGCGCGACGCGAATTGCCTGCCCGTGCGGCTCATCGCCGATGGTGGAATCTCCGCGAACAGTGACGTGATGCGCAGGCAGTCGGCCCTCTGCGAACTCGTGGTGGCCGTGAGTCCAGTAGCGGAGGCGTCGGCGCTGGGCGCCGCGCATGCCGCAGGGTTCGGCGTCGGATTCTGGGACCTTGCAGACCTTGAGGCTCTCCCGCGTGAGTATGTCGAGTTCACCGACTCCATATCCCCGGAACTGCGATCATCGCTCTTGCACGAGTGGCATCAGGCTCTAGCCCTGGCGCAATCGCGCTAGGTAGTCGCTTCATCCATCAGAAGACCCATCGAGACAGGACACCTCATGACGAAGCCTTTTGAGTTCGGTACCGGCATCTGGGCATTCGGTCAGTTCGTCGACAGGTACGCCGCTGATGGCTACGGTCCGCCTCGCACCACTCGCGACATGCTTGAGACTGCGGCGAAGGTTCCGGATCTTGTCTATCTCGACATCAATGTTCCTTTCGCCACCGATGGGTTGCCGGCTACCGAGGTGCGCACGATGTTGGATGACCTCGGCCTCGTGTGCCGGGCGACCACCCCGCACATCTACATGCGGGAGTACGCCAAGGGTGCGTTCACGAATCCCGACGCCACCACTCGGAGCAAGGTGAGCGGTCGCGTCGAGGAAGCCATCGACGCTGCTCGTGTTCTAGGTGCGGGCTTCGTGAAGTTCTGGCCGGGGCAAGATGGATATGACTTCCCGGGCCAAGCCGACTATATGCAGCTGTGGGATTACACGATCGACGGTCTTCGTCAGATCTGCAGTGCCCACCCTGACATGCAGTTCGCGATCGAGTACAAGCCAAAGGAGCCGCGAGTTCGCATGACACTTGCGAACGCTCCGAAGACCCTTCTGGCGATCCAGGAGACCGGGTGCGACAACCTCGGCATCGTCATGGACTTCGGTCATTCCCTGGATGCGGGGGAGTCGCCGACAGAGTCGCTCATGATGATCCATCGGTACGGCAAGCTCGTCTCCGCCGAGCTCAACGACAACTGGCGTGAATGGGATGACGATCTTCCGGTGGCATCGGTTCACCTCTTCGAGACCATGGAGTACATCCTCGCCTTGCGCTCCATCGGCAGGGATAAGCCGGTCCTGCTTGATCAGTTCCCCTTCCGCGAGGACCCCGTCGGAGCGATCAGTCGTTCCATCGAGACGATTAAGATGCTCGATGAGGTCTGCTCCCGCATCGATCGTGCAGAGCTGGCGGCAGCCCAGTCGGCTCAGGATGCCCTCGCGGCCCAGGCGATCTTCTGGAATGCCCTGCTGGACGCCAAGCGATTTTGATTCCCTACTCGCAGTAACCTGTCGCTGTGGGCATCCAGATATCGCCGAGCATCCTGAACTCCGACCTGTCAGATCTTGCGGCTGAGGTCCGTCGAATCGAGTCCGCAGCCGACTGGGTCCACCTCGATGTCATGGACAACCACTTCGTTCCGAATCTCACTCTTGGATTGCCGGTAGTGGAGAGCCTGCTCGCATCAGTGAGCATTCCCGCGGACTGCCACCTCATGATTGATAATCCCGACCGTTGGGCACCTGCGTATGCGGAAGCTGGCGCTAAGAGCGTCACCTTCCACATCGAGGCCGCACGAAACCCCGTGACCCTTGCTCGTGATCTTCGTGCAGCGGGCGCGCGAGCGGCTGCAGCCATCAAGCCGGCAACGTCGATTGAATCCGTGCGCGACATTGCCCGTGAACTGGACATGATCTTGATCATGACCGTCGAGCCCGGGTTCGGAGGCCAGTCGTTCATGGCCGACATGATGGGGAAGGTGTCCGAGGCTCGTCGAATTGCCGACTCATCCGGTCTCGATATCTGGGTACAGGTCGACGGCGGTATCGATGCGCGCACTATTGAAATTGCCGCCGAGGCCGGGGCGAACGTCTTCGTTGCCGGCTCGGCTGTTTACCGCGCGCCTGACCCCGCAGCGATGGTGACTAGCCTGCGCGCTCTCGCGGAGGCGGCGGCCTCACAGTGAGTAGCGAGTGGGAGTCGTACATGCAAGCAGCGCTGGATGCAGCTGTTCGCGACGACGCTCCTCGCGGAGTCAACCCGCGCGTCGGTTGTCTCCTCGTCAAGGATTCGCGGGTGATCGGCGTCGGGCAACATCGCGGTGCCGGAACCCCCCATGCAGAGATTGAGGCGCTGAGCTCGTGCAGCGAAAATCCGGCGGGTGCCACCGCCGTGGTGACCTTGGAGCCGTGCGCCCACACCGGCAGAACCGGTCCGTGTGCTGATGCACTCATTGAGTCGGGCATCACGAGGGTGGTGTTCGCGATGGCAGATCCCACGCCTGCGGCATCAGGTGGAGCAGATCGCCTGCGTGCTGCAGGAGTAGAGGTGATCGATGGTGTTCTGAGCCGTGAGGCAGAGTTGATCAATGTCGACTGGTCGTTCATGAAACTCCATGACCGACCGCACGTCACGCTCAAGTTGGCCGGAAGCCTCGACGGCAGGGTCGACTCCTCGCTCGCTGAGCGACTCATCCTCACCGGGCCAGAGGCCCAGTCCAGCGTGCATAGGTTGCGAGCTCAGGTCGATGCCATTGCCGTGGGCTCGGGCACAGTGATGGCCGACGACCCTCAACTGAGCGTTCGAGGCGTGGAGGTGACCGCTCAGCCTGTTCGTGTCGTGCTGGGATCTTCGCCAATTCCTGCGGGTGCTCGGATTAGAGGCGGTGAGTCACAGATGCTCGTGATCGAGGAGAAAGACCCACGCCTTGCCCTTTCTCAGTTTGCTGAACGAGGCATCCAGCGGCTCCTGCTTGAGGGAGGCCCGAGAGTCGCCGCTGCCTACCTGGAAGCCGGAGTGATCGACGAAATTCAGTGGTTCGTCGCGCCAATTCTCGTTGGTACGGGCACGGCGGCATTGAGCGGACTTTCCTGCTCGATAACCCTCGATGTCACCAGTGTTGACCTTATGGGGGAGGATGTGCGCATCATCGGAGTCCCCGCTTCCCGCGGGGCCTAGGGAAGAGGCGCATTGTTCACCGGACTCGTCGAGGAGCGCGGCACGGTCGTGCGCATCGATGAACTCAGCGATTCCGTGCGAATGACCGTGAGTGGGCCACTCGTGACCTCCGATGCCCGTCACGGAGACTCCATCGCGGTCAATGGCGTGTGCCTGACAGTGGTGGGTCAGGAAGCAGACTCCTTCACCGCCGATGTCATGCGCGAGACACTGAGCCGTAGTTCACTCGGTGCCCTTACTGCTGGCGATGCAGTGAACCTTGAGCGCGCGGCACGGCTAGACGCGCGAATCGGAGGGCATCTAGTTCAAGGCCATGTCGATGGCACCGCAGAGGTTCTCTCCATCAGTCCATCCGACAACTGGACCCTCGTGAGGTTCTCTCTGCCGAACGAGCTTGCCCGCTATGTCGTCGAGAAGGGCTCGATCACCGTCGACGGCGTCTCTCTCACTGTCGTGGAGGCAGGTGACGACTATTTTTCGGTCTCCCTTATTCCTGAGACTCTCTCGGCCACGACTCTCGGCTCTCGCGCCGTCGGCGACCTCGTTAACCTCGAAGTAGATGCGATCGCGAAATATGTCGAGCGCCTGATGCAATGGAGCACCCGTGATTCCCGCTGACGAGATGTACGAGGGTGACACAGTCGTTACTCCGAAGCCTGCAGAGAAGAGGCATTCTTCTGCAACTCCGCGTTCGACTGATGGCATACGTCTCGACTCGATTGAGGACGCGATCGCTGCAATCAAGGCCGGCCAAGCCGTTGTCGTGGTTGACGATGAGGATCGCGAGAACGAAGGCGACATGATCTTCGCTGCATCCGCAGCGAATGCGCAGCTCTGCGCTTTCATGATTCGCTACACCTCGGGCTTCATCTGCGTCGGGATGGAAGGCGAGGTGCTCGATCGTCTCGGCTTGCCGCCCATGACCGCTGTCAACGAGGACCGCAAGGGAACCGCTTACTCCTTGTCCGTTGACGCTCGCGATGTTGCCAGCACCGGAATCTCGGCAGAGGATCGCGCACACACCATCAATGTGCTGGCCGATTCAGCCACCGACCCGCGCGATCTCACTCGCCCAGGGCACGTCATGCCGTTGCGGGCCGTTCCTGGCGGCGTCCTGCGCAGGCCAGGTCACACCGAGGCAGCGGTCGACCTCTCCCGCATGGCTGGACTTTCGCCGGCAGGTGCTCTCTGCGAGATGGTCAACGATGACGGCACGATGATGAATGCTGCTGACTGCCGCGCGTTCTGCGATGAGCACGGCATCTTGCTGGTCTCGATCGCCGACATGATTCGTTACCGCCGCCGCGTCGAGACTCAGGTAGAGCGAGTAGCCCAGGCAACCCTGCCGACCGAGTACGGCGACTTCACCGTCCTGGCCTTCCGCAGTATCGTCGACGATTCCGAGCATGTAGCCCTGGTCCGCGGCGAAATTGGCGACGGCGAGAACGTTCTCGTGAGGGTGCATTCTGAGTGCCTCACCGGCGACATCTTTGGATCACTTCGGTGCGACTGCGGCCCGCAATTGCACAACGCGATGCGCACCATTGCCGACGAGGGTCGTGGAATCGTGCTCTACATCAAGGGCCACGAAGGTCGTGGCATCGGTCTGCTCGACAAGATTCGCGCCTACAGCCTTCAGGACACCGGCCGCGACACCGTTGACGCAAACCTTGACTTGGGACTTCCTGCTGATGCCCGTGACTATGGCACGGGAGCCCAGATCCTCGCTGATCTCGGCGTGACATCCATGCGCCTGCTGACAAACAATCCCGCAAAGCGTGCTGGTCTGGAGGGCTATGGCCTTTCCATTGTCGAACGGGTGCCACTGGTGGTCGCGGCCAACAGTCACAACGCCGAATACTTGAGTACGAAGGTCACTCGCATGGGGCACGACCTCACGGAATCCTCGTGAGCGGGGCAGGAGCCAGCCTCCTCAAGGCCGACGGAAGCGGTCTTCGCGTGGCCATCATCGCGTCCACCTGGCATGAGGTAGTCATGAATGGCCTCATTGATGGGGCATCGCGTGCCTGTGCAGAGGCCGGGGTCGAGGCCACGCTGATTCGGGTGGCCGGTTCGTTCGAGCTCCCGATCGTGGCCCAAGCCTGTGCGCGCGGTGATTTCGATGCCGTCATCGCGCTGGGCGTGATCATTCGGGGCGATACCCCGCACTTCGAATTCGTCAGCGATGCAGCTACCACCGGTCTGTCACGCGTGGCACTCGACACGGGGATACCGGTGGGTTTCGGCCTGTTGACCTGTGACACCGAGAAGCAGGCTCTCGATCGCGCGGGCCTGCCCGGCTCCGTCGAGGACAAGGGAGCAGAGGCCACCTGGGCGGCGATCACCACGGCTGTCACGCTGGGGGATCTCCGTACCCCCTAGGCTTGACCCGTGAAGACCTTTGATGAGCTCTACAGCGAGCTGGTGCGCAAGACCTCCCACGAGGATCCTGATTCCGGGACCGTGAAGTTATTGGCCCAAGGTGTTCACGCCGTGGGAAAGAAGGTTGTCGAGGAAGCAGCTGAGTCGTGGATGGCTGCCGAGTTCGAGAGCAAGGAGCGCGCGGCCGAGGAGATCGCGCAGCTCCTGTACAACGTCCAGGTGCTCATGCTCGCCTCCTCGGTGAGCCTCGATGACGTCTATCGCCGTCTGTAGTCGGAGGATTCATGCTTCGCGTTGCCGTCCCCAACAAGGGTCAACTGGCTGAGCCTGCTCGCAGCATGCTCCTGGAAGCCGGGTACATTCGGTCTGCGTCAACCCGCGATCTCGTGGTCAATGACCCCGAGAACGATGTCGAGTTCTTCTTCCTTCGCCCGCGCGATATCGCCATTTACGTCGGTGAAGGCACCCTTGACCTAGGTATCACCGGTCGCGACATGCTCCTGGATTCAGGCGCAATGGCCTCGGAAATGCTGCCGCTTGGGTTCGCGCCGTCAACATTCCGCTTCGCAGCACCGAGTGGGGCCCGGCTCACCATCGCCGATCTGAACGGGCTTCGCATTGCGACCTCGTACGCGGGTCTTCTCGAGGCCTGGCTCGTCGATCACGGGATCACCGCCCGAGTCGTGAAGCTCGACGGAGCCGTCGAGAATGCCATTGCACTCGGGGTAGCTGACGCTATCGCCGACGTCGTCGCCACCGGCAGCACCCTGAAGAAGGCCGGCCTCGAGATCCTGGGAGACCCGATCCTGGTCTCGGAGGCATTGGTCGTTCGTCGCACCGGCGCCGACACCAATCCGGCGATCGAGACCTTCCTTCGCAGACTCAACGGCGTGATGGTGGCCAGGTCCTACGTTCTGGTCGACTACGACATCCTCACGGCTGAGCTCGATCGCGCCTGCGCGATCACGCCCGGAATCGAGTCGCCGACGGTCTCCTCCCTCCGAGATGCCACATGGTCGGCTGTGCGGGCCATGGTTCCCGCACGCGACGTCCATCAGGTCATGGACGAGCTGTACGAGCTCGGCGCCCGTGGAATCCTCGTGACCGACATCCACGCCTGCCGCCTGTAGCCGTGGACTCCACCAGCCCAGGTGGCGGCCGTACTCTGGCCAGCCCAACGATGCCCGACGACGATGGATCCGCTGATCCGGTCCTGCGGGCTTTGCTGAACGGGGGATGTGACTCCGAGGAGGACATGCTCCGCGCCCTGGCGAATTCACGCCTTCTCGTGGCAGTCATGGCCGTGGCGGACGAGATCGCCGACGATGGCTCCGACAAGAGCAGCCATATGGCGGTTGTCTCCATGGTGAACTCAGCGGGGGAGAAGGGCCTCTTGGCCTTTACCGGACTTGATTCCATGGCTGCCTGGAATCCGGAGGCACGCCCAGTACCAGTTCCGGCTCGGGCCGCGGCTGAGGCCGCCTTGGCTGATGGAGCCCAGGCGTTGGTCATCGACGTGGCCGGGCCTGCTCGGGTCGTCCTCCCAGCCGAGGTGCTCCCTGAGCTCCTGGGAGGGTTGTGACGCGTGGTAAGACCCCCTGCCCCGGCCTGGTAGCATTGAGGCGATCGAACGGGTGTCTGACACCCGTTGCGTAAGCGGAACCTCGGTTCCCACCCGCCATCGCCTAGGTGACCGGGTCTGATGCACGGCTCGCCCCTGGGGCGTAGCCGTGCGTTGCCGAGACCTCCGCGCGCCGCGTCGGAGGTTTTTCCTTTGCCGCGGATCCTCCATCTCGAGCAAGGAGGCGCCATCAGCGTCGAACCCCGGATCAATGACCGGATCCGCGTGCCTGAGGTCCGACTCGTCGGCCCCGCAGGTGAGCAGGTGGGCATCGTGCGCATCGAAGATGCGCTGCGCCTGGCGGTCGAGGCAGATCTCGACCTCGTCGAGGTAGCTCCGATGGCTAAGCCCCCGGTCTGCAAGCTCATGGACTTCGGAAAGTTCAAGTACGAAGCTGCCATGAAGGAGCGCGAATCACGGCGTAACCAAACGCACACGATCATTAAGGAAATGAAGCTCCGCCCGAAGATCGATTCGCACGACTACGAGACCAAGAAGGGTCACGTCGAGCGGTTCCTGAAGGCGGGCGACAAGGTCAAAATCACGATCATGTTCCGCGGTCGTGAACAAAGCCGACCCGAACTGGGTCTTCGCCTTCTCGCCAAGCTCGCCGAAGATGTCGAGCCGTTGGGCTTCGTCGAAGCAACACCGAAGCAGGACGGCCGCAACATGATCATGGTGCTCGCCCCGCATCGCAAGAAGTCTGAGTCCGGTAAGGCTTCTGCACCCGAAGACGTGCAAGAAGACATCAGCACCACCAACTAACGAACAGCGAACGAGGTCAACATGCCAAAGCAAAAGACGCACAGCGGCGCCAAGAAGCGATTCAAGGTGACCGGCTCGGGCAAGATCACCCATGAGCAGGCAAACCGCCGTCACCTCATGGAGGTTAAGTCGAGCAAGCGCACCCGCAAGCTCGAGTCCGATCAGGTCGTGGCACCCGCCGATGTCAAGAAGGTCAAGCGCCTCCTCGGCCGCTAGTCCTTACGCTCACTTTTCTTGTAGGAGATTGAAATGGCACGTGTAAAGCGCGCAGTAAACGCACATAAGAAGCGTCGTGAGATCCTCGAGCGGGCCTCGGGTTACCGTGGACAGCGTTCGCGCCTGTACCGCAAGGCCAAGGAGCAGGTCACTCACTCCATGGTCTACGCGTACGCCGACCGTCGTACGCGCAAGGGCGACTTCCGTCGTCTGTGGATCCAGCGCATCAACGCCGGCGCTCGGGCGAACGACATGACATACAACCGCTTCATCCAGGGCCTCAAGGCCGCAGGTGTCGAGGTTGACCGTCGCATGCTCGCCGAGCTCGCAGTCAACGACGCGCCGGCGTTTGCCGCTCTCGTCGAGGTGGCCAAGTCGGCATTGCCGGCAACCGCCGCCTGATTGTCATTCCCGTGAGTCACTCATCCCCTGAGTTGACTTCACCTCGTTCGCCGCGCGTCGCGGCGGTCAAGCGACTTCATAGTTCGCGCGGCCGCCGCGATTCGCATTTGTTCCTGGCCGAGGGGCCTCAGAGTGTTCGCGAAGCACTTCATCACCCTGACGTGGTCAAGGAGATTTACCTGTCGGTGACGGCAACTGAGACCTGCCGTGACCTGGCGAGCGCCGCGAGCGCGCTCGTCACGCTTGTCACCGACGACGTGCTCACAGCAATGGGAGAGACCCAGGTTCCGCAGGGCATCCTGGCGATCTGCTCGTTCATCACGCAACCACTTGACCAGGTGATTCATGCCGGGTCTTCCATGATCGTGATCATCGACGGAGCCGGTGACCCCGGAAATGTCGGGACAATTATCCGCACGGCGCATGCGGCCGGAGCTGACGGACTCGTCATTACCCGCGACTCAGTGGACCCGCATAATGGCAAGTGCGTTCGGGCGACTGCTGGCTCCCTCTTTCACCTTCCGATCGCCACCGGTGCCGAACCTGAGCAGATCGCATCACTCGCGCGTGCTGTCGGACTGCTGATTGCAGTTACTGCCGCTAACGGCGACACCGATCTATATGAGCTCGTGTCCCGTAATCCTCGACAGGGGATTGCCTGGATTCTGGGCTCCGAAGCTCATGGAGTCAGCGAGGAGATGCGCGCCTTGGCTGATCTTTCGGTGACTATCCCCATGTTCGGTGCTGCGGAATCACTAAATGTCGGATCTGCAGCGGCAATCTGCCTGTATTCCGATGCCGCCGCGCGACATGGCCTCACGAGGGGGCCAATCCAAGCTTCGTGATGAAAGAATCAGGGTGACACTTTGGAGAGGACACCATGGACTACACGAAGCTCCCAATTCTTGAAGCGACCGGCTACGCAATCCTGGATTCCTACGATCAGCCGGCCGATCCGCAGGAATGGCTGGATGTCGAGTACGTTGACTGGAAGTCCTCTGGTGATACGCGTTTCGCGCCTCTGGCCAGCGCCTACGGCGATATGGAGTGCAACGGATTCTGGAACCACACCCCTCCGAAGACCGACAAGGACGGTGTCTGGGTAGCCAAGAATGTTGCAGCGGCACCCATCTTGACCCAGCGTGCGCAGGAACCTGGAGCGAATATCGGCCGTTGTCGCATTATTGAGCTTCAGCCGAATACATACGCCGATGCGATCTACAACCTACATCGCGATGACAACAACCGATTGAATCCGGAAGGCACCGGCTGGATCGTTCGAGCCTTCTTCAATCTGACCGACAATCCGGATTCCGTGATGATCCTGCGTGAGGATAAAGACGATCCGAGTACCGAGACTCGAATCCCGTTGCCGGCAGGCGCGCAGGTTGTCCTCGATACCCAGCGGTTGTATCACTCGGTGTGGCACCCCGGCACTGAGCCGCGCTACTGCCTGATCACCTCCTACGAGTCGGGGCCCGAACTCGATGCCTGGATGTCCATGCGACACGCGATCGACCGTTTCACCTCGGTTCCGCTCGATCCGACCTTCGCGGCAGATGCGTATGCAGCGGCTCAGGCCAAGCGAGATGCGCGCGCCGCGGCGATTGCCGCGAAGGGCGCTGATCCGACCTTTGGCGACGGCACCTTGAGGGCCGGCGGAATGGATGAATATGAGGCCACCGCGGAGGTCTTGTCGGAGGCGTGAGCGTTACTGCACGTTTTTCGCAGGTGCGCGAGTGCTCCGAGCCCATCGTGTGCACATCTGGGAGACTGTTGTCCATCCTGAAGTTGAGTAGCTTCGGGTCAATTTGACGATCTGACAGGAGAGCCGCGTGACGACGTCCACGGTGCCGTATGACGCCGTCCTCGATGAACTCGAGGCAGAAGCCATCCACATCTACCGCGAGACTGCAGCCGCTTTCAAGAACCCCGTCTTGCTGTACAGCATTGGCAAAGATTCGTCAGTACTTCTACACCTGGCGCAGAAGGCATTCGCTCCAGCCACGATTCCGTTCCCTGTGATGCACATCGATACCACCTGGAAGTTCCGCGAGATGATCGAGTTTCGCGATCGTCGCGCAGCCGAACTCAACCTTGACCTGAGAATTGCCCAGAACCTTTCGGCAATTGCTGAAGGTGTCACCCCGTTCACCCACGGGACGCATGAGTACACCCGCCTGATGAAGACTGTTGCCCTTCGTGAGGGACTAGATCGCTATGCCTTTGACGCGGCTATCGGCGGTGCACGACGCGATGAGGAACGTAGTAGGGCGAAAGAGCGAATCTTCAGTTTGCGCGAGCCCGGTCACCAGTGGGATCCGAGAAAGCAGCGTCCCGAGTTCTGGCGTACGGCGAACACTCAGCTCGCTCCAGGGCAATCCATGCGAGTGTTTCCGCTGTCCAACTGGACCGAGCTCGACATCTGGAAGTACATCCAACGTGAGAGCGTCCCGATTCCTGACCTGTACTTTTCCAAGCCACGTCCGGTGGTCGAGCGTGACGGCACTTTGATCATGGTTGACGACGAGCGTTTCCCACTTCGTGACGGAGAAACTCCGGAGATGAAGATGGTTCGCTTTCGTACTTTGGGCTGCTACCCCCTTTCGGGAGCGGTCGAATCGACGGCTGACACGATGGAGGATCTCGTGCGCGAGATGTCAGCCTCGAAGTACTCGGAGCGTTCGGGTCGCCTCATCGACGGAGAAAGTGGATCTGAGTCCATGGAAGGCAAGAAGAAGGAAGGCTACTTCTAGTGGCAACCACGCTTTTGGCGGCGCAGCTGACCCCCGTACTTCACCTGGTGACCTGCGGCTCTGTTGACGACGGCAAGTCGACCCTCATCGGACGTCTGCTCGCGGAGACAGGCTCGGTACCCATCGACACCCTCGAGTACGCCCGTCGTACGCGCCGAGGTGGATCAACGATCCCGGTCGGGGAGATCGACTACTCATTGCTGACCGACGGCCTTGAGGCCGAGCGCGAGCAGGGCATCACCATCGACGTGGCGTATCGACACATGAACCTTCCGAATGGACGCCGCGTTCTGGTCGCTGACTCACCCGGGCACGAGCAGTACACACGCAACATGGCCGTGGCCGCTTCCAACGGCGACGTCGCGATCTTGATGGTTGATGCCGCGAGAGGTGTTCGCGCACAAACACATCGTCATCTGACCATCTGTGCGCTCATGGGCGTAAAGACGATCATCGTCGCAGTGAACAAGATGGACCTCGTGGCGTACGAGCACGCTACGTACGAAGAGATCTCTGGCGCGGTCCGTACTGCCGCCGCGCGACTCGATGTCGCGGAGGTCATTACGATTCCCGTGAGTGCCTTCACGGGAGACAACATCACGGTTGGCAGCAACAACATGCCCTGGTATCACGGGCCAACGCTTCTCGGAGCTCTCGAGAACTGGGAGCCGGTGCCATCGGAGGCCGCGTCATCGGGCACTGAGCCGTTCAGGTTCCCCGTGCAGTTCATCGTGCGAGCGGAAGGCAATTTCCGCGGATACGCCGGAACTGTCGTGTCCGGGTCGATTGCTCGCGGTGACTCGATCATCATCGCCGACAGTGGTCGTCCTGCGGTCGTGGATCGCATCGTGACCTACGACCTCCACGTTGATGGTCACGTGAAGGACCTCGATCGCGCCGAATGGGGCCAAGCGGTCACGATCACCCTCGACCGAGAGGTCGACGTTACCCGCGGTGACGTCATCACCGGCGTAGATCAAGATTCCCTGGAACCGGCGGATCGTTTCGCTGTTGACATGGTGTGGCTCGGAGAAGAGCCGCTAGCGCATGGGCGTTCGTATCTGTTGATCTCAGGATCCCGTACAGTTCCTGCGACGGTGACAAATGTGCGTCACAAGATGGACGTCGTCACAGGGCATCACGATGCAGCTCGAATCCTCGAGATGAACGACATCGGTCGTGTTGAAGTAGCTACCGATAAGCCGGTGCCCCTCGACACTTATGCGGTTTGCCGCGACACGGGTGGATTCCTCCTGGTCGATCGCGTGACCGCCGACACCGTTGCGGCCGGAATGGTCGTTCATTCCATGCGCCGGTCAGCCAACGTGAAGTATCACGATTACGCGGTTGATCACGAGGCACGGCGCCTCCTCATGGGACACGACGCCAAGGTCGTGTGGCTGACGGGTCTTTCTGGAGCCGGAAAGTCGACGATTGCCGATGCCGCCGTGCGCAAGCTGCACTCACTCGGCGTGCACACGTATGTCCTTGATGGTGACAACGTCAGGCATGGGCTCAACAAGGATCTTGGATTCACGCCTGAGGATCGTGCGGAGAACGTTCGCCGAGTGGCGGAAGTCTCCAAGCTCATGCGCGACTCCGGCATCGTGGTTCTAGTGGCGCTGGTCTCGCCGTTTGCCGGGGATCGTCGTGCCGCGAAGGAACTCTTCGAGCCTGGCGAGTTTCTTGAGGTCTTCATCGATACGCCGCTTGCGGTGGCTCAGGCACGCGATCCGAAGGGCCTCTATGCCAAGGCAGCTGCCGGCAACCTGCCAAATATGACAGGTGTGGGCCAGGAGTATGAGGTGCCGACTCAACCTGACCTCGTACTCGCTGGCAATGGCGATTTGGACACCGCGGTTGATGAGCTCGTGAAGGCGATTCTCGGCGAGTAACGCACCAGGTAAGGCATCCCGATAGCCCAAGACGCGCCAGGGCCGTCGTTAGGCGTGGGTCACCCCATCTGGGATACTCGCAGCGCTATGTCTGCGCCTAATTCCTCCTTCGACCCCAAGCAGGTCGCCGCACTTGATGCCTCGGCGATCGATGCAATGGTCAGCGATGCCCTGACGGCGATTGACGAGGCAGGTGATCTGGCCTCGCTTAAGGACGTCCGGCTCGCGCACGCGGGGGACCGTTCACCACTGGCGTTGGCGAATCGAGAGATCGGAGCTCTGCCGCCTGCTGCGAAAGCTGAAGCAGGTAAGCGCATAGGTGAGGCGCGCGGCGCGATCAAGACTGCTCTCGACTCCCGTACTCAGACCCTCGAACTTGAGCGCGATGAGAAGGTCCTTGTCGAGGAAGCCGTTGATGTGACGCTGCCGGTCGACAGGGCGCCGATCGGTGCCCGTCACCCGCTCACCACGCTCATGGAGCGAATTTGCGATGTGTTCATCGCCATGGGCTACGACATCGCTGAGGGCCCCGAAGTCGAATCCGAATGGGTGAACTTCGATGCCCTGAATGTTCCCCCGGATCATCCGGCGCGCACTATGCAGGACACCTTCTATGTCGGTTCGCCCGAAAGTGGCGTAGTACTCCGAACTCAGACCTCACCCATTCAGATCCGCGCCATGCTTGAGCGTCCACTGCCGATCTACGTAGTTGCTCCTGGCCGTGTGTTCCGCACCGACGAGCTCGATGCAACGCACACTCCGGTATTCCACCAGGTCGAAGGGCTCGCGGTCGACGAGAACATCACGATGGCCGATCTCAAGGGCACTTTGGATCATTTCGCCGCCGAGATGTTCGGCGAGGGCATCGTCACGCGACTGCGTCCGTCCTATTTCCCCTTTACCGAACCCAGCGCAGAGCTTGATGTCCAGTGCTTCGTATGTCGCGGAGCGTCCATCGGCAACCCGGAGAATCCCTGCCGCACCTGCGGAAGTGAAGGCTGGATTGAATGGGGAGGTTGCGGCATGGTGAATCCCCGAGTACTCGATGCGGTCGGCATCGACTCGAGTAAGTACCGAGGCTTCGCCTTTGGAATGGGTATCGAGCGAACTCTGATGTTCCGTAACGGAGTCACGGATATGCGCGACATGGTCGAGGGCGATGTCCGGTTCAGCCAGGCTTTCGGAGTGGAGTCCTGATGCGCGCGCCAGTGTCGTGGCTTCGTGAAATGGTCGCGATTCCTTCCTCTGAATCAGGACGCGATATCGCTGAGCGATTGATTCGTGCGGGCCTTGAGGTCGAGACAGTCGAGACTCTTGGCGATGGGGTCATCGGTGAGCTTGTCGTGGGATCTGTGGAATCCATCGAAGAGCTCACGGAGTTCAAGAAGCCGATTCGATGGTGCCAGGTGCGGGTTGGCTCGAATGTTCGCGGCATCATCTGCGGCGCTCGGAACTTCGCGGTGGGCGATCTCGTCGTCGTGGCCGTGCCAGGCACCATTCTCCCCGGCGGATTTACCATTGCCACGCGTGAGACTTATGGCCGCATGTCCGATGGAATGCTCTGCTCTGAGCGCGAGCTGGGGCTTGGCGAAGGTCATGACGGCATCATCATTCTTGACCCGGAATCCGCTCAGGTTGGCGATGATGCACGCACCATTCTTGGGATAGGCGAAGAGGTACTCGATATCGCCGTCACTCCTGACCGCGGCTACGCACTTTCCCTACGTGGCCTGGCACGCGAACTCGCGACCGCCTACGGAAGTGCCTTCGTCGATCCAGGGCTTGAACTCGTTGATCTACCTGCGCCGGATTCAGATCGCACACCTGCCGCTTGTGCGAGCGAGGACCTCGATGCATGCGCGCTCTTTACTCTGCGCACAATCGTGGGAATCAATCCATTGGCCGCATCACCGTCCTGGATGCAAAGCCGGTTGATTGCCTGTGGCATGCGACCGGTGTCCTTGGCTGTCGATGTCACCAATTACGTCATGCTCGAGACAGGGCAGCCGCTTCATGCGTTCGATCTAGGCAAGCTCCACGGTGCTATCCGAGCGGCTCGTCCCGCCGGCGGCGAGAAGCTCGAGACGCTGGACCATGTTTTGCGCACGTTGTCAGCAGATGATCTCGTCATCAGCGACGACCGCGGTCCGATCGGTCTCGCAGGTACCATGGGAGGGCTCGAGACCGAGATTGACTCGCAGACCACGGCCATCGCACTCGAGGCCGCGCACTTCTCGGCCGAGGTTGTGGCTCGCATGGCGCGCAGGCACAAGATCAGTACAGAGGCCTCGCGTCGATTTGAGCGTGGTGTCGATCGTCAGCTGGCACCGTATGCTTCTGCGCGCGCTGTAGCCCTCCTTCTCAAGTACGGCGGTGGCCACTACGTCGGGATGACCGCCGTGGAAGCCCCGGTGGTGGCCACAGTGATTGAAATGCCCGCTCACGAACCATCCATGGTGGCTGGCATGCCGATTGATGACTCCGTCGTCATCGACAACCTCATGCGTGTGGGCTGTGACGTGGCGACGGTGGGAAGCACGCTCCATGTCACCGCGCCCAGCTGGCGGGCAGATCTCACCGACCCTGCTGATCTGGTCGAGGAAGTCATTCGCCTTATTGGGTACGACAACGTGCCTTCGCGACTGCCCATTGCGGCGGTCGGTCACGGGCTCACTCCCGCGCAGCGGATGCGTCGGCGAGTGGGCACCATGCTTGCCTCACGTGGCGGTGTCGAGGTTCTCAGCTATCCCTTCGTGTCCGACGCTGAGCTCGATTCACTGAGAATCCCTGAAAGCGATCCACGACGCTCCACGGTGCAACTCGCGAATCCGATGTCGGATCAGCAGCCCTACCTTCGCGCGTCCCTGTTACCCGGTCTGATCGCTGCAGTTCGCCGCAACGCGGGCCGCGGGAATACGAGCGTCAATGTCTTCGAACTTGGCTCCGTGTACCGCGGGATCGTTACCGGTGAAGCTCTCCGGCCAAGCGTTGCGCAGCGTCCGAGCACCGAGGAGTGGCAGGCACTCAATGACGCTTTGCCTGATCAGCCGTTTCATGTAGGTGGCGTTCTGGCTGGCGAGCGCGAACTCGAGGGTTGGTGGGGTGCTGCGCATAACTGGGATTGGTCCGATGCCGTCGCCGCCGCATCGAGTGTCTGCGACATCCTCGGTGTCACCGTTACCGTGCGACAGGGCAGCGATCCTGCCTTCCACCCGGGCAGATGCGCAGAGTTACTGTTTGATGGCGTCCCCGTCGGTTCGGCGGGCGAACTTCACCCGCGGGTTGTCGAGTCTTTCGGGCTGGCTCCTCGAACCTGTGCCTGGGAAGTAGATCTCGGATCCCTGATTGCCTCGGCCCCTGCGGTACGCCCCGCACCTCGGGTCGGCACCCAGCCTGTGGCCAAGGAGGATCTCGCCCTAGTCGTCAGTGACGTCGTCACCGTCGCGGCCGTTCAGCAAGCCTTGATCGACGGGGGAGGGGAGCTCCTGGAGTCCGTTCGTCTCTTCGATGTCTACCGAGGACCCCAGGTGCCCGAGGGTCATCGATCCCTGGCCTTTGCCCTGCGCTTCCGAGCGGCTGATCGCACCCTCGAGGCCGCCGAGACAGCGGCGGCACGTCAATTGGCCATTGATTCAGCTGCCGCGAGGTGTGGAGCGGTCCTGCGTTAGCCAGAAATATGCGCATATGCGTATACTGGGGCCATGACACGCGTATCCCTAGCCGGCGCATCCGGCTACGCCGGCGGCGAGCTACTCCGGCTGCTGTCTGGCCACCCTGAATTCGTGATCGGTCCGATCGCTGCTGGTGGCAAGGCCGGCATGTCGGTAGCTGAAGTGCATCCGCAATTGGGATCTCTGGGGAACCGGGTGCTCTCGGAAACCACGGCCGATGTTCTCTCTGATGCTGACCTCGTCTTCCTTGCTCTACCTCACGGTGAGTCGGCGGCGCTCGTGGAGCAACTTCCGGCCGGTCTGCGCGTGGTTGATCTCGGGGCTGACTTTCGGCTCGCGAGCGAGTCGGCGTGGGCGACCTATTACGGCGGCTCACATGCCGGTTCATGGGTGTACGGCCTCCCCGAGCTGCCCGGTCAGCGCGCCCGTATTGCCGCAGCCACTCGTATCGCGAATCCCGGCTGCTACGCAACGAGTGTCGAACTGGCATTCGCCCCACTTCTGTCAGCAGGCCTGATCGATCCACTCACTCTTGTCGTGGTTGCCGCATCGGGCACGTCCGGTGCCGGACGCAAGCCCACCGAATCACTTCTTGCGTCACAGGTCATGGGCTCGATGTCGGCCTACAAGGTCGGCGGAGTCCACCAGCACACGCCTGAGATCGAGCAGCAGCTCTCCTTGGCTGCTGGCGGAGAAGTACGCGTCTCGTTCACTCCGCTGCTTGCCCCCATGTCACGCGGAATCATCAGCACCTGTACGGCTCAAGTGCTCGGAGGAGTGACGGAGAGTGATCTTCGTGATGCTCTTCACGGTGCTTACGATGCTGAGGCTTTCGTGCAACTTCTCGCACCCGGAACGTGGCCGCAGACGAGTTCAGTGTCAGGGTCGAACTTGGCTCAGCTCCAAGTTTCCCTGGATGCCCACTCGGGCCGTGTGGTGATCGTCAGCGTGATCGACAACCTAGGTAAGGGCGCCGCAGGCCAGGCACTGCAGAACGCGAACATCATCACCGGGCTTCCTGAAGGTGCCGGGCTCTCGACGAATGGAGTCGCGCCGTGAGTGTCACTTCCGCGAAGGGATTCCGGGCATCCGGAGTCACCGCAGGCATCAAGGCATCCGGAAAGCCCGACGTTGCGCTCGTGGTCAATGATGGGCCGAACGACGTAGTTGCTGCTGTCTTCACGTCAAACCGGTTCAAGGCTGCGCCCGTGCAATGGTCGGAGCAGGTCATCAAGGATTCAAGCCTGCGCGGGGTTTTCCTCAACTCCGGAGGGGCCAATGCCTGCACCGGCCCTGAAGGCTTTGCCGACACTCATCGCACGGCTGAGTACGTGGCGGATCGGCTAAGTTCCGCCGGTCTCGATGTCGCTGCGGGTGACCTAGGCATCTGCTCCACAGGACTCATCGGGGAGCGGCTTCCCATGGAGACCCTTCTGGCGGGGGTTGACCTTGCAGTTGCTGCGTTATCGAGTTCGGGTGGCGACGATGCGGCAACCGCGATCATGACTACCGACACTGTTGCGAAAACGGCGACCGCCTCTGGTGACGGATTCGTCGTGGGTGGCATGGCCAAGGGTGCCGGAATGCTTGCCCCGGCACTCGCCACGATGCTCGTGGTCATCACCACTGATGCTGACATTTCGTCCGAGATGGCCAACGTTGCTCTTCGTGAGGCAGTCTCGCTGAGCTTCGATCGAATCGACTCTGACGGCTGCATGAGCACCAATGACACGGTTTTCCTCCTCGCCAACGGTGCAAGTGCGGTAAGCCCTTCCTCTTCCGAGTTCGCTGAAGTGCTTACTCGTGTCTGCATGGATCTCGCACGGCAGTTGATCGCGGACGCTGAGGGAGCCAGCAAGGACATTGAGATCCATGTGCGTGGCGCCGGCTCTGTCCATGATGCATTGGAGGTTGCCCGCGCGATCAGCCGTAGCAACCTGCTCAAGTGCGCAATTCATGGCGAGGATCCGAACTGGGGACGCGTCCTGTCTGCCACTGGCACGACGAATGCGGCCTTCGACCCATGGCAGGTCGACGTGGCGCTGAACGGGGTGTGGGTCTGTCGAAACGGAGGTGTCGGCGATTCGCGGGACTTGGTCTCGCTCGCAGGCCGCGAAGTTCGCATCGAGATCAACCTCAATCACGGCAGCGAATCCGCCACTATCTGGACGAACGACCTGACCGCCGACTACGTACACGAGAACTCCGCTTACGCGACCTGAGAGGTTCCCATGCATTCCGCACATGACGCAGGTTCCAAGGCGACAGTTCTCGCCGAGGCTCTTCCTTGGCTGAAAACTTTCCACGGGGCGACGATCGTCGTGAAGTATGGCGGCAACGCGATGATCGACGATGAACTCAAGTCCAGCTTCGCGCAGGACATCGTTTTCCTTCGGTTGGCAGGCCTTCGCCCCGTGGTCATTCACGGTGGCGGGCCGCAGATCAACGCCATGCTGGCGAGACTCGGAATTGAGTCCGAGTTCCGTGGCGGATATCGGGTGACAACCCCTGAGGTCATGGATGTCGTGGCGATGGTGCTCGTCGGTCAGGTGCAGCGCGAATTGGTCGGTCTGATCAACGACCACGGTCCTTTCGCGGTGGGTATGTCCGGTGAGGATGCCGACCTCTTCGTCGCCGAACGCCGAACGGCCACGGTTGACGGGGTGAGTGTTGACATCGGGCAGGTGGGTGACGTCGTCGAAGTTAACCCGGATTTCGTCACGCAGCTTCTCGATGATGGCCTGATCCCGGTCGTCTCGACAGTTGCTCGGGATGCTGACGGCATCGTTCACAACGTCAATGCAGACACGGCTGCGGCCGCGCTGGCAATTGCCCTGGGCGCAGAGAAGTTCGTTCTGCTCACCGACGTCGAAGGCCTATACGCGGACTGGCCGAATCGCGACTCCATCATCAAGCGCATCTCGGAGTCTGATCTGGAATCCATGCTCCCCTCGTTGGAGTCGGGCATGGTTCCCAAGATGGAAGCCTGCTTACGAGCCGTGCAGGGCGGAGTTCCACGCGCCCACGTCATTGATGGTCGTCTCTCTCACTCGGTGCTGCTCGAGGTCTTCACTGACGAGGGAATTGGCACGATGGTGCTGCCTGACGGGCAAGCCTCATGACAGTCTCGTGGTCAGATGCATGGCAGTCATCCCTCATGAACAACTACGGCACACCGCCGTTGGAATTGGTGCGCGGAAAAGGCTCTCGGGTGTGGGATTCCGAAGGAGTCGAGTACATCGACTTGATCGCGGGCATTGCCGTCAATGCCGTGGGTCACGCGCATCCACAGTTGACCGAAGCGGTCACGGCGCAGATGTCTACGCTCGGCCACACGAGCAATCTCGTAGCTACTGGGCCCGTGATCGAGCTTGCCGGCCGGTTGCTCGAATTACTTGATTCTCCAATGCAAGGTCGCGTCTTCTTCTGCAACTCCGGAGCGGAGGCCAATGAGGCGGCTTACAAGCTCGCGCGACTCACAGGGCGCACGCACATGGTCGTGGCGCAAGGCAGCTTCCATGGTCGCACCATGGGCGCACTGGCGCTTACCGCTCAACCTGCCAAGCAAGAGCCCTTCCGACCTCTTCCCGGAGATGTCACAGCTGTGCCATTCGGCGATGCGAGCGCACTCGCTGCCGCGGTAACTGATGGAACCGCGGCAATTGTGCTTGAACCCATCCAGGGCGAAGGCGGCGTCATCGTCCCTCCGGCCGGCTACTTGGCTGAGG
>JBIJBU010000189.1:0-3164 GCA_044345075.1 Candidatus Nanopelagicales bacterium | reverse complement strand
GTTACGACTGGGAACAAGAACCTCACGAGTGTAATTCACCACGCTAGGCTGGGATCCGCCCGATTCCCGCAGGAATCAGCCCCGATCGTGAGGAAAATCCCCATGCCGACCCCCCTGGACGACACGCCGACCAACGCCGTTCTGGTCGTCACGGCCCATCCCGATGACGTGGATTTCGGGGCCGCCGGCACCGTGGCCCAGTGGGTCCGTGAGGGGTTCCAGGTCACCTACTGCATCATCACCGACGGCGATGCCGGTGGATTCGACCCGAATGTGCCCCGCTCCGAGATCCCCCGGATCCGCCGGGAGGAGCAGACCGCCGCAGGCGCAGCCATCGGAGTCCACGACGTGCGGTTCCTGGGCTACCGCGACGGCGAGCTCGCCGTCAGCCATGAACTGCGCCGCGATATCTGCCGGGTGATCCGCCAAGTTCGCCCGACCCGAATGCTCATCCAGTCCCCCGACCGCAACTGGAGCCGGCTGCAGTCCTCACACCCGGATCACCTCGCGGCGGGTGAAGCCGCAATCCAGGCGATCTACCCCGATGCCGAGAATCCCTTTGCGCATCCGAGCCTGCTCAGTGACGAAGGGCTCGAAGCCTGGAAGGTCAATGAGATCTGGGTGATGGCGTCACCGACTCCGAACACCTACGTCGACATCACCGATGACTTCGAGGCCAAGCTCGACGCGATCGACGCGCACGCCAGCCAACTACCGCCTGATCTCGACGTGCGCGAACGTGTTGGCATGTGGATGTCGATGCAGGCTCAGGAAGGCGGTCTTGAAGACGGCCGTCTTGCGGAGGCCTTCATGGTCGTAACGAAGTAAGAGCTATTAGCTGCTCGCTGCACCCGCGAAGACTGCGATGCAGATGTTCACGAAGGTCAGGAGTCCCACGGCCGCCCAGGCCTTCACCTGCGGTGCGGGCTTCTTGCGCGACCACACGGCGATCACCAGGATCACGATGAGGATCAGCAGCTTGGCGCCGACGACGCTGTGATTGATGGTTTCGTCAACCCAGCCGGTCTCGGCGAACAACACCAGGAGTACGCCGGTGATGAGCTGCAGCAGCGTGCCGTGGTACATCACCTTGGTGACATGCTTGTCAGCCGACTTCATCTGAGCGGCGAAGCCGCCGAGCAGCGCGGCGAGGCCGACGAAATGCAGAACCAGGATGACGTTGTACAGGAACTCCATGACGTTTACTCCCACTCGATGGTGCGTTGTCTACTCGTCGGTTGTGAGCCTGCGGCTCACTCCCACTCGATAGTTCCGGGCGGCTTGCTCGTGATGTCCAAGGTAACCCGATTGACCTCAGGAACCTCGTTACTGATGCGTGTCGAAATGCGCGCGAGCAGGTCATAGGGCAGGCGCGACCAGTCGGCGGTCATGGCGTCCTCGCTCGAGACCGGGCGCAGTACGACGGGGTGGCCATAAGTGCGGCCGTCACCCTGCACGCCCACCGAGCGCACATCAGCGAGCAGCACCACCGGGAACTGCCACACCTCGCGGTCGAGGCCGGCGGCGGTGAGCTCCTCACGAGCGATGGCATCGGCCTCGCGCAGGATCGCCAGGCGATCGGCGTCGATGGCCCCCACGATGCGAATGGCAAGGCCAGGGCCCGGGAAGGGCTGGCGCCAAACGATCTCCTCGGGCAGGCCGAGATCAAGACCGACCTGCCGCACTTCGTCCTTGAACAGCGCGCGCAGCGGCTCAACGAGAGCGAACTTCATGTCCTCGGGCAGGCCGCCGACATTGTGATGACTCTTGATGTTGGCCGTGCCCGAACCGCCGCCAGACTCCACGACATCGGGGTAGAGCGTGCCCTGCACCAGGAAGTCGACGGTCTGACCGTGCGCACCGGCGTCAGCAATGACCTGCGAAGTCGCATCCTCGAATACCCGGATGAACTCGCGGCCGATGATCTTGCGCTTGGTCTCAGGATCGCTGACACCGGCGAGTGCGGTGAGGAAGCGCTCCTGCGCATCAACGACGACAAGCTTCACACCCGTTGCGGCAACGAAGTCGCGTTCAACCTGCTCGGCCTCGCCCTTGCGCAACAGGCCGTGGTCGACGAATACGCAGGTGAGCTGATCGCCGACTGCGCGCTGCACGAGCGCCGCAGCAACTGCGGAATCAACGCCGCCGGAAAGACCGCAGATGACAAGGCCACTTCCGACCTGCTCCTTGATACGCGCGACCTGCTCATCAATGACGTTGGTCATTGTCCAGGTCGGTGCAAGCCCCGCGATGTCGTAGAGGAAGTGCACGAGAACGTCTTGTCCGTGCGCGCTGTGCTTGACCTCAGGGTGGTACTGAACGCCGGCCATTCGTCGCTCGGCGTTCTCGAATGCCGCGACAGGTGCACCGGCTGACGATGCAGAGACGGTGAAGCCGTCAGGTGCTACGGAGACACAGTCACCGTGCGACATCCAGACATTCTGCGAAGCGGGAAGCCCGGCGAAAAGTGCACCAGGTGCTGCCACCGTGAGTTCGGTGCCACCGAATTCGCGCAGACCTGTCTTGGTGACGGTTCCGCCCAGGGCATTGGCCATCGCCTGGAATCCGTAGCAGATGCCGAAGACGGGAATGCCGAGCTCGAGGATCGCCGGGTCGAGGGTGGGTGCGCCATCCTCGTAAACACTGGACGGGCCACCGGAGAGAACGATGGCGGCGGGATTCTTCGCCGATACCTCGGCGGCGATGATGGTGTGCGGGACGATCTCGGAGTACACGCGCGCCTCACGCACACGGCGGGCGATCAACTGGGCGTACTGCGCCCCGAAATCAACGACGAGAACGGTCTGCGCATCAGTCACTGCGCAAGCCTACTCAGCCGCCGAATGCGCCCAGCACCATGAGGACGACCAGGAGCAGTAGCTCGAGGATCCCACCGATGATGACGGTGCCAATGAACCAACGACGAGCACGGCGGGCCAGGGCCACAGCCGAATCAAGGTCGCCGGCAACGAGCGCCTGCTGGCTCTTCCAGGCGAAAAACACCGCGACCAGGCCGGTGGGCAGGAAGCACAGAACAGCCGAGGCGATTGCCCACCCGAGGTAGGTGCGCAGATCGTTCGGCGAGGCGGCCGGTGTTGTCGAGGACATCACGCGCACCCTAGCGCGGTCACTTGAGACCCAGCTTCTTCATCACGCCGATCGAG
>JBIJBU010000188.1:0-3196 GCA_044345075.1 Candidatus Nanopelagicales bacterium | reverse complement strand
GACCGTCTCCTCGTCGTTCATCGCCATGCGAGCAAAGGTCTCGCGGATATCGCGCGCCGAAGCCAGCGGATCCGGGTTGCCGTTGGGGCCCTCGGGATTGACGTAGATCAAGCCCATCTGAACGGCGCCGAGCGGATTCTCGAGCTCGCGGTCACCGGTGTAGCGGCCGTCTTCGAGCCAGGTTGTCTCCGAGCCCCAGTACGTGACGTCATCGGGCTCCCAGGCATCAACGCGTCCGCCGGCGAAGCCGAACATCTTCAGGCCCATCGACTCCATGGCAACGTTGCCGGTGAGCAGGAAGAGATCTGCCCAGGAGATCTTCTGGCCGTACTTCTGCTTGATCGGCCAGAGCAGCCGACGAGCCTTGTCGAGGTTAACGTTGTCGGGCCAGCTGTTCAGGGGTGCGAAGCGATGCATGCCCGAGCCGCCGCCGCCGCGACCATCAGCGGTGCGGTAAGTGCCGGCGCTGTGCCATGCCATGCGGATGAAGAAGGGACCGTAGTGGCCGTAGTCAGCGGGCCACCATTCCTGCGAGTCGGTCATGAGGGCGGTGATGTCTGCCTTGAGCTCGGCGTAGTTCAGCGAGTTGAACTCCTTGGCGTAATCGAAATCCTCACCGAGGGGGCTGGCAGAAGGAGCATTGATCTGCAGCAGCTTCAGGTTGAGCTGATTGGGCCACCAGTCGTGATTGGTGGTTCCGGCGATGGGTTGCCAGGTGCCGCCACCGGTCACCGGGCACTTTGCCTCTGTCGTCATGTGTCTCTCCTATTAATAGTGGTGCTGATTTAGATTTTCGAGATTTTCTGGCATGAAGGGCAGCGACCCAGATAGGCGACGTCTGCCTCATCGATTTCGAAGCCGTGATCGTCAGATGCGGTCAGGCATGGAGCACTTCCGACCGCGCATTCGACATCGGCAAGATGTCCGCACTCGCGGCAGATGATGTGGTGATGGTTATCGCCCATGTCACGTTCGAAGAGGGCGGGTGAACCAACCGGCTGAATCTTGCGCACGAGGCCCGCTGTCACCAGGAGGGTCAATGTGTCGTAGACGGACTGCCGCGAAATCGAGCCGATGTCCGTGCGCACGGTCGTGGCAATGTCGTCGGCACTGACGTGCTTGTGTGTCGTGACCGCATTGATCACGGCGATGCGCTGGGCCGTCACCTGAACGCCATGCTCGCGGAGCAACTGATCTGGCTGCATGGGTCGAGTCTAGGGCAGTTCTGGACTTTATCAACTTTTAGATTCGATCCATTGTTTCTCGGAGATGGGCGGCTTGGCTCCCTAGACTGGGACCCCCACGGCGTCAGGATTGCAATGCGCACCAGAACCCTCGGTCACTCCCTCATCGTCTCCGAGCAGGGCCTCGGCTGCATGGGCATGAGCGGCAACTACGGCGTGCCCGACGAGGCCGGATCGCGCGCGACCTTGCGTCGCGCCCTGGAGCTCGGGATCACCTTCTTCGACACCGCCGACATCTACGGCCCCTACGCCAACGAGGAACTCCTCGGCAGTGAACTCGGCTCGGTGAGATCAGAGGTCGTGATCGCCACCAAGTTCGGGCACGAGATCACCCCCGAGGGCAAGATCCGCATCAACGGCCGCCCCGAGTACGTGCGCGCCACATGCGATGCCTCACTTCGCCGCCTCGGCACTGACTACATCGATCTGTACTACCAGCATCGTGTTGACCTCGAGGTTCCCGTCGAGGAAACCTGGGGGGCGATGAAGGAGCTCGTCGACGCAGGCAAGGTACGTACCCTGGGTATCTCCGAGGCCGCACCTGACACGATTCGTCGAGCGCACGCCGTTCATCCGGTCACCGCGATCCAGAGCGAGTACTCCTTGTGGACCCGCGACATCGAACGAAACGGCGTTCTCGATATTGCCCGCGAACTGAACATCGGCGTCGTGCCCTTCTCGCCTCTGGCTCGCGGATTCCTCTCCGGTGAGATCACCAGTCTCGATCAGTTGCCCGACAACGATTACCGTCGCGGCAATCCGCGCTTCCAAGGCGACAACCTCGAGCACAACCTGACGTTGGTGCGTGGAGTGACTCAGTTGGCGTCGGAGAAGGGCGTCAAGCCCACGCAGTTGGCTCTCGCCTGGGTGCTCGCCCAAGGCGCTGACATCGTGCCGATCCCGGGAACCAAGAAGGTGTCCTACCTCGAGGAGAACCTGGCGGCCTCAGAGATCGATCTGACAGCCGAGGAGAATGTGCGTCTTGATGACCTTTTCGGCCCTGGCGCCATTGCCGGCCCGAGGTATCACGACATGTCGCACATCTACATCTGACGTTATCGGTCAAAGATTCGGTCATTCTCGGGGCGAAACTGACGAGACGGATCTTTTCAACCGATACTCGAAGCATGACTGAGCTGGGGGATCGAGTTGAGGCACGTCTGCAGAGCGTGCAGGGAACACGAATTCGTTGGGCATTGGGCTTTGTCCTGCCACTTGTCTTCATCGTGCTGATCCTGGCCGCCGATTCGACGGAGGGTCCGAAAACGGCCTATGTCGGGGTTCTTGCCGTCGTGCCGATGTTCTCGGCGATCTTCGCTCGACCGACGATGACTGCTGTCGTTGCGGTTATCGTGTGGCTGAGTGCTTTCGCTTTCGGTCACCTGACATCTGACGGAAACGTACCGCGCAGATGGTTCGGCTCTTCATCATTGCCGGCGTCGGGATCATCGCCGTTCTAGCCGCATACGTTCGCACTCGGCGCGAATCCGAACTCGTGAACGCAATGAAGCGCGCCGCTCAGGCAGATGTCATCAAGGTGCAGGCGAGCACTGACTTTCTCACGGGCCTGATGAATCGTCGAGGGTTGATGGAAAGCCTGACGGCAAAGGTTCCGGCGGAACGCACGCTGGCAATCATCGACTGTGACGATCTCAAGAAGATCAACGACGAGCTCGGCCACTTGGTCGGTGACGAAGTCATTCAGGCGATCGGGGGCCGACTGCAAAGCAACATTTCCAAGGCTGACCTGGTCGGGCGTTGGGGTGGTAATGAATTCCTGCTCGTGATCGATCTGCCGCTAGATCAAGCCGAGGTAGTGCTCACTCGTGTTCATCGGAAGGTGGTCGAGCGTCCGATCTCCACCGCGAGCGGTCTCGTGCCCTCGGCTATGTCAGTGGGGCTGGCTGGCTGGCCGTCGGGTGAGTCACTGGATCTCGCCCTGGCTCGCGCCG
>JBIJBU010000187.1:0-3211 GCA_044345075.1 Candidatus Nanopelagicales bacterium | reverse complement strand
AGACCATCTGCTTCTGGGATCGCGAAACCTTGGGTGGGGCACGTCGCGCGATCGTGTGGCAGGACCGCCGCTCGGCGGCGCTATGCGTGCGACTTCGCGAGGCCGGGCACGAACCGTTCGTGACCGAAGCCACCGGGTTGCGTCTTGATCCCTACTTCTCAGCAACCAAGTTGGCCTGGGTACGCGAGCACGAGCCCGCGATCTGGCAGCGCGTGGTCGATGGCGACGTCGCGATCGGCACCGTCGACTCGTATCTCATCGCACGCATGACTCGCGGCCTCGAGCACGTCACCGACGCCACAAATGCGTCACGCACCTTGCTGTATGACATTCGCAGTGGCGAGTGGAGCGCTGAACTCTGCGCATTGTTCGAGGTGCCAATCGAGGCACTGCCGCGCATCGTCGACAGCTACGGCGTCGTCGCGCGAACCGAACCTTCAGCCTTCCTGGGAATCGACGCACCGATCGCTGGCATCGCGGGCGATCAGCAAGCAGCACTTGTCGGCCAGGCCGGCTTCGCTGCCGGCGCTACGAAGTGCACGTACGGCACGGGCTCGTTCCTGCTGCAGCACACCGGCAGTTCGATCGTGCGCTCGCAGCACGGCCTTCTCACCACCGTCGCATTGCAGCATCCCGGTGGCGTTCGCGATTACGCACTCGAGGGATCGATCTTTGTCACCGGTTCCGCAGTGCAGTGGCTGCGCGACGGCCTGGGAATCATCCATCAATCAGCGCAGGTCGAATCACTCGCCGCCTCAGTTCCTGATTCCGCCGGCCTCGTATTCGTGCCGGCACTCACCGGCCTGGGTGCACCCGATTGGGATCCCCAGGCGCGAGGCCTCATCATCGGTATCACGCGCGGCACCACTTCAGGGCACATCGCTCGCGCCACCCTCGAGGCCATCGCGTTCGAGGTGCGCGACATAGTCACGCTGATGGAAACCGAGTCAGGTGCTCCGCTTTCGGCACTTCATGTCGATGGCGGCGCGACTGCTGATGATCTGCTCATGCAGATTCAAGCGGATGCACTGGGCACGATCGTTGATCGATCCCTGCATACCCAAACCACTGGCCTCGGGGCTGCGTATCTCGCCGGACTAGGCACGGGAGTGTGGTCGAGTATTGACGAACTCGTCGACTCACGGCGTAGTTCGGGGCGCTTCATGCCCGATCGGGCGCGTTCGTATGACGACCTTTATGTGCGTTGGCGTGATGCAGTCGAGCGCAGCAAGGGCTGGGCCTGAGGGCTAACTGCGACCCGTGCTCATTGAGGGCTAACCACGGCCCATATCTACAGACGCCTGCGAATCAGCCATGCCGCCCTCGGCAATGAGTTCCTTGGCGCGCGTGGCATACATGTCGACGTACTCCTGGCCCGACAAGCTCATGAGCTCATACATGACCTCGTCGGTTGCGGAACGCAGAACGAAGCGGTCGTCTTCCATGCCCTCGTAACGCGAGAAGTCGAGGGGCGTTCCGAACCGAATGCCGACGCGGTGAAGTCGCGGACGAATCGTGCCGGGCGGCTGAATCTCGAAGGTGTTGATCATCGCTACCGGGATCACGCTGACATGGCCCTCGAGTGCCATGCGCGCGATGCCGGTCTTGCCACGGTAGAGATTGCCATTGGGTGAGCGCGTGCCCTCGGGATAGATCCCGAGCAGGTGACCTTCATTGAGAACTCGAAGTCCGGTGCGCAGCGCAGCCTCGGAGGCGCGGCCACCCGAGCGATCGACGGGCACCTGGCCTACGCCCTTGAAAAACCACTTGGTCATCCGCCCCTTGATACCGCGACCGGTGAAGTAGTCGCTCTTGGCCAAGAAGGTGATGTGACGCGGCACGACGAGCGGGCAGAAGAAGGAGTCGGAGAATGAAAGGTGATTGCTGGCGATGATCGCCGCACCCTGAGTCGGGAAGTTCTCCAGGCCCTCGACCCACGGTCGCCACAAGATCTTCAGCCACGGGCCGATCAGCACATGCTTGAGAAATAGGTAGAGCATCAGGCCACCTGCCTGACAGTCATGCGGGAAAGGACCCAGGACCCATGCCTGGACTCCACCCGCTGCTCCCCGATCACGGTGGCAGACTATCGGGTAAGGCCGTGCCAGCGACCAACTCGGAGGACCAATGAACCTGCTGCCCGATGCGGAGCCGTTCAGCCACGACGCCCCCGATGCCGCCGTCGGAATCCTCGTCCTGCACGGATTCACGGGCTCGCCTAAGTCGATGAAGCCGTGGGGACGCGAACTCGCCGCCCAGGGCTGGAGCGTTCGCGTGCCGCGCCTGCCCGGGCACGGTACCCGATGGCAGGACATGAATCTGACGACCTGGCAGGACTGGTACGCCGAGGCTGATCGCGCACTCGCCGAGCTCACGGCCTCGTGCTCAAAGGTGTTCGTGATGGGCCTATCGATGGGCGGCTCGTTGACCCTGCGCCTGGCCGAGCAGCATGGCGATCGCATCAGCGGCATCGTGCTGGTCAATGCCGCGGTTCACTCCGAGCGTCCCGATCGCTATCTGCTGCCCTTCCTGCAGAGATTCATCCCTGCCTTCCCCGGCATTTCCAATGACATTCGCAAGCCTGGGGTCGACGAAGGGGCCTACGCGAAAATCCCGCTGAAGGCCGCGCATTCGCTGACCCAGCTCTGGGCCGCGATCAAGTCAGACATCGGTCGCGTGACACAGCCGGTGTTGCTGTTTCGCAGTTCGGTCGATCACGTAGTGGAGGCCAGTAACGCGCAATGGATTCTCGACAATGTGAGTTCAGGCGACGTCACCTCAATTGAACTCATCAATTCATATCACGTGGCCACCCTCGACTATGACGCCGAATTCATTCATGAGCGCAGCATTGAGTTCGTGCGCCGACTGAGCAGCTGACATGGCGCCAGAGCCCGGCACGCCCGAGAACGAGAATGAGAATCACGATCTCTCGGCGCAGAAGGAACAGCGTGCGTGGGATGCGATCGTTGCCGATCTCTCGGGCACCATCGACATCGGCGATCTCACGCCGACGCCAGATCCGTTCATCGATGAGTTACTGGCCGAAGAGGGTGACTACCAGCCGCCTCATCCCCCGCCCCTGAAGGCGCCAGCCGACGCTGTCGCACGCTTCGCCTGGGCAGGCGCGCTTGGCGGTCCGGTCTTCGTCGTCGTCACCTACGTCATGGATCTCGGCGGCTGGCTTGGAGCAGTGGGAGTTTTCGCGAGC
>JBIJBU010000054.1:0-11502 GCA_044345075.1 Candidatus Nanopelagicales bacterium | reverse complement strand
GCAGCCTCTTCGGTCACATCGAAATCTCCGGACTTCTCATCGAAGTCAGCGACGATGTCGACCACGTTGCCATCCTCGGTCTCGTACTCGACCTCGTAGGTGCCAATGGCCTGGCCGTCCTCATCGAGATACTCGATTTCGGCCACGCCGTCACTGCCGCGGGCACCGACACTCATGTCGACGCCTTCAGGCAGGTCGAAGTCCGCGCTGATGAGGCCGTTGGAGACATTGACCTCTGCACCGCCGATTTCGGCGGGGTCGACCGTGACTCGGCCGCCTTTTCCAACACTGAAGGATGCAGACGTTCCTGTTCCCTGATCGACGACACCTCGAAGGGTGACGCGCGGGCTGTTGGGGTCATCAATCGACATTGTCACCGGCAACGTTTGGGCTTGGTCGCCGGGAACCGAGAGCGCGGCAGTGAATGCGCCGACCTTGGTGCGATCCACCGACACGGCAAGGCCCTTGCCTGAAAGTACCGATCCGAGGGTGGATCGAGCGATAACTCCATCGGGGAGGTCGGTGGTGGGGTCACTCAGGTCGTACGTTGTGCCGCCGATAGCCAGCTGGAGCCCAAGACGCGTACTCGGGTCCGGGGAGGTCACGAGCAACTGTGACGTCTTGTTGGCCGCGGCACCCTTGGCTCCTCCGTCGGTAAACGGGGATTCCGCCGGCAAGGACCGGCTCTCCATCGGGGTGAGCTCGATCGTGCCCTGTCCGCCTTCCCATCCGCCGGTCGGGGCGTCCGGATTCGTCGAGCCCATGGCATAACTCCAGGTTTCCGCCACCGGATCGATGAGGATCCGCTGAACGGTGCCCGGGAAGTTGTTGTCGTAAGCCGAGACTGCGATCTTGCCCTCGAGTTCGGTGACTCCAATCGGTGTGATGGCGTGGCCGCCGGCGTCGGAGTAGATGCCCATCGTGTAGCCAACGCCGCGAGTGAGCCCGTCGGCGAGCGCCGCAGCGATCTCGGAAGGCTGGTACGTCTGGTACTCCTGATAGGCCTGCTGAACGGGGGGCAGCATCTGGGTGGCCCACCACGTCTCAATCGCCTGTGAAACAGCGGGTGTTTCGCGAGCGAGCTCGAAAGTCGAAGTCGCTGCGGGATCGAGGTCCGCGAGATTGTCATATCCGAGGAAAAGTCGAGCGGCCATCACGGCCATTCCTTCGCAGTGACCGCCTGCCATGGCCTCGTTCACCTGGGCTGCGAATTGGCGAGCGGCCGGGAAGAGGACGCAGGTGCTGCCACTACCGCTGGCACACACCTTCTTGCGGCCGAAGAGGGCAATCAATTCGGTCGCGCCGAGGTTGCCCACCTCTCCCCAGTTCTCGAAGCCGAATCCGTCGACCTCGGGGTCGAAGCCGTCGTAGGCACACGACGCGGGATCCAGTCCGGTGCAGTTGGGGAGGGGGTATCCGGCCTCGGAGTTTGCTGACCCTTGCGCGCCGAGTGCCTGCTCACTCAAACTCCCCGCCGAGTCGGATGAGCTAGACCCGCAGCCGGCGAGCACGAGAGTCATTGCGGAGACAAGCGCCAGCCCGCGTAGGGCCGACTTAGACCGAATCTTCATGCTTCCCCGTTCAGTGAGCTGGCGCCCTCGGAATCCGAGAGGACATGTCAGGAGTGTAGGTGGAGCCTGCTGCTCGGGTGGACGAATAAGGACTCTGGCTCAACTCGGTCGCTCCTGAGCTCGTCGACCGCCTCCGAGGTGGCTACTGGGCCATCACCGGATTTCCGGCGTCGTCGAGCTTGAAGATGTAGAACTTCGCGCCGTCAACATCGCCCTGGGCGTTAAACACGATGTTGCGGCCAAGAATCGAATCGACGATGTTCGTGTTGGGAAGCTCGGCGAGCACGCCAGCGCGATCGGCTGAAGCGCCGGACGCCTTGCACGCGCGCTGGGCGGCCTGCAGGATCGTCTGTGCAGCAACGTAAGCCGGCGGCCCGAAGGTGCCGAACTTGCCGTAAGCGGCGGTGTAAGCCTCGGTGACTGAGGCAGCGGCGGGGATCCCCGTGATGTCAGGAGCGAACGAAGACACGTACGCGCCTGGCGTCTTGAAGTCAGGCGAGAAGGAGCCATCTGAACCGAAGACAACGGCCTTCTTGCCAGCCTTCGACAGGCTTTCGGCGACCTGCTGCGACTTGGTGGCGACCTGGAAGGTCACGAACACCACGTCGGTGTTGTCGGGGATCTTGGCGATGACGTCGTCGTAGGACTTCTTGCTCTCAGCAACCGAGATGCTGGTGACGTTCACGCCGTCGGCAGCGAGCGCCTCCAAGGCAGAGGCCGAGAGGCCCTTTCCGTACTCGGTCTCCTCTTCGATGATGACTACGTTTTTCGCTCCCAAAGTTGAGGCGATGTACGCAGCATCGGTCGGGCCCTGGACTGCGTCTGTAGGCACGACGCGAAAGAAGCCGGGGTTACTCCCGTTGGTCAGATCGGGATTCGTGGCCGAAGCCGAGACGTAGCCGATGCCCGCGTCCTTGAAGGTCGGGCCGACGGCCGTAGCTTCCTGCGAACCAGCCGGACCGACAACGCCGATGACGGCACTCTCGGCTGCGATCACGCCCGACTGGGTCTTCGCCTCATTTGCGTCGAGCTTCGTGTCCGACTCGAGGATGGTGTACATGCCGCCATTGGTCGTGTTGAAGTCGTCGACGGCGAGCTTGGCGAAATTCAGCTGCTCCTGGCCGATGGACGCGTCGGCCCCGGTGAGAGGCGCCATGACTGCGATGGTGCCGCCGCACTCAGGCGTGGCAACAACGCCGGTATCCGTCGATGCCGTGGCCGACTCGCTCGCAGCCGCGTTCGATGCATCGGATGAGGATGAGCTTCCGGCGCATCCGGTGGCCACGAGTGTCAGAGCAGCGAGTCCACTGACTCCCAGCGCCACGCGCTTCAACATTGGTTCTCCGTCGTGTAGGTGGGCTTGTACACGCGACCCTGCACTACCTACACGCGGTAGGGGGCGGGGGTCCATGATTAAGTAGAGAGAACACACCTGAAACTGAGCATGGCAGGATGCAGTGCTCCTTGGGGGAGCAGATCTACGAAGGAGGAGCACGATGGATCATTCAGCCGGCGTCGGCGTGATCGGGGCGGCATTTGCCATTGCTCGCTCGTATCAGCCGAATCTGTTGACCCGTGCTTCCCGCGATCAGGCAATCATCACGGGCGTCACCTCGGTGTGTGCCTACGGAGTTTTCTCAGCAGGTGACTCGATTCTTGGCGCGGTTGCCTCGCGTCTTAGTCGAACTGAGGAGGCAAGTTCCGGGGCCCGACTTCTCGTCGCAGGAGCTGCGGGCGCGGCGAGCGCGGGTGTCGCCGCGGCACTTCCCTGGCAGGAACACGAGAGCCACGGGCGCGCGATTGGGCGACTTCTCGGCCAGACAACCGCTGCCATAGCGGCCGCCAGTGTCGTCACCACTGTCGCAAACGGTCGCAGCACCGGGCTCAGTCGCAAGGCAGCGCTCGCCGCAGCAGTAGCTGTCGGTGTGGGCTCGTACCTCAGCGTGAAGCCTTGGCAGCAGCGGTACGGCTCAATGATCGACGGCCCGAATCCGGGCGCCACAGACTCACATGGCAAGTACTTCCAAGAAGACATCGCGCGACAGGTGTCTCCCGCGCAATCCGCAGTAATCGGGTTGGGTGTCGCGGCGGCCACCTATGGGCTGGCCCACGCAGATTCGGCGCTCGTTGGGGCGGCGGCGAAGGCTGCCACTGTTGTGATCGGTGGGGAGCCTCAAGATCACCGCATGCTTGGCCGACTCACGTCGGCCGCGATCAATGTGGGCATTGTCTGGTTCGGAGTTGCCCAGGTTTCAGCCCTGTTGAGCAAGGGTGGCGGCTCAATTGAGCCAGGAATGAGCACACCACCACAGGCCCCCGAAATCACCGGAAGTCCTGCCTCGGGCATTGACTGGACGAAGGTGACTCGCGAGGGAGCTCGCTGGCTCGGCATGACCCTGCAGCCGCAGAACATCGCCTCCGTCATGGGTGTCGAAAAGGCAATGCAGCCCATTCGTGTCTACGCCTCACTCGATATGACCGACGATGATGAAGAACGCGCGCGCATCCTGCTCGCTGAGATTGACCGAACCAAGGCACTGAACCGGAAGGCGTTTGCTCTCTTCAGCCCGACCGGTTCGGGTTACGTCAACTACGTCGCCTGCGAGACTTTCGAATACTTGACCCTCGGCGACTGCGCCTCGGCGGCGATTCAGTATTCAGTCCTGCCCTCAGCGCTGTCGCTGACTCGCGTGCCTACAGGAACAGCGCAGACGGAAATGGTGATGCGCGGTATCACTAAGCGCCTCATGGCTATGCCCGCCAACAAGCGGCCGAAGGTGTTCCTGTTTGGTGAAAGCCTCGGATCACAGGTCAGCCAGGAGATGTTCCGCGGTACCGGGATGTTCGGTCTCGAAGGCACAGGTCTTGATGCTGCGCTGTGGATCGGAACTCCCGCAGCGACTCAATGGCGTCGGCAGGTGTGGGGCACCCGTACGGTTGCTGAGGCGCCTGAGGTGGGCCCCGGCGCCGCGTACCTCCCGCGCAATCTCGACGACTGGCGTGCACTGTCCCCAGAGCAGCGCGAGCAGGCGAAGTATGTGCTGCTCATGAATGGTGACGACCCGATTCCGAAGTTCGGTGCCCAGGTTGCATGGCGTAAGCCTGATTGGCTGGGGCCTGACGACAGGCGTCCGCTCGGCTCTCCGGAGGGCACCAGCTGGCTGCCTGGCATGACCTGCCTGACAACCTTTTTCGATATGCAAAACGCCCTCGTGCCGACTCCTGGCATTTTCGCCGAGGGGGGCCACGACTACCGCGAGGTGCTGCCGCAGGCAATCCTGGATACCTGGCGACTGAGTGCGACCGATGCGCAGATGACGAGTGTTAATGCGGCCCTGCGTCAGCGGGAACTCGCCTGGGAGCTCTACCGCGACTGGACATCGGCTCTCGCCAAGTCATCGGACAAGGTCGAGGCTGCCAAGGCGAAGGTGCTCAAGATTGCGTCGAAGTACACCGGACGCACTATCGACGAGTCGGAGCTGCAGCGCATCATTGATGAGGGACTCCAGCCCGCATAGCTGATGTGCACCACACCCTGACCCCGCGTCGATGCGATGCGGTGACGGCATTCACATTCTCAGCTAGTGATGTCTTTGCGATCGAAGCGCAGAGTGGCGATGAGCACGAAGATGCCGAAGAGCACCAAGCTGTAGGCCGTGCCCTTCGCCATCGTTTCCCAGTCAACAGTGGTGCCAAGCGCGCCAACCCAGGCGTTGGCGTACTCGCCCGGCAGGAACTGTCGGATAGAGCCCAGGGCCTCGATTGCGTCAAGAATGTTGAGCACGATGATGATCACGACGGCTGCGCCAACAGCGCCGAGAGGCACGTCGGTGAGCACGCTCATCAGGAAGGCGAGGCCGGCAGGTATCAGTAGCGCGATGAAGATGTAGCCGGCCACGATGGCAAGTCTTGTCCAGGATTCCGTGACGTCGAAGGATCCTCCGAGCGGACTTACAAGCGGGGTCGTTCCGAACGCAACGGCCCCGATGAGCCACGAGGCGCCCACCAGGATCAGAAGGGTGATCGCGGTAAGCAGTAGTCCGACTACTGCTTTCGCGCGCAGCAGCCTTCGTCTCGGCACCGGAGCCGCGAGAAGGTAGCGCAATGTCGACCATGAAGCTTCGCTGGCGACGCTATCGCCCAGAAACATCGCCGCGATAATCATCAGCAGGAAACTGGAGCCGAAGAACAGCATTGTGAGGCTGAAGTTCCACGCGCCTGATGTCGCAAGACCGACGAGGTCTAGGTCGCCATCGCCGAAGCCGCCTCCACCGGATCCGCCATCAGGTCCGAACTTGACGGCAGCAACCACGATCAGCGGAAGCACGATTCCGACCGCAAACGCGATGAGGGTGCGGCGTCGGCGCAGCTGTCGAACGAACTCCACCCGCACAGTCAGGGTTCGACTCGGGTTGTAGCCCGAGCGGGCAGGCGAAGCCGCATTGGGGTCTCGCACTGTTTCGATCATGTGGCCACCTCATGTCCTTCGCCGACCAGATCCAAGAAGACGTCTTCAAGTCGCCGACCGTGATGCTCACGCAGCAGGCCATCAACACTGCCTTGGGCAATGACCTTGCCGGCACCCATCACTACGACATCGCTGCAGGTCTGCTCGACCTCGCTGAGAAGGTGCGACGAGACGATCACAGTTCTGCCGTCTTGTGCATATGCCCGCATGACCTCCCGCATTTCCTTGATCTGGGGCGGGTCGAGGCCGTTTGTCGGCTCATCAAGAAGCAGCAAGTCAGGCATGCCGAGCATGGCCTGGGCGATACCTACCCGCTGCTTCATGCCTTGGCTGTAGGTGCGCACCCGTCGGTCGATTGCGGAGCCCAGCCCGGCGATCTCGAGTACTTCGTCCATACGTGAATCTCCCGAGCGCCCTGATGCTCGCCAGAAGAGATCGAGATTCTGGCGGCCGGTCAGATGCGGGAGTACGCCCGGTCCTTCAATGAAGCAGCCGACGCGCGACAAGGTGGGTGAACCCGGAGTGATCAGTTCACCGAACACCCGCACCTCACCGGCAGTCGGCGTAATGAGGCCCATCATCATGCGCATCGTGGTGCTCTTGCCTGCACCGTTCGGACCCAGCAGGCCCAGAATGATTCCGCTCGGCACGGTGAAGTCCACGCCGTCGACTGCGCGAACGCCACCGGGGTACTCCTTGACGAGACCGGTGACGACGACAGGGTGAGCCTGGAGCTCATTCGCGTCGGCACTTGCTGAGTGTCGGCGAGGACGAGTCAGCAACAAGATGATCGCTACGAGTACAAGGAAAGCCACTCCGATAAGCGGCCAGGCCCACACGGGCCACGACGACCCCACGGAGACGCCGGCCACGGAGGGCACGGCCAGTTGTGTGTCAGCAAGCGACACCGTGTAGACGGCAGGACCAGATGGCAGTCGGTAGGCCTGATCGGTTGTGTTGATGGTCAACGCGAGGCGTGACCCCGGCGGAATTTCCGTGACGATCGCCGGAAGCTCGATGTCCAAGGTGACCGGCGCGAAGTCCAACATGGAGATACGAATGGGTGCGACCAAGCCGGCAGGCAATCGCACTCGGCCCTGGTCATCGACGATTCGCAGCGCAGCGAACACGGTCGCGCCCTCGGTCGGACGGTCGCTGGAGATCTCGATTCGAGCTCGGGGAGCGCCCACGATGCTCATCGATGTCTGCAGTGGATCCGACACGAATGTCGCCATCTGCTGCCCGAGTCCGCGATCTGCGCTGCCGCCTACCTGGCTGAGTAGTGAGCCGATAGCCCCGAGCCCGGGGACGGAGGAGATCGCTGCAGGAATACCGCCAGCGGGAGTCAGGATCTGCTGCTTTGGCCCTGCGAGTGGGATCGAGTTGTTCGTGCTGCCGTCCAGACCAGGGTACTCAGCAGCGCTCTGTACCTCGAACGTGCCGGCAGCGCGGTCACTGAGAGCGGAGCCCTCCGCTACTGAGTAGAGGAAGGAGTCATCGACACTCTTGCCCGCGGCGAGATGCGCGGTGAACCAGTCGGTGGTCAACTCCTGAAGCTGCTCGCTCACGGATTCCGAGGAAGCGAGCCCGCCATCGTGACCACCGGCATGCCACACGACTTTCACCGGGGTCGTGGGGTTCGCCGCCAGAATCTGGGTCGCGTTCGCATTGACCTGGTTGAGGGGGAAGAGCGAGTCGGCTTGCCCGCCGCCAAGAAGTGTGGGCACCGTGATTCGGTCAGTGATGCTCGACGGTGACGATGCCTGCATCAGCATTGCGCCAGCAGTGTCGACCGTGCCGTTCACTGCGGCCAGCGTGTAAGCCGCGCACCATTCGTCGGTGAACCGCCCGCATTCAGTAACCGGTGCACCTGGCGTGGATTGCCCGACGCTGAAGAACAACCCTGACCACAGCGACTTGTAGGCGCCCTGCATGCGCGCGCCGTCCCCGGTCAGTGACTGCCCGAACAGTGAGTTCTCCAGGCTGTTCCACGTGATGTCGGCGGCAATCGCGTCGACGCGCGGGTCGTAGCCCGCGGCCATCAGGGCAAGTGCGCCACCGTACGAACCACCGGCAACTCCTGCTCGCGGGTCTCCTGGGGCATCAACGGTGACTTCGGGCCGAGTGGCGAGGTAGTCCAGCAATCGCGAGGCGTCAGCGACCTCGTACTGGGGAGCATTCATCGAGATAGAACCTGTGGATGCCCCGAAGCCGCGCGCCGAGTACGTAAGCACGACGAACCCGGCCGCGGCGAAGGACTCCGCCTGAGCCGCAACTGACTTCTTGCTGCCGCCGAAGCCATGGGCCAGCAGGATTGCAGGTGAGGTAGGCCTCGTGTTTCCGGTGGATTCGGTGCCCTCGGTGAGCGGGAGGTAGAGATCGGCATCCAGACGGACGGGCGTGGCGTCGGACGAAGACGTGGACGCGCCATCGAGTGTCAGCGCTTCGGGCGTCACGGGTGAACCAGATGAGCGCAGTGAACTCACGATCGCGATCGCGGCGAGCAGCCCGATGATCACAACCGCGGCGATGACAGCCTTGCGACGTCGCAGTCTGCCGATGAGCCTCACTCATTCACCTTATGCGCAGGCGCAGCCTCCCGCATCGTTCGTGGCGGCCACCTGGGGGCCCTGGTCGATCTAAACCCACACCGCTACCTCTTCGGCGTGGCTCCATGACGATCACGGGGTTATGTCCTATAAAAAGACGAAGACCCCTCGAAGTATGAGTTCGAGGGGTCTTCGCGTTGGCTGCTCGAGTTCCGTCCGATTTCTCGGGGCCTGCGCCGGATGCTGTCCGTCGCCGCTCGCCTCGCGTTTCCGCGCTGCCGTCTCCCTGTACTGCCTCAGCCCTTCTTCGCTGCCACCCCACCAGCATGTGGAGCCCCGGACCTTCCCCGGGCGGGCCTTCGATCTTGGTGCTGACCCTCGCCTTGCGGCTCGGTAGGAGATTTCTACCCCCGCAACACTTCGCGTGCAAGAGCTTTTTCCAAGAAATTCAAAAAGTTTTTTCGTCGATCGCTACTCCAGTAACACTGGGACACATTCACAACATCAGTAACGGCCATCAGTAACGCGCATCAGGAAAATCTCGATGCAGCCGGCCGCGACAATCGCGCATTCGTCTGCGTACGGGTGGGTTGCTCCGTCAGGTCGCTCGTGTCTGATGGCTAGGCTGCACCACACCTAGGTGCGAGGGGCCAGCGTGTTCGAGTTCGAAGGCAAGGTAGGACTGGTCACGGGCGCGAATCGCGGAATCGGTGCTTGTTTCGTCGATGCACTGATGGAGTCGGGTGCCGCGAAGGTCTATGCCTGCGCCCGCAAGACCGAGAGTCTCGAGTGGGCCGCGGAAAAGTATGGCTCGCGAGTCGTCACGCTGCGACTCGATGTGGCCGAGCCTGCACAGGTCGATGAAGTCATCGCGCAGACAGGTGATGTTGACCTGCTGATCTCGAATGCCGGGCGAGGTGGCAGCGGAAGCGTTCATGAACTCGACGATGCCTTTGTGCGCGAGCTCTTCGAAGTGCACGTCTTTGGTCCGCGTCGGCTGATCGCCGGCTTGCTGCCGGGAATCATCGAGCGGGAAGGCGGCGTGATCCTCGTGCAATCCACGGCAGCGCTCGCCATGTCACGCGGTGGCCCGATGTACAGCGCAAGCAAGTCCGCCGCAACCTTCATGGGCATGGGCCTACGTGAGGACATGCGCAAAGTGGGCGTCAAGGTCTCGAACGTTCATCCGGGCTTTACAAACACCGACATCATCGCGACTTATGAGATTGCCAAGGCGGAGCCGCGAGATGTGGTCAACGTTGCACTCGAAGGCTGGGCTGCTGACGAAGCCCATGTCTTCACCGATCTCTACTCCCAGATGGTGCATGAGCAGGTCGTGACCGAGATGAATGAACTCCTTTTCGAGCCGGTAACGGCAGGAACTGAGTTGATCGCTGACTATCGGCTCCGAACTGAGGGCTGAGCCCCGTTCAGGCGCACGTGGCTGCGATCAATGAGCAGAAATTCGCTCGACTGCTGGACGAGAAGTGGATGACGAGCATCTCGCATGTTTCAGTTGCGCTGAGGACTTAGCAGACACCTGTGTGCTGATGTCAGGAAGCCCGTCAAATGTTCGGTCAAATGTTGAGCAACGATTCTTGTCTTCGCGCTTGCGGACTACGTTGACAGTAGCGAGTTCGACATGTTCGTCATTCGCATAGGGGGAGGGGGGCGTCGTGGGCACCCGCAGCAGGACCGGACATGAAGAGAATCACGAACCAGGAGAAAGAGTCCTGGAGAGCACAACCTGGAATGCTTTCCTGGACAAGCCCAGTGCCGAAGTGCTTCTTGATGCAATTGAATTTCTCGGTGGAACCCCGAACCCACAATCTCTCTGCCGACACCTCACCTTGAATGTCGCCGCTGAGGCTCGACCAATTGGCGCATTGATCTGCGTTCTCGAGACAAGCGGATCCCTAAGAATTGCCGGATCTTTTGGACTCGACGAGCAAAGCCTGGCGGCCTGCGCGGAGCAGACTGCGGTGGATCTGTCACCGCTCGCCGAAGCTATCCGCTCGGGACAACCCACCCTCCACGCCCGTGCAGCGGGAATTCGAGAGCTTTTCCCAGAGTTCTCCTCGCGTGGCTTCCTGCTCGTTCCAACAGCGATTTGGCCGATCAGCTCGCGGGGTGAGCGCATAGGGGCGATCCAGCTCTTCTTTGATGAGCATTCGATGGAGTCGCCGTTGACGGCCGACTTCGAGGCCATCGTCGCGCTTTTCGCACTTTACGTACGGCTTCAGCTCGCGACAGGGGTCAGCCAGAATCGTTGGGCGACCGCTGAGCGACGCCATGCCTCCGGTGCTTCAGCAGTCGTGAGTGATCGCCGCCGCCCCTCCGGGATCTTGGATCTCACCGTTCGGCAGGCTGCTGTTCTCGATCACATCTGCGCCGGGCGAACCAACGCGCAGATTGCGCACGTGGTGGGCTTCAGCGAGTCGACCATCCGCCAGGAGACTATGGCGTTCTATCGAACACTCGGCGTCGATGGCCGCGGTCAGGCCGCGGCGATGGCTCGGGCCCAACGTGCGGAGACAGAAAAGATCACTCTGGCGTCTGTCACTTCGGCCTAGTGTCCTCATACGAGGCGAGCACGTCCGGCTCGCGGCCAAGGGCTCATGCCTATGGCGCTGAGCAGCGCGGCGAACACGGTCGGACAGTGCACGCACCCGCGGAAAACAGTGTGTCGATGCCCCCTGACAATCGGCCGGGGGCATCGCTTTCGGATGGCCATATAGAGGGGTTGTGTCAGGGGAGTGTCAGGGCCAGAAATTCCTGGCGAGTTATGCGGCGCGGCCGCAAAAAGGGGAGTAGAACAGGAAGAGACCAGGTACTCCTGGCCGTGATTTGTATCCATCGCCCAGAGTGAAGGAGCGCACAATGTCACAGCAGTCCACAGGTCCGAGCCGGTTGA
>JBIJBU010000186.1:0-3225 GCA_044345075.1 Candidatus Nanopelagicales bacterium | reverse complement strand
GCTCGAGGTCTGATTCGTCTCATCTCGTGACGAGGTAGCCTGCACCCATGTCCGAGCAGACCCAGTCCAGCATCGTGATCGATGCCTCGCCCGCCCAGGTGATGGCCGTGATCGCTGATCTCGTGGCCTACCCCGACTGGAGCGACGGCATCACGTCGGTGAAGATCCTGAGCATCTACGAGGAAGACCGACGGCCGGCCGATGCGCGATTCCAGCTGGCGTCCGGCCCCATCAAGGACACCTACGAGCTTGAGTACGACTGGGAGGGTGATCACAAGGTCACCTGGAAGCTCACCAAGGCCGACGTGCTCACCGCGATGGACGGCGCCTACCTGCTCACCGACAACGGCAATGGCACCACCACCGTCGAGTATCGACTCGCCGTCGACGTCAAGATCCCGATGATCGGCATGATCAAGCGCAAGGCCGAGAAGGTCATCGTCGACACTGCCCTGAAGGGCCTGAAGAAGCGCGTGGAGTCCGGTGCGACTTCTGCTTCTTAGCGGCACCGGGGGAGCCGGCACGAGCACCATCGCTCAGGCCACCGCACTCCAGGCTGTCGCCGACGGTGCGCGCGTTCAGCTCATCGACCTAGGTAATGTGCGCGAGGCATCGGTAGCGCGAGCATCGGCTGCGCAGTGGCTCAGTGCTCTGGCCGCCGACATCTTGATTCTGCGCGATTCCGAGCGAGTCCTTCCCGAGGAGCTCCCCATCTTGCCGGGTATCGATGAGTTCTTGGCACTCGCTGCAATCACGGAATGCGTGACAGACCCGGAGATCGATTTCGCCGTCGTCGATGTGGGCCCACTCGGCCAGCTCGCTCGACTTCTGATGACGATCGACACCCTCGACGTGCTCGCTTCAGCATTGATGACTCCGGCCATGGCGGTTGTGCGCGACGATGTCGACGCCCCTTTGAGCCAGTTGCGTCACGAGCTGCAACGGATCCGTGAGTGCCTGCGGAGCACTGATACTTCAATTCGGCTCGTCAGCCTCCCCGATGATCGCGGTATCCCTGAGCTGGCGACTGCCGCGCTGATCGCTTCTCTTTACGAGGTCGCCGTCGACTTGATCTACGTCAACCAGGTGCCGCGCGAAAAGGATGACTGGCCGAAGTCATGGGCCGCCTCTCGCCGTCGACAGGCGCAAGCTATCGCTGAAGGCTCGTTGCCAATCCCCAGCCGCTTCCTGCCCCTGCGCGAACAGCAGGGCGACGCAGTCGTTACTCGGTTGCGCGTGGTGAAGAAGAACCGCCCCGTGTGGAGCGAGCATGCCCCACGGCAACCTGAAGGCATTGAGTCGACCGAGAACGGATTCACCTGGAGCATTCCGGTGAGTATTCCCGCCCGTGGCGACCTGCGCGTCGGCCGCTCTGATGATCGAGTCATCATCGACATTGACGGCGTGACACGAGTGCGTGAGCTGCCGTCGGTGCTCCGTCGTTGCGTCATCACTCGCGCGTTCGCGACCCCGACTGCTCTGACGATTGAGCTCGTCCCCGACCCTGATGTCTGGAGGAGCAATGGCTGATCGCATGACTCCCTGGTGGTTCTCGGGGGATTCCTCAGCCGAGGAGCCCACCTCTGCCGATGCCCCGAAATCCTCGAGTTCCGCCGACTCGGGCATGAGCCTCGGTTCGCTGATCGCTGGAGCCCAGCAGTTGTTCGACTGGGCATCGGAGCTCGTCTTGGCCCCGCATGCCGATCACCTGGATCCGCGTGAGCATCCGGACTGCCTGATTTGCAAGGGAACGTCTCTCGTCCAGGGCGTCCGCAGTGAGCCCGCGACGCCCCGCGCCCCTCGATCTATTTCCTGGATTCAGGTCGAACGTCGAGGGTTCTAGGCTGTGCAGGTGAGCAACTCCATTGGTGTCGACGTCGGCGGGACAAAAATCCTCGCCGGCCTGGTCGACGAGGCCGGACATGTGCTCGCGACCGCACGGCGACCTACCCCCGCCCAGGATCCTGCCGCGGTGCTCGCTGTCGTGGCCGAGGTCGTGCGTGAGCTGATGGCCGACTCGGTCGCTCCGGTCGTTGGAGTCGGTCTCGGTATCGCCGGTCAGGTCGAGAACACGCGCTCTACCGTGCTCTGGGCACCCAATCTTCAATGGCGACGTGTCGAGGTTCGCGCGATTCTCGAATCCGAGCTGGGCGTGACAGTCATTGCCGAGAACGATGCCAATGCCGCAGCCTGGGGGGAGTTCACCTTCGGTGCGGGTGCCGACGTCGACGATCTCACCGTGGTGACCGTCGGCACCGGTATCGGTGGCGGCGTCATCGTCGGCGGCATGATGCTGCGTGGTGCAACAGGCGGAGCAGCCGAAATCGGTCACATCACTCTCGTTCCCGATGGCCGCGAATGCGGTTGCGGGCGGCTTGGCTGCTGGGAGCAGTACTGCAGCGGTAGCGCTCTCGTGCGTCAAACTCGGGAGCTCGCCGCCGAGCGTCCTTCGGATGCGGCGCTGCTTATCTCGCTCGGTGACGGAACCATCGAAGGCATTCAGGGTCCGCAGGTAACGCAGGCAGCCCTCGCCGGTGACCTTGTCGCGATCGATGCCTTCCGTATCTGCGGTGAATGGCTCGGGATGGGTCTGGCAGACCTCACGGCAGTCCTCGACCCGGCTGCCTTCGTGATTAGCGGCGGAGTGTGCGAAGCCGGTGACCTCCTGCTTGCGCCTGCTCGTGCCACGCTCGCGGCCCAGATGCCCGGTGGCGATTTGCGGCCGGTGCCACAGGTGCGTGTGGCTTCCCTGGGCAATGATGCTGGCCTCATCGGCGCGGCAGATATCGCGCGTCGAGCCTCGCGCTAGACCACGGCTCCATCGTCATCACTATCGCGCTCATGCGGCATCCGAGCGATCAAGGTGACGAAACCAGCAACGCTCGCGAAAACTCCCACTGCTCCAAGCCAGCCGCCGAGATCCATGACGTAGGTGACCACGACGAAGACCGGACCGCCAAGCGCGCCGGCCCAGGCGAAGCGTGCGACAGCGTCTGCCGGCGCCTTCAGGGGCGGGGGATGAGGCGGCTGGTAGTCACCCTCTTCGGCTAGTAGTTCATCGATGAACGGATCAGGCGTCGGCGTGAGATCGCCGATGTCGATGGTGCCCGAGAGATCGGCCACGATCGCGTCCCATGCGCGCTGTTCCTTCTGAGCCGAGAGATCGGGATTCTCATTCTCGTTCTCGGGCGTGCCGGGCTCTGGCGCCATGTCAGCTGCTCAGTC
>JBIJBU010000210.1:0-2858 GCA_044345075.1 Candidatus Nanopelagicales bacterium | reverse complement strand
TCCGGCAGCTCGGCATCGCCCACCGGTCGATTCGGCCAGATCTTGCGCTGCGCGAGCCCGGCACGTCCTGCGTTGAAGTCATCAACAGTCATCGCATATGTGGAGAGCACAAGGCGCTTCGCGAATCGCCAGACGCCGTCTTCCTTGCGGTAGTCGTCCTGGTAGCGGATGTTCGTAACGATCGTGTGCTGCTCGTTTGCGAGCTCTGCGTAACCGATGACCGTTCCGCGCGCATGGTCGTCGTCAATGAAGTGGACGGCAACACCGTGGGGATCATGCAAGGTCATCGGGAAGGGGGCGTGCTTGACCCGGAAATTCTCGATGACCGCCTGGCGTCCGGTCGTGACGCTATTGGACGAAGCGAACACACCGTCCTCGGTGAAGAGGAGACCGACCTCCTCGAACAACATGTCGTCAAGCAGCACGGCGTAGCGCACGATGAGGTCGTTAATGGCGAAGCGATCCTCAAGACGCTGCACGCGGCTTTCCAGGGAGGTCACGTGGGGAACACTACTGGAGTCCATCTAAAGAAACTACCCAAAGGCCGCAACCTGTCTAGACAATCCGTACCCTGTCACCCATGACCGAACTCCCCCTGTACGAGCAGGTGCGCCAGTCATTGGCCTCTGCGATTGCGAGCGGCGAGTACGGCCCCGGAGACAAGCTGCCCAGCGAGACCACCCTCGCCACCGAGATGGGGGTCAACCGCCTGACCGTGCGGCGCGCAATCGAGGAACTCTCTCGCGCGGGCCTCGTGCAATCTCGCCAAGGCTCCGGCACCTACGTAGCCCGATCCGTGGTGCGCCTGCCCGTCTCGCAGTCGCTTTCGACGGACTCACTGGTCTCGGGCATCACCCAGCAGATCAGTGAGCAGGGGCACTCCTACGAGGACATCCTGCTCAAGGCCAGCAAAGTCAACAGTCCCGCGCACAATGCCGAGCTTCGCTTGCCGTCCGGCCCGCTCTGGCGGGTAGACAATGCCCTGGTCGTCGACGACGACGTGTGGATGTGGTCGAGCTCGTGGTTCCCGATGGAACTGCTCAAGGACCCCAAGCGCAACTGGTCACCGGTCAGCGGCCTGTACGGCCAGCTCAATGACGCCATCGGCGAACTCGTACCGATGTGGCGCGCGTTCTCCGCAGAGGCGGCTTCCGCGGAGGATGCAGAGATCCTTGGCATCAAGGCCGGCACCCCGCTGATCGTGCGCGACGGCCTTACCGCCGATCAAGACGGAAACCCGGTCCTGCGCGTCAGTCGACGTGCGCGAATGGACCGGGTCTCCTACGTGCTGCGGTACTAACCCCCAGAGCTGAGGCCTTACTTGGCCAGCCAGCGATCCAGAATCTGGTGGTAGTGACGAATGCGGTTCTCCTGGTAGCGCCCCAGCTGAATGCCCTTGGTCTTCAGTGACTTGAGGCCATCTTGGATGTGCGGCAGGTTCGCGTAGTCCTGATCGAAGACAGGGCCGAGAAGGCCGATCTCCGTAATGTCGGAGAAAGTCTCACCAGGCTGCAACCAGCGGGTAGCCGGCGCCTTCTTCTTCGAGCCATCGGCCGGTGCCTGTGCGAGGAGGTACACCTCGGCCAGGCACTTGTCGGGATCATTGCCCAGCGGGCGAAAGCGATAGATGGCGTTCGTACGCGGGCCCGCGAAGAAGTAGAAGTTCGGGAACAAGAAGTACTGGATTCCGTCGAGAAGCTCGGAGTCTGTCCAGTGATCTTGATCAGTACCGAACTGCTTCGCCAGCGCCACGCGCATCTCTGCTGCCAGCTCGCGACGGGCCGTGGAGTCAGCCGGCACGCGCGGAGTCTGGCCGTTCTCCATGGCGAGGTCGCGGCCCTTGCCCGCGGTGTAGAAGGCACGAGTCTCGTAGTACGAGTCGAGAACCTCCTGCTCGCTGATGTGGTTCGCGATGGTCGGGCTGGGAACGCCTTGCGGGACGATCTGGCGGCTCCAGTTCTCCTCCGGGATGACGTCGTACTGGGTGTTCTCGTCGCCGAGCCACTCCATCATCTGCGGGTGAGTGGCGAGCGAATGCCAGCCCTCGATGAATGCCTCACCGGTGATCTTCCAGTTGGCGTTGATCACACCACCGAAGTGCGAGTAGATGACGCGATCGTCGTAATTCCAGCGATCCCAGTCGTTGAGCATCGTGCCGACGTAGGACTCGAATGACTCGCAGTTGGGGTCGGGATTGATGAAGACAAAACCATTCCAGACATGAACCTTCGCCTCGGGCAACGAGAAGGTCGGCTGATCGATCTGCGGGAAGTCCCACTGGCACGGAATGAACTTCGAGGTGCCATCGATATTCCAGCTGAAGCCGTGGAAGGGGCAGCGAAGCTCACTGACGCGACCGTCTTCGGTGCGCAGGGCGCGACCGCGGTGCAGGCAGACATTCGACAGCGCCTTGATGTCGCCGGTGTTGGTGCGCATGATGAGCCACTTGTCATCGGCAATGTCGTACATGATGTGATCGCCGGCTTCGGGGATTTCGTCGACGCGGCACACGAACTGCCAGACCTTGCGCCATACCTTCTCGACCTCGCGGTCATGGAAGTCGCGGGAGATGAAGCGCTCGACATCGAGGGGCTCGCTGCCGAGATCCTCGTTGATGCTGTAACGCAGCACCGGGGGCACCGGGCGCGCATCGTGGTCGAGGAACTCCTGCACGCTGGTGGCGGGCGACATCGGCGGCTTCGGCTCGTCGGATGCTCGCTGCGGCGAAACCTGAAGGTCGGTCATCTGTGCTCCTCGTGAAGGGGTAGTCAGATTCTCCCCCCTGAGATACTGAACGTCAAGTAAAGATACTGAATTGACGTCAGGGAAAAATGAGAGTGGGCCCGGTCCATAAGGAC
>JBIJBU010000004.1:0-36238 GCA_044345075.1 Candidatus Nanopelagicales bacterium | reverse complement strand
TCGTAAGGATGATCGGCGCCAGGGATGCCTGCCTCGCGGGCAATGGCACCCACGGTTGCGGGGTTGTCACCGGAGATCACGTTGATGTGAACTCCCTGGGCAAGGAAGTACTCGACAGTCTCGGCAGCATCCGCACGCAGTCGCTGGTCGATGACCACCAGCGCAGCAGGAGTCACGGCCCCGGGGCCATTCTCGGCCGAAGGCTCGCCGATTGCGCGCGCCAGAAGCAAGACGCGCGCGCCATCCGCAGCGATGGCATCAGAGCGCGTGCGCAGCGGATCGGTGTCAGGCAGCAGCATCTCCGGAGCGCCGATGACCCAGGCACCGTGATCAGCGAAAGTCGCTGACGACCACTTACGCGCACTCGAGAACGGCACGTTGGCGGAACATTCCCATCCGACAACCGGATACTCCTCAGCGATGGCCTGGAGGGTTGGATTCGGGCTCGACTCAGCAGCCGCGAGCGAGCTGAGGGCCGAGTCGATCGGCGCACTTGTATCTAGCGCGATCACCTCGCGCACTCGCATCCCGGGCTCCGTCAAGGTTCCGGTCTTGTCGACGCAGATGGTGTCGACCCGGGCGAGCACCTCGACAGCTGGCAAGTCCTGAACGAGCACCTTCTTGCCGGCAAGACGAATGACGGCGATGGCCATCGCAATGCTGGTGAGGAGCACGAGGCCCTCCGGGACCATCGTCACGACGCCGGCAATGGTTCCGCGGATTGCTGCATCAAAGGGAATCTGCGCGCGGAAGACCTGGGAGACGAACAGCAGCAGCCCGACGGGAAGCAAGAGGTAAGAGATGATCCGGATGAATCGATTGAGTGAATCGCGTAGCTCTGAGTTCGTCAGATGGAATTGCTTCGCCTGTTCGGTGAGCCCCGCTGCGAACGAGTCACGACCGATACGCGTGGCTTGATACGAGCCCGAGCCCGCGACCACGAATGATCCCGACATCGCCTGATCGCCGGCAACCTTGTCGACCGGATCCGCCTCACCGGTGAGCAGGCTCTCGTCGATCTCGAGTCCGTCGCAGGAAAGGACTACGCCGTCAACTACGAGTTGATCACCCGTCGAGATGAGGATGACGTCATCGAGCACGATGTCGACGGCGCTGACCTCGACATCGATGCCATCGCGGCGCACAGTGGGCTTGGCCTCGCCGAGAACTGCGAGCTTGGCAAGAGTGCGCGAGGCTCGAAACTCCTGGATGATGCCGATGGCCGTATTCGCAATGATGACGATGCCGAAGAGGGAATCTTGAATCGGGGCGACGAGCAGCATGACTACCCACATGCCGCCGATCAGGCCGTTGAACCAGGTGAAGGTGTTCGCTCGGATGATGCTGCCCAGGCTGCGGCTGCTGGCCTCTGGCGCGATATTGACCTGGCCCGCAGCGACGCGTTCGGCGACCTCTACTGAGGTCAGGCCGAGCACCGGATCGGTCATGTAGGCAGGGTATCCATGCGGTTGAGGATTACGCCCTCCCGGAGGGCCCATGGGCAGATGACCAGTTCGTAAATATCGAGGATGTCCATCGCTGCCTCGGCCACGATCGCGCCGGCCACCAACTGCTCGGAGCGGCCCTCGGAGACACCGGGCAGGCTGCTGCGCTCAACCGCAGTCATCTCGGCCAGCCGCGGGACCCAGGCCTGGAGGTCGGCAAGGCTCAGGTTGCGCGGCGCATACATACCGTCGGCCGAGGGAGCCGCACCGGCGATGCGGGCGAGCTGCTTGAAGGTCTTGGAGCTGGCCACGGCGATGCGCGGCTCGCCGACGCGACGCAGTCGGCCCGCTACCTCGGCGATCGTGGCTCGCGCGTATCTGCGCGCCTCGCGCAGTGACTCGGTCGTGGGGGGATCGCCAATGAGGTGCGAACGCATCAGACGCCCGGCGCCAAGGGGCACAGAAACGGCGACGTCAGGCTCCTCGTCAGTGCCAGAGGCAAGCTCCAATGAGCCGCCACCGATATCCATCACCATCAGGCGGCCGGCCGACCAGCCGAACCAGCGGCGCACCGCCAGGAAGGTCATCCGGGCTTCGTCCTCGCCGGAGAGCACCTCGATCGCAAGGCCGGTCTCGTGCTGGATGCGCTGAAGAACAATGTCGCCATTGCGGGCATCACGAATTGCCGAGGTAGCGAAGGCCATCAACTCGGTGGCGCCCATATCTTCGGCCATCGACTGTCCCTTGACGATGAAGTCGATCAGTTCAGTGACCGCAGCCTCGTCAACATCTCCTTCTGGAGTCAGGTGCTCGGCCAGGCGCAGTGGGATCTTCAGCTTCGATGCCGGGATCGGTGCAGCGCCGTGATGGGCATCGACAAGGAGGAGGTGGACCGTGTTGGACCCGATATCGAGCACTCCCATGCGCATGGCGGCACGCTATCGGCTGACCGTTCATCATGCATTCATGAGGGTTCCAATCCGAGTGTCTGATCAGGGCCATAGGCTGTGCAAATGCCTGAGGTACCCCTTGACTTTCCGCGCCAGTGGGTGGAGTTCGTCGACCCCAATGACGACGAGCAGCTGATCCGCGCCGATCTCACCTGGCTGACCTCGAGATGGAACTGCATCTTCGGCAGCGGATGCAAGGGCATCTACAAGGACGGCCCCGACAACGGCTGCTGCAGCCACGGTGCGCACTTCTCCGAGAAGAAGGACGAGAAGCGCGTCAAGCGCTGGGTCGAGAAGCTCACCCCCGACATGTGGCAGTTCGCTGACGTCGCGGAGAAGAAGGGCTGGATCGAGACCGAAGATGGTGCGCGCAAGACCCGCGTCGTCGACGGCGCCTGCATCTTCCACAACCGCCGTGACTTCGATGGTGCCTTCGGCTGCGTGCTGCATCACCTCGCTGAGAAGGAGGGCGTCTCCTTCGTCGAGACCAAGCCCGAGGTGTGCTGGCAGCTTCCGATGCGCCGCAGCTACGAAAACCTCGAGTACGAGGACGGCAAGGAGCGCCTGGTTGTTCAGATCAGCGAGTACGACCGTCGCGGCTGGGGCGAGGGCGGCCATGACTTCGACTGGTACTGCAGCGGCAATACCGAGGCCCACAATGGCGTGAACCCTGTCTACATCTACGCCAAGGATGAACTCATCGCTCTCATCGGCCAGAAGGGCTACGACGAGCTCGCACGTATCTGCGATGAGCGTATGGCGCTGATGCAGGCCTCGCCGGGCAACCTGTCGCTCATGCTGCATCCGGCGGACCCGAAGTAGCCATGGCGAAAGCCGGGCCGAAGTACTCCTGCAGCGGTTGCGGCGCTACCGCCCTGCGCTGGGAGGGTCGCTGCTCCAAGTGCGGCGAGTTCGGCACGGTTGCCGAGCTGCCCGAGGCGGCACCCAATGTCGGCCTGAAGTCATCGACCACAGGTCGTGCGCCGAGCAAGGGCGCACGCCAGGTCTCCGAGGTCACCTCCAGTGCCTCTCCCCCGCGCATGCAGTCAGGTATCGCCGAATTCGATCGCGTGGTCGGTGGCGGTCTCGTGCGCGGGCAGGTCCTCCTGCTCGCCGGCGAACCCGGCGCGGGCAAGAGCACGCTCCTTCTCACAGTCGCTGATTCGATCGCTCAGCGCACTGGCAAGCCAACGCTGTATATCTCCGCAGAAGAGTCGGTTGAGCAGATCGCGGTGCGCGCACGCCGCATCGGCGCCTCCAGCGAACACCTGCTACTCGCCGATGACAACGATCTCGCTGTCGTGATCGGCCACCTCGATCATCACGGCCCTGATATCCCCCTCGTGATCATCGACTCCGTTCAGACCGTTGCCTCCGCCGACATCGAGGGTCGCGCCGGTGGTGTCACCCAGGTGATGGAAGTTGCGCAGGCCTTGACCCGCGTCGCGAAGTCGCGCGGAATCGCAATCTGCCTGGTGGGCCAGGTAACGAAGGATTCGACGATCGCCGGCCCGCGCTCACTCGAGCACATCGTCGACACCACGCTTTCGCTCGACGGCGATCGCCACACGTCACTGCGACTGCTGCGCGCGATCAAGAATCGTTATGGGCCTGCCGATGAAGTTGCCTGCTTCGAACAAACCGACACCGGCATGCGCGAGGTGCCCGACCCCAGCGCGCTCTTCCGCGGACACCGCGATGCACCGGTGCCCGGCACCTGTGTCACCGTCACGATCGAGGGCCGTCGCCCGCTGCTCGCCGAGATCCAGGCGCTCATTGCGCCCACCACCAATCCGAATCCGCGCCGTGGCGTCTCCGGCCTCGACACCTCACGCGTGGCCATGCTGACCGCTGTCACCGAACGTGCTGCCGGGCTCAAGCTGTACGACAAGGACGTCTACGTCGCCACTGTCGGCGGCATGAAGCTCTCCGACCCCGGCTCCGACCTGGCCATCTGCCTGGCCATTGCCTCCGGCGCCCGCGACCAGGCGCTGCCTGCCGACATGACCGCGATTGGCGAGGTCACCCTCTCCGGCGATATCCGCGCGGTGCCGATGATCACTCAACGCATCGCGGAGGCAAGTCGCCTGGGCTACAGCCGGATCCTGGTGCCGCAGGGCACCCGCGAGCGACTCGACTCGAAGGTAAGCGGCATCATCGAGGTCGGCACGCTCAGTGCAGCTCTGAACTCTCGCTGACTATTAGAGTCAGGATGTGACCCCAGCCGAGACATCCTTCGATGCGCGCCTGAAGGAGATCCTCGCGCGGGTCGCACCCGGCACGGAACTCAACGATGGACTCGAGCGGATCCTGCGCGGCCGCACGGGTGCGCTGATCGTTCTCGGATTCGACCGCTCGGTCGAGAGCATCGCCAACGGCGGCTTCACCCTCGACGTGCCGTTCTCCGCAACCCGCCTTCGCGAACTCTCGAAGATGGACGGCGCAGTGATTCTCGATACGGCCGGCGCGACGATCGTGCGTGCCGCCGTTCAACTCGTACCCGATGCTTCGCTCGCTACTGACGAGACCGGCACCCGGCACCGCACCGCTGATCGCGTGTCGCGCCAGACCGGCTACCCCGTCATCAGCGTCAGTAAGTCGATGAACATCATCGCCCTGTACGTCGACGGTCGTCGTTACGTGCTCGACGACACCTCGGAGATTCTCAACCGCGCTAATCAGGCGCTCGCCACCCTGGAGCGCTACAAATCCAGGCTCAACGAAGTTGATTCCTCACTCTTCGCCCTCGAGATCGAGAATCTCGTCACCGTCCGCGATATCGCCACCACCTCGCAGCGCCTCGAGATGGTGCGTCGCATCGCTAGCGAAATCGAAAGCTACGTTGTCGAGCTTGGTGTTGAAGGCCGACTACTGAGTCTTCAACTCGGCGAGCTCGTCGCAGGTGTCGAGAGTGATCGCGTGCTGCTGGTGCGCGATTACCTTGCTGCCACCTCGAATAAGAAGCGCAAGGGCGTCGAGCTTGCCCTCGGTCAACTTGATGCACTCAGCGCGAATGAACTGCTGGATCTCGGCCTCGTCGCCGGCGCATATGGGTTCGCCGGCGGTGCCGATCTACTCGACCAGCCGGTGCAGGCTCGCGGCTACCGCATCCTGGCCCGTGTGCCGCGACTCTCCGAGGTCATCACTGACCGCCTTGTGGCTCACTTCGGCGGCTTGCAGCGACTCCTCGGCGCCGGAATCGACGATCTTCAAAAGGTCGAGGGTGTCGGCGAGGCCAGGGCACGCTCAGTGCGCGAGGGCCTCTCGAGAATTGCTGAGTCCAGCATTCTCGAACGCTTCATGTAGGTCCATGGGCAAGGGATGCTCAGGCGCTCCCATCAATTCGTGGTTGCGGGCGATGCCCCGAATAGGCGGGTAGAGAAAGGCACAAGCGCGAGCATCACGATGAGGGTGACCGCAACACCAATCAACGTGGCCCCGAGTCGTTCCTCCGCCACCGTGTTGACTGTTGAACCCGAACTCTCCAGCAGGACGATCGCGGGCGTGAGCACCGTGGCATACAGCCAGTAGGGACGTCCCTGGAGCATGAAGAAGAAGGCGACCATCAAGAAGACAGTGCCGATGACAGATAGCAGTGGACCCCCGGGAACCAGTGATCCGACAAGGATCGCGATGAGGAATCCGAGGACCGTACCCGCGGCACGATGCGCAGCCTTCGTGAATCCGGCTCCGAGCGACGGCTGGAACACCACGACGATTGTCAGGATGATCCAGCCACCGGTGTGACCGAGATCCAGGGCGACCACGGCCCACGTGGCTGCTCCGACGAGAAAAGCAAGCACGAGACTGAACGTCAACACCCGAGTCGGATCGAGTCGGGTGTGCTGATGCTGATGCAGTCGGTGGCGCAAGAGATACATGACTAGGGTCGCCCACGCAGATGCGCCGAGAGCGACGAGGGCCACAAACAACGGCGCAGCAAGCGACGAGTTGGATTGAGGTGGTGATGCGGCGATGAAGCCCAGGGAAATCACCGTCATGATGAGGGCGTCATGCATTCCGGCCTTGGCTGCGTAACCACGCAGGAACGCGGCAAAGGCGAGGACGATTGCCGCCCACACCGCGGTGGAGCCAGCCCAGTCGGCGAGGCCGGCGAGGATCGCAAATGGCAGTGAGACGAACAGTCCCGTGCGCCAGCCAGTGCCACCCATGCACGCAATGAAGATGGCGAGGCCGGAAAGAATCGCGACGTTAACACCGTTCGACCAGCCGGCAAAACCCATCACAATCGCGGGCGCGAAGCCTGCGACGACCATGAGCACAACATCAAGGGCGAGCGTCTTGGTCTGCTGCCGAACGGAAGTCATAGGTAATGAAACCGCACCGCAAGCGCAGTCGGGGCCATTAATGCGCGCGACCCGACTTTGTCTCCCGTGACTTAGGCCTTGCCTGGGTTCTTCGGCTGGGTGAACAGTCCACCTTGGGCCGCCTGCGAACCAGCGAGGCCTCCGCCACGCCCACGCAACATGTACGCGGCAAGCACGGCGATCGCGGCACCCAACAGCGGCCCCGCGAGATACACCCAATAGGCGGTGAAGTCATTAGCGACGAGATCGGGTGCAAGAGAGCGCATGGGGTTCATTGATGCACCCGACAGCGGGCTCGCCCACAGTCCAGCCAAAGCGACGTACCCGCCCACACCAAGTGCGCCGATGATGCCGATGTTCTGGGCCCCTGATGCTGTCCCGAGGATCACGCTGACGAGTCCAAAGGTGAGGATCACCTCCATCACGAACGCCGCAAGGTGCGTGGTGGACTGCGCTGGATAGGTCCCACCATTGGAAGCTGACTCACCGATGACCGTCTGCAGGAGTAGCACTGCCAGGACCGCACCAGTGAACTGGGCGACGATGTAGCCAGGCACCCGACGCCATGGGAAATCACCTCGCAGAGCGAACGCCACGCTCACCGCTGGGTTGAAGTGAGCCCCGGAGACTCGCCCCATGAAGAGGATCATGGCCATCACCATGAGACCCGGGGCAACGACAGCGGCAGTGCGAGAAATCGGATCACCGAATGCGGCATTCATCAGCCCCGAGCCTGCGGCAACAAGAAGCAGGAGGAACGTGCCCATGACCTCCGAGAACAACCGACGCCATTCCTGCTTCGGGTTGTTGAAGTCGGTGAGTCTTTCGACAACATTCTTCGGGAGCCCGGACAGCCCCAGATGGGGCCAGAAGTTGGAGCTCTCTACGTCACTGTCATTCAACTCCGCGTTGCTCACGCTGAGGCCCCCGCACCTACTACGGCCGGTTGCTGCGCGGCTGCCACCTGCACTGCCTGAGCAACCTGTTCCCTGAGTTGCTTCATCATGGAATCGATCGTCTTCTTTGACGGCGCCAAAGGCGGGAACAGGTGGTAGGAGGCCAACTCGACGAGGCTCCATGCGATCTGCGGAGTCAAGGCGAAACCAGGCGTGTCAACATCAGCTGGTATCTCGACGCCATGAGCCTTCAACTGGGCGATGATGCCCGGTGTTGCCGCTTTGCCCAGCGCACTGAGCGAGTGGTTCGTGTACTCCCAGTTCACGTGATACTCCGGCGCAGGACGGGCGTTGATAGCCGCCCAATCCTTCGGCTCACGTGGCGTTTCCCGGGTGAACACGTAGTCGAAGGGCCTGGCAATGGCATCGCGTGCGGTGAAGGCGTCACCCAGATTCCATAACTTGCGCAAGGTAGCGATCATCGATGTATGACGGTGCTCGTCGTTGTACACCGAGCCTGACTCAACCCACGGCGAAACAACGATCGCTGGCACCCGGTAGCCGGAACGGTCGAAGGCGAAATCACACTGACCCGGGCCGGCGTTGGGATCGGGCGGGGGAACATCCCCCGGTGGCACGTGGTCGAACGTGCCTCCTGGCTCATCCCAGCCGATGAACAACGTGGTGTTGTAAATGTTGGCGCCGGTCTCACTCTTCATCGATCGATAAGCCTTGTAAAGCCGATCCAGGAAGAGCTCGCCCGCCAGGATCGATGAGGGAGGATCGAAAGGAATGACAACGTCGCCCGGCACCATCGCGCGATCCGCTGCCGGATGGTAATCGCCATGCCCCGCGAACAGATTCGGTTCGATGAAGGAGAAATTCGGCAGCGTGCCTTCCTTCGCATCCTTCTCAAACTGCGAGAACGGGGCGAAGTTCGTCGAGAACTTCTCCTTCAGTCTCGGCATGTGGATCAGGCCAGCGAACGACACCGGGCACGGCTCCATGACATAGACCTTCCAGGTCTTGCCATGCGCCTCGAGTCGATCAAAGATCGTCTCGGCGGTGTTGTAGTTGATGAAGTTCGACACTGGATGATTGATGGTGATGTTCGACGAGGTTGCCGCGGTCCAGAATGACCGGTTCATGAAGGTCTGCGACGGCACCTCTGAATACCAGTGGTCGAAGACACCGAAGTCGCGCGCAAGACCGCTGAGTACCGGAATATCCTCGGGCAGATAGCCCGTCATAATCTGCGCGTACTCTTCAAAGGTGGGCTGACGATCCATCTGAGGAATGAACGCGCTGATGTAGTCGGTGACGAATCCATCCATCGTCGGCTTCGTGTGCGGAGCCGGTGCGTTCCACGGCGCGGTGACATCCCCGCCCATCTTCCCCCTGTTGTGATCATCAAGGGTGTTGAAGAGTTGAACGTTGGTGTGGAAGTACTCCTCGCCGGAATCCGGATTCGGCGAATCCATGTCGGTTGCAGCGTGATACCGCACGACACCGCTGCCATCCGGCGGCTGATGCTCGGCCCAGGCCGGCACGGGATTCGAGAGATCTTTGCCGACGACGCCTTCAAAGGTCTTGCCGTCAGCAGGGCCGTACAAGTGACCGAGCATGTTGTCGAGCGATCGGTTTTCGAACAGCACCAAGATCACATGATCCATGGCGTTCTCGTTGGTGTACTTTGTCATGGCAGCCCTTTCTCGATGGGATCAGCAGCCTCGCCCCCAACAAAGCCTGCGTGTGGGCGACGCTAGGGCGAGTCGCCTACCCTCCACTCGCCGTGAGGGATTTCCCTCACTCCCGGACGACCCCGACTCCCCCGCACTTTCATGCACCAAGGCCACCTCCAGTCGAATCCGAGATACTGACCGGCGAAAGTAGGCCAGAGCCAAGGGGCTGCTTGTGTCGAATGACGTGGGTGACGGATGGAGCGTGCGAGGGATGTCAACGCGTCGCATCACACTGATGCCCGAGGCACTTCTGTCGCTGCCTGTCTTCGCCCTGACTTCACTCTGGGCCATCATCATCCAGTTCGGCGAGGGAGCCGGGCGGGGAGAGGGCATAGGCGTCATCGCCTTACGCGTTCTGTTGCTTGTCGCCCTTCAGGCCCTGATGTTCGCTTTCCCGTACCTCACCTGGCGGATGATCTGCCCACGCGTCCCTGCGAGGGACTGGAACTGGCTGCTTGCTTTATCAGTGGCCGTGGGTGCAGCTGTTCGCGGAGCGGCCTTCGCTTTCTTGTTGGTACTCATCGGTGTGACGGATTCGCTGGATCTGACCTACAGAATTGTGGCGTCGGTCAGCCACATGACGGTCGTGACCATGATCCTGTGGTTCCTCGTTAGCGAAGTGCGCGGGCTGCAGTCCCGACGCCGACAACTCGAGGCCGACCGCGACCAACTTGTCGTTCTCCAGCAGTCGGCCCAGCGAGATTTGGTGCTGCTGGGCGATCGGGCCGTCGAGGAGATCCGGCAGTCGATCCTCGAAAGCCTTGGCGGACTGCAGGTCTCGGATTCGTCCCAGCTCCGGGAGAGAATGCGGGTGACCATCGATGATGTCGTGCGGCCACTCAGCCACCAGCTCGCTGCCCAGCCACCGGGATGGGTGGCCCCAAAGTCAGTCTTGGAAACGAGGAAGGTCAACTGGCTGCTTGCCCTACGAGAGGGCCTAAATCCAACCCGCATCCACCCTGTCATCGTCACACTCATACTCATCGGGTTGGGAATTCCATTCAACTATTCCCGCTACGGCGCACCATCTGCCGCTTGGTTTACTGCGACGTTGATCGTGGTAGTCCCCGCCTTCTGGCTCCTACGCCGCGCCGCGATCTGGCTGACCGCCAAGCGCGGGGCGGGGGCCAAAGCTGTGATGTTCGTCATCGCGGTTGTCTTGGGTGGTGCAGCGCTGGGCCTGGCGACACTGCCCTACATGCAGGGCCAACCGCGCCCGCTCCTCTTCGTGATCGTCACGCCCATCTTCGCCCTGCTCATCAGCGCCCCACTGGCAGTCGCCGAAGCTGCACGCGTTCAAAACCTGGAGTTGGAGTCCGACTTGCGGGCCACGACGGAGGATCTCCGTTGGATGCTTGCTCGCGCCCGCGAGCGGTATCGGCAGCGTGAGCGAGCCCTCGCTCATGCCCTTCACGGGCGCGTGCAGGCATCACTCTCCGCCGCGTTCCTGCGACTGGACCGCGCTGTCGCACAAGGCACTGATGACATTGAGCTACTGGAATCGCTGCAAGCCGACGTCCTCCAGACGATCAGCGATTTGAACCTCGACGACGCCGATCCTGATCCGATCGACAGGGTCATCGCACTCACGCAGAGCAACTGGTCCGGGACGGTGCACATCAACGTCATCATCGATCCGCTGGCAAGAGCATCTCTAGCGGGCGACCCACTCACCGCGAGGTCGGTGAACGACCTCATCCCCGAACTTGTCTTCAACAGCGTCAGGCACGGAAGCGCACGTGAGATTGATGTGCAGCTCGAATTTGCGGATGCCCGGACCTTGTCTCTCACCGTGATTGACGACGGCGGCAGCGACCTCACAATGACCCATTACGGGCTTGGTTCCGCGCTTCTCGACGAGGCTTCAATCACCTGGAGTCGAACGCGCCTGGATACCCGCACCACGACCACCTGCCTGCTGCCGATTCTGAGCCTCAGCCAGGTGTGAGCGAATTCCGCTCTACTTCTCCACCCCGGGAACGCCGACGGCGAAGAAGAATCGGCGTGCTGCAGCTACTCGCGGGTTGAGAGCTCCCTTGGTGTCGATTCCGAGATCCCGATAGATCTGTTCGATCCATCTTTCGACCGTCTTTCGGCTCACACCGCAGCGCCGCGCTATTTCCTCGTTGTCGTACCCCTCGGCCAGCAGTCTGAGCGCTCGGGAACCACTGGTACCAAGGAATGCAAATTCGTCTTCGGTCTTACTGTCCTCAGCAACAAGGTCCCACTGTTCGCCCAACACCTTCTCTATGGCATCGATCAGATAAGCCTGATCGCTCACCAGATGCTTGCGCAGGAAGCCCACCCCGGGAGGCAAAGCCAGCCCGTCGCTGGTCGCGCCAGCGATATCGGCATGGCGCGTGAACACGAGGATAGCGATATCAGGTCGCGATAGCCGCATGGCATGTGCGAGGTGAATGCCCGTTGGTCCTTCGCCAAGGGAGACATCCAGAAGCAGCATGTCCGGATCGAAGGCATTTATTTCACGCCGTGCCTCAGCCACGTCAGCAGCCGTGCTCACGGTGAACCCATGTCCGGTCAGCACGTTTGCAAGCAGCGATGCCATGAGCGGCTCGTCTTCAACGACGAGGACACGTCTGTGATCTAACGGCATGTACCAACGGTACGGAATGCACGTGGGCTTCGCCCCGAAAGCCAGTGATTCGAAGTCGCCCCCGGGATCTGAAACCCAGACCCAAGCCTTACTTGGTGAGCGAGAAGTTACCTGCAGGGCTCTTGGACTTCAGGTTCTTGCCCGTAACCTGATACCGGCCGGGCTTGGCATCAGTGCCCTTGGTGGGGCAGCCCTTCGTGGTGACCTTGCCATTCCACTCAATGCCGGTGCCGACCTTCTTTCCCGGCTGCAAGGTGATGATCTTGCTCTGATCGCTGGAGCCGCAGTCATCGCTCGACCACACGTGGTAGCCACCCGAGGTGACCTCAAGCGAGTTCGCCTTCGGCCCGACATCACGCTTGCAGGCCACATCGCTGATGTTCTGGATCGTCATGCGCAGCACCGGCTTCGCGCCGACCTTGTAGGAGTCCTTCTCAGCGAAGGCAACGACGGAGATATCGGAGTTCTTGCAGTCGAGGATCTCGCCGGGTGCCGCGGCTTCACCCGAAGCAGGGTCGACGGCTTCGGGTGCACTCGACAATGCATCGCCACTCGCCGTGGGCGTGGGCATCGGTGCGAGGGAACTCGGTGCCGACGGAGCCGCTGATGCAACTGCCCCCGTTGATGCCGCAGATGTCGGGGAGTCAGCAGAGCCACGTGAGCCCAGCAGCCACCACAGGCCAATGATGACGACCAGCGCAACCACCGCGATCGAGGCACGTCGCAGCCAGTAGACCATGGGGGGCTCGGGACCAACAGGCGTCAAGGGCACACCCCCACGCTACTGCGCCGAAGCCGAAGTTCTGAGACCATCAGCCGCCATGCCTGACACGAATCCGCTCGCACGACCACTCGCCCGCTGGTTTGCCCGGCATGCGCGTGACCTGCCCTGGCGAGCTGCAGATCGCACACCGTGGCAGGTGATGGTCAGTGAATACATGCTGCAGCAGACTCCTGTCGATCGAGTTCTGCCAGCATGGCAGGCATGGATGGATCGCTGGCCCACCCCCGCTGACTGCGCGGCTGCGCCCGCCGACCAGCCGGTGCGCATGTGGGGACGACTCGGTTACCCACGGCGCGCTCGCAGGCTGCACGAGGCCGCACGCCTGATCGTCACCGAGTTCGGCGGCGAGGTGCCCGCTGATCGCGCAAGCCTGCTCTCACTGCCCGGTATCGGCGACTACACCGCAGCCGCTATCCAGTCATTCGCCTTCGGCACGCGCTCAATCGTGCTCGATACCAACATCCGGCGAGTGATCGCACGCGTGGTCACCGGCCAGGCCCTCCCCCTGCCGCATGTGACGGCGGCTGAGCGGATGCTGGCCGAGGACCTCACGCCACGATCTGCGAAGGCCTCCGCCACCTGGAACGCCGCGATCATGGAACTCGGCGCACTCATCTGCACGGCACGTGCGCCCAAGTGCGAGCAGTGCCCCCTCGCCGATCAGTGCAGGTGGCTGGCCGATGATCGACCGGAGTACACCGGCACCGTGCGAAGGCAGGCGAAATTCGAGGGCAGTGATCGCCAGGCTCGAGGGGCGATCATGAACGTGCTGCGCCACGCATCAGCATCAGTTCCGCAGAGCGCGATCGAGGCGGCCTGGAGCGATGAGCTGCAGCGAAAGCGCGCACTCGCATCACTGATCGCTGATGGCATGGTCGAGCAACTACCCAGAAAGAGATACGGCCTCCCCGCGCAGTAGCGCGAGAAGGCCGTATCGAATCAGTGACTAGTTGACGCTCTCGACGGGAGGAGCGTCAGGTGCCTCCTCGCGCGGGAACGCATTGAAGCTGAACTCGCGGTCCTTGTCTTCGCCCGTGACGTCAACCACGACGATCGAACCCGGGTTGAGATCACCGAAGAGCAGCTTCTCGGACAGCGAGTCCTCGATATCGCGCTGAATCACGCGGCGCAGCGGACGAGCACCGAGTGCGGGGTCATAACCGCGCTCGGAGAGCAGCTTCTTGGCCGCCGGCGTGAGCTCGATGGCCATGTCTTGCTCGGCCAGGCGCTTCTCGAGTCCGGCGATCATGAGATCGACGATCTGGAAGATCTCCGGCTCGCTGAGCTGGTGGAAGACGATGACGTCATCAATACGGTTCAAGAACTCCGGGCGGAAGTGCTGCTTCAGCTCGGTCTGGACCTTGACCTTCATCTGCTCGTAGGCGTTGCCGTCATTGTCATCCGGCGCGAAGCCAAGGTTCAGGCCCTTGGACACATCGCGCGAACCGAGGTTCGTGGTCATGATGATCACGGTGTTCTTGAAGTCGACCTCGCGGCCCTGGGCGTCGGTCAGACGACCCTCTTCGAGAACCTGCAGTAGTGAGTTGAAGATGTCGGGGTGCGCCTTCTCGACCTCGTCGAAGAGCACGACAGAGAACGGCTTGCGACGCACCTTCTCAGTGAGCTGGCCACCCTCTTCGTAACCGACGAAGCCGGGGGGCGATCCGAACAGGCGCGACGCAGTGTGACGCTCGGAGTACTCGCTCATGTCGAGCGAGATCAGCGCGCTCTCGTCACCGAAGAGGAACTCCGCAAGGGTCTTGCTGAGCTCGGTCTTTCCGACACCTGACGGGCCGGCGAAGATGAACGAGCCCGACGGACGCTTGGGATCCTTCAGACCGGCACGGGTACGACGAATCGACTTCGACAGGGCCTTGATGGCCTGCTCCTGGCCGATGACGCGCTTGTGCAGGTGATCCTCCATGCGCCGGAGACGGTCGAGGTCATCCTCGGTCAGGTCAGAGACCGGGATACCGGTCATGAGTGCGAGCACCTCACCGATCAGGCGCTCATCAACCTCGGCAACGACGTCAAGATCTCCGGCTTTCCACTCCTTCTCGCGAGTGGCCTTCTCTGCCATGAGGTTCTTCTCGTCATCGCGCAGTGACGCAGCCTTCTCGAAGTCCTGGCCGTCGATTGCCGACTCCTTCTCGCGGCGCACTGCAGCAATGCGATCGTCGAACTCGCGGAGATCCGGCGGTGCGGTCATGCGACGGATCCGCAGGCGTGAGCCGGCCTCGTCGATGAGATCGATAGCCTTGTCAGGCAGCTGGCGATCGGAGATGTAGCGATCCGACAGCCGTGCTGCAGCCTCGAGTGCGCCATCGGTGATCGACACACGGTGATGCGACTCGTAGCGATCGCGCAGACCCTTGAGGATGAGCACGGTGTGCACGACATCGGGTGCCGCGACCTGGATCGGGGCGAAGCGGCGCTCGAGCGCTGCATCCTTCTCGATGTGCTTGCGGTACTCATCGAGAGTAGTGGCACCGATGGTCTGCAGTTCACCGCGCGCGAGCATCGGCTTGAGGATGCTCGCGGCATCGATCGCGCCTTCTGCTGCGCCTGCACCGACGAGGGTATGCATCTCGTCGATGAACAAGACGATGTCGCCGCGCGTGCGGATCTCCTTGAGAACCTTCTTCAGGCGCTCCTCGAAATCACCGCGGTAGCGGCTGCCGGCGACCAGGGCGCCGAGATCGAGGGAGTAGATCTGCTTGTCCTTGAGAGTCTCGGGCACATCACCGCGGACGATGTCCTGGGCCAGGCCCTCAACGATGGCGGTCTTGCCGACACCGGGCTCGCCAATGAGCACCGGGTTGTTCTTGGTGCGGCGCGAAAGCACCTGCATCACGCGCTCGATCTCCTTCTCACGCCCGATGACGGGATCGAGCTTGCCCTCACGGGCAGCGGCGGTGAGATTGCGGCCGAACTGATCGAGGACGAGCGAGGTCGACGGAGTGCCCTCGGCCGGGCCGGCTGCTGCGGGCTCCTTGCCCTGGTAGCCGCTGAGCAACTGGATGACCTGCTGGCGAACGCGGTTCAGATCGGCGCCGAGCTTGACCAGCACCTGAGCGGCAACGCCTTCGCCCTCGCGAATGAGACCAAGCAGGATGTGCTCGGTGCCGATGTAGTTGTGGCCGAGCTGAAGTGCCTCGCGCAGCGAGAGCTCCAGCACCTTCTTGGCACGCGGGGTGAAGGGGATGTGACCGGACGGTGCCTGCTGGCCCTGGCCGATGATCTCTTCGACCTGCTGGCGCACGGCCTCGAGGGAGATGCCGAGGGATTCGAGGGCCTTGGCAGCAACGCCCTCGCCCTCGTGAATCAGGCCCAGGAGTATGTGCTCGGTGCCGATGTAATTGTGGTTGAGCATGCGGGCTTCTTCCTGCGCCAGCACGACCACACGACGGGCCCGGTCAGTAAACCGCTCGAACATCGCTCACACTCCATCTCACTGTGCCATGGCTCAGGTAATGACCTCCATGGTATCCGCCAGGGCGAACCCCGCTCAGTCGATACAACCACGCCCCAGGGGGTGAATCTTCCCGCTGGGATACGCCCACCGCGAACACTGTCGGGCTTCGCGTGATCCCGCGGGAATACGCATGGGACAGAAGTGGCGCGGTGACCTCACACGCTTCCGGGTCTCGTGGGGATTAGGCCCCAGCGCCGGCCGTGGAGGGCCCCAACGGTGCGGCCACGCGCAATGGCCACGCCGCCGCGTTTTCGGCTCGTCAGCCCGCGAAAAACTCCTCAATACCTGCGGCCAGCCACTGCGCGTACTGCTGCTGGCCTGTGGCCGACGACATTCGGGCGGCGTCCTTGGCATTGCGCATGTTGCCGACCTCAATGATCGTCGTCGGCACCTTGCTGAAGTTGAGGGTCGACTGATCTCCACGGACCTGCAACTGGTTCGAGATGTAGTTGGCCGGCGTGGCGCCGGCCGCTTTCATCCCCGCGATCATCGCCTTCGAGAGTCGACGGTCAACCTTGTATGTATCTGCAGTCCAGCCCTTGATTCGAGTTGGGGCGATGGCGAAGAACCCATGCGCGCGAGCAGGAGCACCGTCGGCGTGAATCGAGATGAGGGCATCGGCCTTGTTCGCGTTCGCAAAACCGGCCCGATCCCACACGCACGGTCCGTAGGCATCGCGCGTGTTCGAGGTGCGGGTCATCAGCACGGTGGCGCCCTGCGCCTCGAGCAGGGGCTTGAGTCTCTTCGCGACCTTCCAGGTGAATGTCGCTTCAGGGAAACCTGCGTTGGTCGCGGTGCCCGTGGTGTTGCAGCCCTTGACGATCGAGCCATTGAAACGAGTCTGCGCGATCTCCTTGCGGAACTTCGGATTCGAGTTACCCAGTTGATGCCCGGGGTCGAGGACGATGACCTTCCCCGAGAGCGAGCCCTCTGCTGCGTGCGCCGGTGCCGCAAGGGCAAGCAAAGGCAGAACTACGAGTGCGATGAGCACGCGGCGCATCAGAGAACCAGCAGCATCCGGTTATTGCCGAGGGTGTTGGGCTTGACCCATTCGAGCTCGAGGAATTCGGCCACGCCTTCGTCATACGACTCGAGGAGTTGCTCGAAGACGGCAGGCTCAATGGGAGTCCCGTCGATTTCCACGAAACCATGTCGGGCGAAGAAGTCCATCGCGAAGGTCAGGCAGAACACCCGCTTGATGCCGAGCTCGCGTGCACGCTCGAGCAGGCTGCTCAAGATCGCGGAGCCGACGCCCGTGCGAATCGAGCCCGGGCGCACCGCCACGGTGCGCACCTCAGCAAGGTCTTCCCAGAGTACGTGGAGGGCGCCGCAGCCGATGACCTCGCCATCAGCCTCGGCCACGACGAACTCCTGCACGCTTTCAAACAAGGTCACTGTCGCCTTACGCAGCAGCTTCTGGCCATCACCCGCGTAGGTATCAACGAGCTCACGGATCGCCTTGACGTCAGCGGTCGTCGCACGACGTACGACCAGTGCGCTCATCTCAGCGTTCCGGCTTCACGAGCGGGAACAAGATGGTCTCGCGAATACCTAAGCCGGTCAGCGACATCAGCAGGCGATCGATGCCGACTCCGACACCGCCGGACGGCGGCATGCCGTACTCGAGTGCGCGCAGGAAATCCTCATCAAGCTTCATCGCCTCAGCATCACCCTTGGCACCGAGCTCGGCCTGCTCGACCAGACGCTGGCGCTGGATGACCGGGTCGACGAGTTCGGAGTAGCCGGTGGCCTGCTCGTAACCGTTGACGTAGAGATCCCACTTCTCCACGCGGCCGGGCAACGTGCGGTGCTCGCGCACCAGCGGCGAAGTGTCGAGCGGGTAATCCATCACGAAGGTCGGACCGGTGAAGGTCGGGATCACGTAGTGCTCGAAGAGCTCCTCGAGCAGCTTGCCGGCGATCCAACCCGGGGCGTAATCGATGCCGGCCTTGTCGCACAGTGCACGCAGATCGGTCACCGAGGTTTCAGGCGTGAGCTCGACACCCACGGCAGCGGAAGTGGCTTCGTAGAGCGAGATCTCATCCCATTCACCGGTGAGATCAAGCTGCGTGCCGTCAAAGTGAGTGACGACCATGGAGCCAGTCGCAGCAACGGCTGCTTCCTGGATGAGCTCGCGAGTAGTGCGGGCCATGTCACGGTAATCGGCGTAAGCCTCGTAGAACTCGAGCATGGCGAACTCCGGCGAGTGAGTGGAGTCAGCGCCCTCATTGCGGAAGTTGCGATTGATCTCGAATACGCGCTCAATGCCGCCGACAACAGCACGCTTGAGGAAGAGCTCAGGTGCGATGCGCAAGAAGAGTTCGATGTCGAAGGCATTCGAGGTGGTGACGAATGGCCGAGCTGCAGCACCGCCGTGCATCGTCTGCAGCATCGGAGTCTCGATCTCCACGTAATGACGAGCCTCGAAACTGCGACGCAGCTGCGAAACAACGGCCATGCGCGTGCGCGCCATCTGGCGGGCTTCGGGGCGCATGATGAGATCGACGTAACGCTGGCGTATGCGAGTTTCCTCGCTGAGATCCTTGTGAGCGACAGGCAGCGGGCGAAGTGCCTTCGACGCCATCGTCCAGGAATCAGCCATCACCGAGAGCTCACCGCGCTTTGAGGTGATCACCTCACCGTGTACGAAGACGGTGTCGCCGATGTCGACGAGTTCCTTCCACTGTTCCAGGGCTTCCTCGCCAACATTGGCCAGCGACAGCATCGCCTGGATCTCAGTGCCGTCACCGGCACGCAAGCTGGCGAAGCAGAGCTTGCCCGTATTGCGCGAGAAGAGAATGCGACCGGCGATGCCGACGAACTGGCCCGTGGAGTGATCGGGCTCGTGATGACCGTGCTCGGCACGAATGGCCTGAATCGTGGTGGTGACCGGAACGCCGACCGGGTACGGCTCCATACCGATCTCGGCCAGGCGCTCACGCTTATCCCGGCGGATCCGCATCTGCTCGGGCAGATCGTCCTCGGGGTCATGCGCCTGGTCGGCCGCGGCCGTGGTCTCGTTCGTCACGAGAGAAAGATATCGGGCGGAGGACTTCGGCCTAGACCGCGTTCTTCTCGAAGACCAGACGAAGGCCAATGAGGGTGAGATCTGGCTCGTAATGGGTGATCGTGCGGGACTCGGGCACCACGATCGGAGCGAGACCGCCTGTAGCCACCACTGCCGTGACCTCACCGAGCTCCTCGCAGATGCGATCAACGAGGCCATCAACCTGACCGGCGAACCCGTACAGGGCGCCGGACTGAAGTGCCTCGACGGTGTTCTTGCCAATGGCCGAGCGCGGACGTACCAATTCGACCTTGCGCAGTTGGGCTGCGCGCTGGGCGAGGGCATCGAGGGAGATTTCGATTCCGGGGGCCAAGGCGCCACCGAGGAACTCGCCCTTGGCCGAGACGACATCGAGATTGGTCGAGGTGCCGAAGTCGACGACGATGCACGGGCCGCCGAACAGGTGATGCGCCGCGATCGTGTTGACAATGCGATCGGCGCCCACCTCCTTGGGGTTGTCGGTGAGCACCGGCACACCTGTCTTAACACCGGGCTCGATGATCACCCTGGGGATCTCGGTGAAGTAGCGATCGAGCATCAGTCGCATTTCGCGAAGAACTGCCGGAACGGTCGAGCAGAGTGCGATGCCGGTGATTTCACCAGCACCCTCGAGCAGGCCGCGGAAGGTCAGCGCGATTTCGTCGGCGGTGGTGCGCGCATCGGTCTTGGTGCGCCAGGAGCGAGACATGCGCTCGCCCTCGAACAGGCCGATCACCGTGTTCGTATTGCCCACATCGATTGCTAGAAGCATTGCTATGTCTCCTGCCGAAGGTCAGCGCCGATATCTAATACTGCCGCAGAGTGCGTGAGGGCCCCGATAGCGAGGTAGTCAACGCCAGTCTCCGCGACCGCGCGGGCCACATTGAGCGAGAGTCCGCCGGATGCCTCGAGCTTCGCGCGCCCTGCATTTCGGCGCACCGCTTCGACCATCTCGTCGGTGGTGAAGTTGTCGATCAGCACGAGATCGGCGCCGGCCTCGAGAACCTCATCGAACTGCTCGAGGGAGTCGACCTCGACCTCAACAGGCACGTCAGGGAACTTCGCGCGCACGAGTGCGAAGGCCTCGGCAACTCCGCCCGCGGCCACCACGTGGTTGTCCTTGACGAGTGCGGCATCAGAGAGCGACATGCGGTGATTGGTGCCACCGCCGCAGCGAACGGCGTACTTCTCGAGCTTGCGCATGCCCGGGGTCGTCTTGCGAGTGTCGCGGATGCGGGCGTTCGTGCCGGCCACGGCCTCAACCCAGACACGAGTCATCGAGGCAATGCCGCCGAGTCGCCCCAGCAGGTTCAGCGCCGGTCGCTCAGCGCGAAGGAGTTCGTGGGTGGGCCCGGTCACCGAGATCAGCACATCGCCGACCTGCACCATGTCGCCATCGGACTTGCCATAACGAATGCTGACGGCGTCGCCGCTCATCACTGAGAAGACTGCTGCCGCGACAGGAATGCCTGCAGCGATTCCGGGCCGACGTGCCACGAGATCCAAGGTGGCGCGCTGCTCAAGAGGAACAGTCGCGACCGTCGTGACGTCGACGCCTCCGTCGAGATCCTCATCTATGGCCCGCTGGATCAGCCAGAGGACATCGTCAACGCTCAGGCCGGCCGCGACGAGCTGCTGCTCAATCTGCGGGTCAATCGTTCCCACTGTGCCCATCTGAGTCGTCCTTACTTCGCGCTGTCGCCATGCGCGAGTGGCTCGGTTCGAGTGCGCAATTCTCCATCAGGGCTCAGGGTCGACACGAGCCGGACCCGCCAGTGGGTGTCGTCGCGCTCGGGATAGTCGTCACGCCAGTGCGAGCCACGGGTCTCCTCGCGCAGGCGGGCGTGCTGAACCAGCGTGGTCGCCAGCATATGGATGTTCGTGGTCTCCCAGTCCTCGGTGCACGGATGCGCATCATCCGCATGGCTCACCGAGTGCAGCTCTCGCGTTGCGTCGGCCAGCGACATCGCGCTGCGCAGCACGCCGGCATCTCGATCCATCGCCTGCTGCATGGTGCGACGCACCCGATGCGGAAGCAGGCCTTTACTGCCTGACGGGTCTACGGGCTCGCGAATCACGGCCGGTGCCGCGGTGATCGCCTCAGCGATCCGCTTGGAAAACACCAGTCCCTCAAGCAATGAGTTCGAGGCGAGGCGATTGGCGCCATGAACGCCTGTGCAGGCCACCTCACCGCAGGCATAAAGCCCGGGGATAGAGGCACGACCGAAGTGATCGGTCAGCACACCACCGGAGGCATAGTGCTGGGCAGGTGCGACCGGGATGAGATCGGTGACCGGGTCGATACCGCGGCTGCGGCACGACTCGAGAATGGTCGGGAAGCGCTGCAACCAGGTGTCGGCACCGAGATGACGACCGTCGAGCCAGACGTGCGCTTCCTCGGTTTCGCGCATCCGGCGCATGATCGCCTTCGCCACGACATCGCGCGGGGCGAGGTCAGCAAGCTCATGCTCACCTGTCATGAAGCGCTGACCGCGCGAATCAAGCAGGAAGGCTCCTTCTCCGCGCACCGCCTCGGAGACCAATGGCTGCTGCCCTTGAGCAAGTGGGCCGAGCCACATCACCGTGGGATGGAACTGCACGAACTCGAGATCAGCGATCTTTGCGCCAGCACGCAGTGCGAGTGCGACACCGTCACCCGTTGCGACGTAGGGATTAGTGGTCTGCCCGTATACCTGGCCGAAGCCGCCGGTGGCCAGAACTACGTGCGGAGCCAACGCTGCACCGGTACCGCCGCGCTGGCCAGAGCCCATCACGTGCAAGGTGACGCCCTGCGCAGCTCCTGTCGCGTCAACAAGCAGGTCGAGCACGAGCGCGTTCTCGACGAGTTCGATGCCGGCATCACGTGCGACAGCCGCGACGAGGGCGCGCGAGATCTCCGCGCCTGTCGCATCGCCACCAGCATGCGCAATGCGATCGCGATGATGACCGCCCTCGCGAGTGAGCGAGATCGCGCCGGAGGAATCAGTATCGAAATGCGCACCGAGGGAGATCAGCTCACGAACAGCGTCAGGGCCCTGGGTCACGAGAATGCGCACGGCCTCCTCATCACACAGGCCCACGCCGGCAATCAGGGTGTCGCGCAGGTGATCCTCCGGGGAGTCATCCTCGGCGAGCGCTGCAGCGATGCCGCCCTGCGCCCAGCGAGTAGACCCTTCATTGATCTGCGCCTTGGTGACGAGCAGAACGGTGAGACCCGCAGAGCGTGCATGCAGTGCAGTGGTCAGGCCAGCAACACCCGAGCCCACGACGATGACATCTGCTCGCGCTTCCCAACCTGGTGCTTCGGCGGTGAGTCGAGAGGCCAGATGGTGCGAGTGAGCGATACCCGTAGCCGAGTCGTGAGTCGTGCTGCTCATCGAGTTCCGCCGAGTTCCATGGCCATAGTGTCGAGTAAGCGGGTCGAGCCCACGCGGGCGGCTATCACTACGCGTGCTTTGCCGGATTCAGGCGCTGCAGAGAGATCGAGATCTCGGATCACCAGATAGTCGAGATCAATGGACGGATCCTGCGCCAGCACAGCAAGCCCGGCCTCAATGGCCGCAGACTCCCCCAGGTGCCCTGCCGCGATCGTGGCGTTCAACGCCTGCGGGATCAGTGACGCAGTCGCGCGCTCGGAAACACTCAAGAAGCGATTGCGACTGCTCATCGCGAGGCCATCAGGTTCGCGCACAGTCGGAACAGGAACGATCTCAAGCGGAAAGCGCAGATCGCGCACCATCTGCGTGATGAGGGTCAGCTGCTGGTAATCCTTCTCGCCGAAGTAGGCAAGATCAGGCGAGGTCAGGTGCATCAACTTGGCCACCACCGTGAGCACGCCGCGGAAGTGCCCGGGGCGTGCGGCGCCTTCCAACTCATTGCCGAGCGGACCGGGCTCGATCTGCACCTGGGAACCCAGCGTGCTGAGGTCGCTCGTGCCGTAGACATCCTCGACACCCGGCGCGAACACGATGTCGGCTCCAGCTGTCTCGCATACCGCGATGTCGGCATCGAGGGTGCGGGGGTAGCGATCGAAATCCTCACCGGGGGCGAACTGTGTCGGATTCACGAAGTCCGTGACGATGATGCGGCCCTGCGCACCGACGCGTCGGCGTGCAGCGCGCACCAGTTCAGCGTGACCGTCATGCAAGGCACCCATCGTCATGACGACAGCCGTGAGTCGCTTCACTGCGCACGCGGCAACCAGCTCATCACGCGTGGAAACCAGTTGGACGCTCATGACGCCTCACCCGAGCCAAGCGTCATGCCCAGAACTCCGAGTAGCTCGGCCGCCTGATGCGGCGCAAGGGTGCCTGCGGCAACCGCACGATCGGCGGTGACTCGGGCAAGTGCCTGGTAGCCGACAGCGGCTTGCTCGGAGACTCGAGCGATCGCACCTAGCTGCCGCGCAACCGACTCAGCATCGCCCCGAGCAACCGGCCCGGTGAGCGCGTGATCGCCAAGACGAAGGGCATTGTCGAGTGACGCACTCAGCAGCGGAGCGATGATGCGCTGAGGCTGCTCGATACCCGCGATCGTCAGCAGCTCAAGCGACTGGGCCACGAGAGTGATCAGGTAGTTCGCGCCGTAGGAGAGAGCCGCGTGATACAGCGCGCGGTTCTCCTCGGGAACCCAGATCGGATCCCCGCCCATCTCGACCACGAGTGCCTCAGCGACCGGTCGGATCACCTCGGGTGACGTCACGCCGAACGGGCACTCCTCAAGGCGGGCGAGATCGACGCTAGTGCCGGTGAAGGTCATGACCGGATGCAAGGCGAGAGGCAGTGCGCCGGCACGCGTGGCCGGTTCGAGGATCTCGATCCCGTGCCCGCCACTGGGGTGACACCAGAACTGACCGGGGTGCACATTGCAGGTCTCAGCCAAGCCCGCGATCACCGGAGCGAGTGCGTCATCGGGAATCGCGATCAAGACAAGATCGGCGTCGGCCGTGACAGCCGGGATGTCGAGGATCGGTACACCGGGCAGCAGCGCCTCAGCACGCAGACGTGAAAGATCGGAAACCGCCGAGACGCCAGTGACGTGGTGGCCGGCGCGGCGCAATGCCGCACCGAGTACGGCACCCACCCGGCCTGCGCCGATGATGCCGACCCGCAGGCGCGGGGGCCCTGACTCCGTCACGCCGTCGAGCGTAGACCGCTATGACCGGTGGCGCGCCACCTGAGTCATGGATGGGAGGATGCGCGGGTGACAAGGAGCGTGCTCGTGGCGATCGGCGCAGCCCGCCATCTTCCTCACGACCTCGTCGCCAGCCTGGATCCGCGCCATCCCCTCTCCCACGCTCCGATGCAACTGCACCTGGAACTCGATGGCGGGATGATCGTCGCGGCGGATCCGCAGATTGGCCTGCTCAACCGCAGTGTCGAGAAGCTCTTCGAAGCCCGCGACTACCGGCAGCTGATGATGCTGGCCAATCGGCATGACTGGGTCTCACCCTTTGCCTCCGAGGTCGGCGTCGCCCTGACCCTCGAGGACGCCATGGGCATCACGCCGCCTGAGTGCGCCACCTGGACCCGCACTCTTCTTCTCGAACTGACACGCGTAAGTGCCGCACTGCTCTTCATCGGCGCTGCACTCGGCGACGAGGCAACTCTCGCCCTTCGCGAGTCATACGTCGATCTGCAAGAGCGTGCGACCGGAAACCGCGTGCATCCGATGTTCGCTCGCATTGGCGGCATCGCGCAGCCGGTCTCGACCGAGTGGCTTGCCATGGCACGTGAAATCACTGCGCGCACGAGAGTCGAACTCGCGCGAATCATGAATGCCCTGCTTGCCTACACGCAGGCTCACCCCGGAATTGCCGTGCTTACGCACGCAGATGCCCAGGCCTTCGGTGCCACGGGGCCCGTCGGTCAGGCCAGTGGTGTGCACATCGACCTCAGAATCCAGCAGACCTATCTCGCCTACGGCGAACTCACAGAACTGTTGCCGGCGCATACCGCGGGCAATGGCGATCTCGCGGCTCGCTACGTATCGCTGCTCGCCGAGATCGAGCCAAGCCTGAACATGATCAATGCGTGCGCCGACAAAGTCGAATCTCTCGGCGACGCACCGGTCAACCTGCAACTGCCGAAGGTCGTGAAGGCACCGGAGGGCACCTACTACGGGCGCATTGACTCCCCCACCGGAGTCAGCGGGTACCTGTTGGTCAGCACTGCGGAAAAAGCGCCCTGGCGCTTCAAGCTGCGTACACCGTCCTTCGCGCATGCGCAGGCACTGACTGTCGCCCTGGTGGGCTGCCCGGTCGATCAGCTCGATGATGCGCTGATGTCGTTCTTCCTGGTGACCGGGGATATCGACCGCTAGGCCTTCTCGTGCTCGCGGATGTAGGTCGCGAAACGTGCACGAAGCAGCATCTCGGTGGTCTCGTCGATCTCGTCGTCGCCGAGCATCTCGCGGACGGCCTTGACGGTCTCGATGAACGAGCCGCCGATCGAACCGAGGTCGCCGCCCTCACCCTGAACCGCAACCATGCCTGGCATGTGGGTGAAGAGCTCAGTGAAGAAGCCGATGTCAACGCGCTTCTCCGCGAGATGGAATGCGCGGTGGCGCAATTCGGCGAACGGCAGGTCTTCGAGCGGGGTCTCGGTCATGGCAGGAGTCTACGGGGGCGATCTCCACAGGGGCGATGCCTCGACTATTCGGCCTCACCCGATCAGGGGAACGCCCGATCGTCATCGAGGGGCAGTCGGCACAGGTACTCCAGCCACAGGGCCGCCACTACTAATACGACCGCTCCGACGGTCGAGGCAGTACTCGCCCAGGTGGTAGCCAACCCCGCCGGCGTATCTCGATGCGGGAGTGAGGCCAGTGCGACGCCTGCGTAGAAGCCGGCCACGAGGGAGCCCGCCCGCGATGCGGCCATCGCCAGTGCCGCGGTGCGTGCCGCCATCAGCGGCGGCATCCGCTTGACACCAGGCTTGCGCTGCAGCCGCGGCCGACTAAGTAGAGCCCAAATCGCCAAGGCGATGGCAAGCACCCACAAGGTCGCGGCAGCCAGCCACGGCACCTGAATAACACGCCCGCTCTGATCGGCGACGATCGTCACGACCGCATACCCGAGCACGGCCGCGATCACGGCCAGCACGAGCAGCACTCGAACTCGCGTTGTGCCCATCAGAGTCTGCGTGCGCGCACTCACCCTTACGGGATGAGTGACTGCGCCCCCCAGAGATTGAGATCGCCATCGATCGCGTACTGATCGATGCGGGCGAGCTCTTCGTCGGTGAACGACAGATTGTTGACTGCGGCTGCGGTGTCCTCGAGCTGCTTGACGCTGCTAGCGCCAAGCAGGGTCGAGGTGACACGCGGATCACGCAGAGTCCAGGCAACGGCCAACTGCGCCATGGTCTGCCCGCGCTCGGTGGCAATCGCGGACAGTGCGCGCACGCGATCAATGTTCTCGTCGGAGAGATGATCACCGAACAGGCTCTTATTCTGTGCGGCGCGAGAGTCGGCGGGGATCCCATCGAGATAACGGTCAGTCAGCACGCCCTGGGCGAGCGGGCTGAACGTGATGGCGCCGGCGCCCACCTCTTCGAGAGCATCAAGTAGGCCGCCCTCGATCCAGCGGTTGAACATGGAGTACGACGGCTGATGAATCAGCAATGGCACGCCCATCTCGCGAAGGATCGCTGCGGCATCACGGGTACGGCTCGGCGAATACGACGAGATTCCGACATACAGAGCCTTACCGGAGGCCACGGCGGTCGCGAGTGCGCCCATTGACTCCTCGAGCGGGGTCTCCTCATCGGGGCGGTGGTGATAGAAGATGTCGACGTAATCGAGACCGAGACGGTCCAGGCTCTGGTCGAGGCTCGCGAGGATGTACTTGCGCGACCCGAGATCGCCGTACGGGCCCGGCCACATATCCCAACCGGCCTTGCTCGAGATCACGAGCTCATCGCGCAGGTCAGCAAAATCCTCGGCGAGGATGCGGCCGGCGTTGATCTCGGCCGAACCAAACGGCGGGCCGTAGTTGTTCGCGAGGTCGAAGTGAGTGATGCCCAGATCGAAGGCACGGCGCATGATCGCGCGCTGGGTCTCAAGCGGCTTGTCATCCCCGAAGTTGTGCCAGAAGCCGAGTGAGACCACCGGCAGCTTCAGGCCACTGCGGCCGCAGCGTCGGTAGGGCATGCGACCGTCGTAGCGGCCTGAGTCGGGAACGTATTGATCAGCCATGGCGCAATCATGTCACGCAGCCGAGCGTCCTTCCCGCCCGCCTGATCAGCCCATACGACACAATGACGCCATGATGAAACTGGGAACCTCGGACCTCAACGTTTACCCCCTGTGCCTCGGTGGCAACACCTTCGGCTGGACAGCCAACGAGCAGGAGTCCTTCGAGGTTCTCGACGCCTACGCAGCAGCGGGCGGCAATTTCATCGACTCCGCCGACGCCTACTCCCACTGGATTCCCGGCAACTCCGGTGGTGAGTCCGAGACCATCCTCGGCAACTGGATGAAGGCCCGAGGCAACCGCGACTCCATCGTGATCGCGACCAAGCTCGGCATGCTTCCGGGCTTCACGGCGCTCACCGCCGACAACATCGCGACGGCGGTCGACAACTCACTGCGCCGCCTCCAGACCGACTACATCGATCTCTACTACGCCCATAAGGACGACCCCGACACCGATCAGCTCGAGACCATGACGGCCTTCGATGCCCTGGTGAAGGCCGGCAAGGTGCGCAACATCGCCGCATCCAATTACTCCGCAGATCGTCTGCAGTCAGCGCTCGATGTCGCCGACGCCAACGGACTCACGAAGTTCGTCGCACTGCAGAACCTCTACAACCTCGTTGAGCGCAGCGCCTACGAGGGCGCACTGCGCGATGTCGTCGCACGCAACAACCTCGTGAGCCTGCCCTACTACTCACTCGCGAAGGGCTTCCTCACCGGCAAGTACCGCGTCAAGGGCGAGACCGAGAGCGGTCGGGCTGCTGGCGCCGAGGTTTACCTCGACACCAATGGCCCGAAGGTTCTTGCTGCGATGGATACCGTCGCAGCAGCACACGGAGTCAGCCTCACCACTATCGCGCTCGCGTGGGTTGCGGCTCAGCCCACTATCGCGACGCCGATCGCCAGTGCGCGCGTGGTCTCGCAGCTTCCCGATCTTCTCGCCATGTCGAACGTGACCCTTACCGCAGCCGAGATTGCCCTTCTCGACGCGGCATCAGCACCGACGAGCTAGTCGACCAGCTCGTCGAGCAATTCATTGATGCGGCGCTTGATCTCATCTCGAATCGGTCGAACGGCGTCGACACCCTGGCCGGCGGGATCCTCGAGTACCCAGTCCTCGTAACGCTTGCCCGGGAAGATCGGGCAGACATCGCCGCAGCCCATGGTGATGACGACATCTGACTCCTGAACTGCTTCAGTGGTCAGTATTTTCGGCACCTCGGCGCGGATGTCGATGCCCTCTTCCAGCATCGCCTCCACTACAGCGGGGTTAACAGAGTTCGCAGGAGCAGAGCCTGCACTGAGCACTTCCACCCGGCCCTGGCCTAGGTGATTGAGGTACGCCGCCGCCATTTGCGAGCGACCCGCGTTATGGACGCACACGAAGAGCACTGAGGGCTTGGACATTACGAGACTTCCTGACGTGTCGGAGTGGAGGAGTTCCAGCGCCACTTCCTGCGGAGCCAGAGGGAGACGTAGACGAGCGCGACGAGCGCGGGCACCTCGATGAGCGGACCGACGACACCGGTGAGCGCCTGACCCGAGGTCACGCCCCACACTGCAATAGAGACGGCGATCGCAAGCTCAAAGTTGTTTCCTGCTGCGGTGAAGGCCACTGTGGCCGAGCGCGGGTAGCTGAGGCCAAGGGCACGTGAGGCCGCCATGCTGACGAACCACATGATCGCAAAGTAGATGATGAGGGGAATCGCGATCTTCACGACAGCACCCGGATCACCTGTGATCGTGTTGCCCTGTAGTGCGAACAAGATCACGATGGTGAAGAGCAAGCCCCACAGCGCAATCGGTGCGATCTTTGGCGCGAACACGTCGTCGTACCACTGGCGACCCTTCTTCGCGACGCCGATGCGCCGCGTGAGGTAACCGGCAATGAGCGGGATGCCCAGGAATACCAGCACGGCCTTGGTGATCAGCCAGGTCGAGAACTCGACATCCTGCGTATCGAGGCCGAGCCAGCCGGGCAGGATCGCCAGATAGAAGGTGCCGAGCAGTGCGTAGCCGAGAATCTGGAACACCGAGTTGATGGCGACGAGTAGTGCGCCGGCCTCACGATCACCGCAGGCCAAGTCATTCCAGATCAGCACCATCGCAATGCAGCGAGCAAGGCCGATGACGATCAGGCCGGTGCGGAACGCAGGATCATCGGGAAGGAAGATCCAGGCGAGGGTGAACATCAGCGCGGGGCCGATGATCCAGTTCAAGACGAGCGAGAGCCCGAGCATGCGCCGATCACCGGTGAGATGACCCATCTCCTCGTACTTCACGCGGGCGAGAACCGGATACATCATCGCGAGCAGGCCAATGGCGATGGGCAAGCTCGTTCCGTCAACCTTCACCGAGTCAAGGGCGCCCTGCATGCCCGGCAATACGCGACCGAGCACGAGGCCAAGCACCATCGCGATGCCGATCCAGAGCGGCAGGAAACGGTCGAGGGCTGAGAGGCGGCCGATAACGGCGGCTTCATCCTGGTCGAGCTGAGCGGACTGGCTCATCAGCACTGCCCGGGTGCGCAGCAGGCACCACCGGTCTCGGCGAGCTTGAGCGAGGTAAGGGTGCTGGTGCCAGTCGGGTTGTCGTCGGTGACGGTGTAGAACTCCCACGGAGTACCAGCGGGGTCATGCACCCACACTTTGTCCTGGATCGCGTAGCAGCAATCGGTGCCACGCTCCTCGAGGGTTGACATGCCCTGCTCTGTCAGGCGAATCGCTGCTGCATTGACGTCATCAATGGAGTCGACCTCAACGCCGAGGTGGTTAAGCGCACCTGCAGCGCCGTTGCCGCGCACATCATCGGGAGTCTCGATCAGCACGAGCTTGAGCGGAGGCTCACTGATCGAGAAGTTCGCGTAGCCCGGGCGCAGCTTGTGCGGCGTCGTGCCGAACATCTTCGAGTAGAACTCGATGGACGCCTCGAGGTTGGAGACGTTGAGGGCGAGCTGGACGCGTGACATGTGGACCTCCGTTGGACGATGTCTCATCCTTGCCAAATAGATCGATGCCTGTCAATATAGACAGGCATCGATGAAGTGACATTCGCGTGAACAGGAGCTGGCATGGCTGCGAAGACACGGCCGCGGGTGCTCGCGGATCTTTCGCTAGCAACTCCGACCCAAGCTTGCTGCGCTCCCGGAGCGGCTGAGCCGATGAGTCGCGAGAACGCCGAGGATCTCGCGCTGCTGCTGAAGGCGGTCGCCGACCCCGCTCGACTGCAACTCATCTCACTGATTCGTTCGAGTGCGAACTGCGAGGCGTGCGTCTGCGATCTCACTGAGGCCATGGGTCTCAGCCAGCCGACCATCAGCCATCACCTTCGGGTACTCACTTCCGCCGGTGTGCTTAATCGCGAACAACGCGGCACCTGGGCCTGGTTCACCCTCAATCCCAAGCGACTCAAGGAAATCTCGCGCCTGTTGATTTGAGCGACGAAGTCAGAGCCAGCCGGAGCGCTTGAAGGCCCGGTAGATCGCGAAACAAGACCCGGCCATCACGGCAAGCACAACCGGGTAGCCCCAAGGCTGATGTAACTCAGGCATGAAGTCGAAGTTCATGCCGTAGATGCCCGCGATCATCGTCGGAACAGCCGCAATCGCCACCCAGCCGGAAATCTTGCGCATGTCTTGGTTCTGCTGGAGATCCTGAAGTGACGTAGAGGCCATCAGCAAGGTCATCAGCAGATTGTCGGACGATTCGACTGAGTCGGATACGCGCAGGATGTGATCGCCGATATCGCGGAAGTAACCATCAAGCTCGGCAGGCACCCACGGCACGAGTCGACCGGTGAGGTGCTGGGCGAACGGCGTGAGCGGATTCGTTGCACGGCGGATCTCGACGTTCTCGCGCTTGAGGCGATAGATCTGATCGACGCTGCCTGATGAATAGTCCTTCGAGAACACCTGGGTCTCGAGGTTTTCGATGTCGACTGACACTTCTTCGGCAACCGAGACGTAGCCATCAACGATGGAGTCCATGAGCGCGTACAGAACGCCAAGCGGACCGATCTCGCGGAGATTCGGGCTGGCCTGAACTCGAGTTCGAATATTGCGGAGGTCACCGATCTGGCCGAATCGCACAGTGATGACGTAATCGCTGCCGACGAATACCGCCAGCTGGCCGGTGTGCACGTCGGAGGACTGCTCGATGTAGTCGAGCACTTTGAGAATGACGAGACCATGACCCTTGCCATCGAGTTCGATCTTCGGACGCTGAGCAGGGTTCGCGGCGTCTTCCACCAGCAGATGATCGAGATTGAAGGCCTGAGCGACGATCTCCAGCTCGGCCTTGGTCGGCTCGAACAGACCAATCCAGACGAAGGCGTCGGGGATGTCGGCGCAGCGATTGCGCACGTCGAGCAGTTTGTCCTCGATCGGGCCATCACCGGGCTCTTCCCAAGTGTGGACATCCATGATGTCGATCGCCTCAGCGGGCGTGTAGAGGCCGAGTCCGCGGATCATGTTGTCATTGTGTCGCAGGGAGATGACTAAATGATGAAGGCCCGGTGGAATCGCTCCACCGGGCCTTCATTTCAAGCCTTATCCGAAGAAGGCCGTGGCCTTACGGCTGAACAGCACGAGCAGGATGATGATCGAGATGACGATCTGGACGATTCCGGCCCAGGCATTCGAGAAGAGCCACACGACGCCGTTGATCAAGACGAGGAACGTGATGATCGCGATCAGCATGCGGGCACCGCGATTTCCGCGACCAAGAGCGCCTGCCACGCCGAGGTAGATCAGCGCGATGATGATCGTGATCAGTGAGACGACGATCGGCGTGTCATCTTTCCAGTTGATCGCGCCGATGATTCCGATCACGATGCCGAAAATGCCCTGAAGAATGATCAGCAGCATGATCACGGTGACGCCGAAGGGACGCTGCGCTCCCTGGTTGTTTGCCATGCGAACTCCTCAGTTCAGTACGACGAGTGCACGCCGATTCGGTCGCGCTCGCCCAAGATATCGGCTACAAAGCCGAATTCAGGTGAGCGCGACCCGCAAAACTCTGTGAATCAGATGCCGTCGATGATGCGGCAGGGAATCTGCTCGTTCTCGCTCAGGTGGTAGCTCGAGCACACTCGGTGGTAACCGTCGGCAATCACCGCCGGGATCCCCTTCTCGAGAACTCCACGCACGATCAGCACGGGCGACAGCAGCTGCCCCTGGGCAACCTTCTGGAGATCGCGCACGACCGCAGGGTCGTTCGCAGGCAGCAGGTCCAAACGCGAGGAGCGGAGGAGATCCTTGGCCGGGTGCATCACGATCTCAGCGGTCTTCAACTTATCGACGAGTTGTTGGGCTGTGGCCTTGTCAGCGCATAGGCCCAGGTAAGAAAGAGCAGCCGGGTAGTCGTGATCATCGGGGACGTCTTTCCAGATGACCTTGGGCACGGGAACAGCGGCGACCTTGCTGGATGCTGCGGAAGTGGTCGACTTCTTGTCGGCCTTCTTGGCGGGCTTGGTCTCTGACTTCTTTCCCATGATTCTTCTCCCCTGAGGACGTGCGTTGATTTTCAGGATAACGGCAGGAGTAATCGGGTGTTGCTACGCCCTCAATGCCCAGAATGCGACTGCCGATGCCGCGGCGACATTCAGGGAGTCGACATCGGCTCGCATCGGGATGCGCACGATCGCATCGCAGATGGCGCGAGCCTCGGTACTGATGCCCGTTCCCTCGGTTCCGAGGATCAGCGCAAGCCGGTCAGGAACGGATGCGGCGTACTCCTCGATTTCGACTGAGTCGTCGCTCAGCGCAAGAGCCGCGACCGCATAACCCCGTGAACGCAACACATGACCTAGCTCTGTCCACGAGTCGAAACGGGTCCAAGGCACCTGAAACACGGTGCCCATCGACACTCGAATACTTCGGCGATACATCGGATCAGCGCAGGTGGGCGAAATGAGAACTGCATCGGCACCGAGTGCCGCCGCGGAACGGAAGATCGCACCGACATTGGTGTGATTCACCAGGCCGTCGAGGATTGCAATCCTCGGCGAGGTAATCGACTCGAGCGACTTGAGCAGTTCATCAAGCGACAACAGTGCTGGGCGATGCATCGCGGCCAAGGCCCCGCGGTGCACGTTGAATCCAGTGATCTGCTCGAGCGTTTCGTAGTCAGCGACGTAAAGAGGGATCTCCCCCGCGCTCTCCACACCAATAACAGGCAGGAGGTCTGCGAGGGGCTCAATCCATCGCTCGGCCATCAGCAGCGACTTAACCCGATGGCCGGCTTCGACCGCGATACGAATCACCATCTCGCTCTCGGCCAAATAGATGCCCATGGACGGCTCATGCTTCGAGCGGCGAGCGACATCCGTCAGGCCGGTGTAATCGGAGAGCCGAGGATCAGCAGGATCCTCGATCTGAATTACCGCCACGCCCGCTATCTCCATAGTGAGCAGACCGTAACAGCGGGGAAAATTGTGGGGCGATGCAAGCCATGCTCGAGATGACGAAGATCAACGTCGAGGCACTTCGACGAGACTACGAAGGGCAATGACCGAGGTCTGACGAGCGGGAACGTGCGGGTCGCGAGACACTAGAGCCATGGCCCGCGTGCAGTTCACTGTCTCCCGCAATCTCGATCTCCCCGCTGAACGCGTGTTCGCGGAGTTGATCGACTGGAAGGCGCACGAGGACTGGGTGCCGCTGACCAAGGTCGTTATTCACAGCGGAGACGGCGGCGCAGGCACCGAATTCACCGCCACTTCAGGCATCAAGCCGCTCGCACTTCCTGATCGCATGCGCATTGACTCGCTCGACTCCGAAGCGATGACAGTTCACGTGACCAAGCTCGGCCCAATTCTCACCGGCACTGTTGAGCTCTCGGTGACGTCGACCGGTAGCAATAGCTGCCGTCTCGACTGGTTCGAGGACGTTCGCGTTCCGGTGCTCCCCCAGTTCCTTGCTACTCCGGTGGGCGCCGCTGCACGCCAGGCCTTCACCACCTCAATCAAGAAGATGGCGAAGAAGCTCTCGACGCGCTAGCTCTTTATCGCTGCGTGCGCACTGGAACCAGCCGAGCAAAACGTCAACCACGACTTTGGCGGTCTACACGAGCATGTCCTCGCCGACTCCAACGGCTATGAAGGTCGGCCAATGCGCCGAGTTCACCTTCTTGGCCCGGGCATTCCCTCCCCTTCGACCGCGATTCCCTGATCACTTCCATGAGGAAATCGGGAATTTTTACCAGAAATCAGGCTAAAACGGACCCTGCCGCTATGAATCTCACCCGATGTACGTCACACTTGCATCAGGTAAAGGCATGTCAGCACTAAATCCCAACGAGGACGACGGCGCGATACGGCTTCACCGCGTGACGGACATATCGTCTGCCACGTCTTTCGTTAAGGAGATTTAGCACCATGGCACAAGGCACCGTTAAGTGGTTCAACGCAGAAAAGGGCTTCGGCTTCATCGAGCAGGCTGACGGCGGACCGGACGTTTTCGTTCACTACTCCGCAATCGACTCAGATGGCTACCGCTCGCTCGACGAGAACCAGGCTGTCGAATTCGACATCACCCAGGGCCCCAAGGGTCCCCAGGCTGACAAGGTTCGCGTCGTCTAATTTCAGACTTCAAACACCAAGAAGCCCCCGTCCATTGGACGGGGGCTTCTTGCATTGTGGAGGTGCCGGGATCCGTCGCTTCGCTACCGCGAAGCTCCTCCCGATTCCCGCAACTCAACTCAACACAAACAAAGAGACCCAGGGGATCAACCCTGGGTCTCTTTCTTTGTGGAGGTGCCGGGAATCGAACCCGGGTCCGTGCAGGCCTCTTCCGTACTTCTACGTGTGTAGCCGCGCTATCGCTTCTCGGCCTCAATGCTTCGTGCGGCACTGCATCGAGCGGCCCAGTTACTGTTTGGCTTTCCGCCCGCTCCCGTAACCGGAGCGATTGGTGAGTCCCCTAGCGACGTCAGACCCCAATTCGGGGACGCATTGGGCTGACGGCTGATCTATGTACTACGCCGCGAGGGCGTAGGACTCAGCAGACTGCTTGTTTTTGGCAGTTATTTGTTTTCAAGGATGCTTAACGAGATCACCTTGATTCTCGACACGCTTCTCCGGTCAAAACATCTGAACGTCGAAACCTGTCACCCCCATGTGTAGTTATCAATTGGCCTTGCCATTACAGGATACGACCGCTTGTGGCCTTAGCCAAATGATTGGGGATTACCCCTTGAGATCAGTAGCCCTTCGAGCGGCGGCCGGTAGCCCGTTCCGCTTCGCGCTTGGATTCCTTCTCGGCAATGGCCTGGCGCTTGTCGTAGTTCTTGCGGCCACGGGCCACAGCGATCTCGACCTTGGCGTAGCCGTCCTTGAAATACATGCTGAGCGGGATCAGCGTGAGACCGCTCTCCTTCATCTTGCCGTTCAGCCGGCGCAGTTCATCGCGAGTGAGCAGCAGCTTGCGGGCACGGCGGGGCTCGTGGTTTGTCCAGGTGCCCAGGTCGTACTCGGGAATGTGAACACCGCGAAGCCAGGCCTCGCCGTCGTCGATTGAGGCGTAGCCATCGGTGAGGGTGGCGCGGCCCGCACGCAGGGACTTCACCTCGGTGCCCACGAGCACCAGGCCTGCCTCGAAGACGTCCTCGATCGAGTAGTCGTGACGAGCCTTCTTGTTCTGGGCAATGAGGGTGCGCCCCTTCTCACGTGGCATCACTCTCACCGCCTCTCAGATCGGTCGTACTCAGTGGTCTAGCAGCCCACGGTTCGCTTGGACTGGCCGAACCAGCCCAATGGATCATATG
>JBIJBU010000185.1:0-3280 GCA_044345075.1 Candidatus Nanopelagicales bacterium | reverse complement strand
CGGAGGCTGGACAATCAACGGACCCATCCCTGTCGGCACCTCCGGCGGGGGCGGGATATCGGGCTGGGATGTCTCGATGGACTTGCCCACGAGCATGGAAAACGGTGCGCAAGTCTCCATGGACGTTGTTCGTGCCTTCAGCACCAAGTTGTTCGCAATCGTCCTGCTGATCACGATGACCGCACTCGCAGTTGTAGCGCTCTTCATCGCACTTCTTGTGTCCTCGGGCCGCCGCCGCATGGAAGTGGCGTTGCTCGGTTGGCTCGGTTCGCTGCTCTTCGCTCTGCCGTTACTGCGCAACTCACTGCCCAATGCCCCGCCGATCGGGGCATCGATCGACATCCTGCTGTTCCTGTGGGTACTCCTTGCGGCAATGGCGGCGATGATCTTGTCGGCGATCACCTGGACCCGCGCGAAAAAGGCAGAGCTCAACGCCCTGCATCAGGACAACTAGACGCGCGTGTACAGCAGGTCGGCGATCGGCCTGCCTGCATCCAAGGCGATCGACTCGTACTTCGTCACTGGGCGGTAACCCGGACGTTCGATTACGCCACCTGACCATTCGGGTGAGGCACTCAGAACCTCGATCATCTGCTCGGCGTAGTCAGCGATGTCGGTCGCTAAGTGCCAGAAGCCGCCTGGTCGTACGAGGGTCGCGAGCAGAGTCGCGTACTCGGGCTGCACGATGCGGCGCTTGTGGTGACGGGCCTTGGGCCAGGGGTCCGGGAAGTAGAGACGTACGCCGGCAAGAGAACCGGGCGGGATCATCTGCTTGAGCACGACCACGGCGTCGCCCTCGATGACGCGGACCTGTGTCAGTTGCTCTTCGTCGATGCGATGCAGCAGCTCGCCAACGCCAGGAGTGTGCACGTCAATCGCTAGTAGGCCTGTCGTGCGATCCGCCATCGCCATGGCGACAGTTGCCGTGCCGGTGCCGAATCCGATTTCCAGGACGACATCATCGATACCCGGCCAGACCGTGTCGAACTCGAGTAACTCATCGGTGACCGTGATGAGCGGGCCGCTGAGATTAGCGAGTGCCGCATTCTGCTTCTGCGTCACGCGACCGCGGCGCGGCTTGAAAGTGCGAATATGCGCGTGATGGAGCTCGGCTGCCTCTGATTCGAGCTTCTCAGACACGCGGCACTCGCAGTTCGAGGGGGCTATTTACTCGATACTTGCGATCAGAGTCGATGCGCCAAGCAGACTGGCGCCCGCGCGGGCGAAAGAGCCACGTGCCCGAGTCATCCATCTCGCCCAGGAGTGCGGTGTCCTCGTCAATGCCGACGACCATCGCGCCCTCGGTGACCAATGGCCGCATCGCGAAATCCGGGATCCACTTTCCGTAGCGATCGAAGTGGGGGAGCACGCGAAGGTCGGGGATCAGGTTGAGGCCGTCCTCGCCACCCTTACTCGGGTGACGGAAGTCGGGCACGTATCCGCACAGTGCCATTGCCCCAGCGCTGCAGCCGGCCACTGATGCGCCGGCGAGCCATTCATCCCTTATTGCGCGCCACGCGCGTGAACCGCGCAGGCTCTTGGCGAGATAGCCAGGGTTGCCACCCGAGAGATAAATGAGGCCTGCGCCCTTGATGGCATCTACCCAACGGTCCTCATCGGCATCGGGGCGCTTGCGAATGTCGACGATGACCTGCTCGGCGCCGAGTCGCTGCGCCGACTCACGTCCGAGTGCGTGCCACTTCGCGAGGGAGTTATCTCCTTCAGGCGCTGCTGCGGTAGCGAGTTGCACGAAGCGCTTCGGACGGCCTTCGAGCAACCACGCTTCGGTCTCCTGCATGACCGGCAGGTATTCGCCACTTCCGACAAGGGCAATGCGACCAGGGCTCATGCATCCACCTTACGGAGGCGATGCCAGGCGAGCGGTGGTCCGATGGCGAGACCCACGACGAGGGCCACAAGGTGCATGCCGACGCCGACCAGCAGCACGAAAGTTGTGCCGTGCACGAGCAGCGTGCCGAAGAGTGCAGCTGCGAGGCCGAAGGCGGCGGTGCGCAGGCTTGCGGCCGTGGAGAACACCTGGGCGCGCACGCGTGATGAAGATTCCCGGTTTCGAATTAGATACATCGCCGACAGCATCGGTGCATCAGTCGCGCCCATGATGAATGCGCCGAGGAGTACCACCCAAAGGACTGGGGCGATGGCGATCAGCAGCAACGCAATCATCGAAATCGTCATTGTCACGATGACAAGAAGATCGGGTCGGCGAATGGGCACCTTCGTGATGATCAGTGCCGCGAGCACTCCGCCGGCAGCGTTGAAGCCGAGGATCACTCCGGTGAACGTCAATGAATCGGTCAATTGCTGTGAGAGCAGCGGCGCGGTGATCAACAGTGCAGCCTGACCTGCGAAGCCGAGGGTGGTGATGAAGGTGGAACGGCGTAGTGAGGCGCCATGGATGATCGTCTCGATCCCGTGCCGCAAATCCTCCCTGAGTGTCGGCCGTTCGCCCTCATGCTGATGGTTGGCAGCCTTGAGCGGAACGAAGCGCAGCATCGCCATGGCGACGATCAACAGCACGACAGGCAACCAGATGGGGGCACGATCGGAGATGTAGAGCATCGCTGCGGCAGCAGGCGGCCCGATGATCGCCGCGATGCTGTACGTGCCCGCGTCGATCGAGTAGCCGCGATGCAGGTTGGCGGGCGAGACCATCATGGGCATCTGCGCACTCCACGCGCCTGTGACAGCGGGGAAGCCGAGGCCGGCGATGAAAGCGAATGCCAGGAGCAATGGCACGGGGGCGTGGCCAATAGTGAGCACCAAGCCGAGCAAGCCGCCGGTCAGCAGACCTAGGCCAAGGGTGAACGAGGCTCGCGGGTTGTGACTTCGATCGATGAGCGCACCGGCGAGCGGCCCGGTGAGCGCCGCGGCAACGGTGAGTGCCGCGACGAGATACGAGCCGGTGGAGGCCTTGCCGAGAATTGCAATCGCGGTCAGCAGCACCGCGGGGCTGGCCGCCTCGGTTGCCGCGCGAGCCATCAGACCGGTGGCCAGGTAGGGAGTGAAATGCGAGCCTCGTGCGAAGAGGGCATCCCCGTGCGGGGTCGCTCCTGCCGACTGCTCGTTCACGGCGCCACGGTAGCGGCCACTCGGCTCAGTGAGGAAAGCCGATACCTGTGGGGGTATGGACTAAACTGGGATCATGAACCTAGATCCGGAGATCAATAAGGACGTCCTCACTCGACTTAAGCGTGCGCGGGGCCAACTCGACGGCGTGATCGCCATGATCGAGGACTCCCGATCATGCACCGATGTCGTG
>JBIJBU010000183.1:0-3305 GCA_044345075.1 Candidatus Nanopelagicales bacterium | reverse complement strand
CTCGACCTACGTCATTAACGACCTGCGCGATGTCTCCGCAGATCAGCAGCATCCGACTAAGCGATCACGACCAATTCCCGCAGGTCATCTGCCGCGCACAGCCGCGATCGTCGAAGCCGTCGTGCTTGCACTACTTGCGGTTGTTATCGCTGCAGTAGCACGGCCCGAACTCGTAGCCGTAGTCGTCGTCTACTTCGTCTTCACGCTCGCCTACTCGATGCTCCTCAAGCACGAACCTGTCATCGAGCTTGCACTGCTCGCTATGGGCTTCCTGCTTCGCGCGATTGCTGGCGGTGTTGCTTCGGATCTTCCGATCTCGCAGTGGTTCCTCATCGTGGCGGGATTCGGCTCGCTGTTCATGGCGGCCGGCAAGCGGGCCAGTGAGCTTCAGGCGGCGAATGCCGCGGGTGAGGGCAATGCGGCCACTCAACGCAAGAGTCTTGCCGGCTACACCCCGGGCTACCTGCGGTTCGTATGGGGAACAGCGGCGGCAGTGACCATCAGTGCCTACTGCCTGTGGGCCTTTGATGTCGCAAGCCAGCCAGCGAGTTTTCCGTGGGCCGAATGGAGCATCGTGCCTTTCGTGCTCGCGATCTTGCGCTACGCGGTAGTGATCGACAACGGTCACGGCGAGGCTCCTGAAGATGCCGTGCTTCGCGATCGGGTGCTACTGATACTCGGGCTCGCCTGGGTTGTTCTCTTCGGCCTCGGTGCTTTAGGAGTCTGAGATGGCGAACAAGGCAGCGAAGAAGGCTTCGCCAATGGTGAATCCATTGAACCGTGACGAGAACGAGAGATTGCTGAGCGGCTGGGGTCGCACTGCTCCGAGCATGGCGCATGTCGTGAAGCCTGGTTCCGTCGATGAAGTGCGCGATCTCGTTGCCAAGGCCGGTGAGCGCGGAATTCTCGCTCGCGGGCTCGGGCGTTCGTACGGCGATGCCGCGCAAGCCGGTGGCGGCACCGTGCTCGATATGAGTAGCTTCGACTCCATCGACCTCGACACCGTGCATGGCACGGTCACGACCGGCGCCGGCGTTAGCGTTGACTCACTACTGAAAACACTGGTGCCTGCCGGTTACTTTGTGCCGGTTACTGCCGGTACTCGCATGATCACTGTCGGCGGAGCAATCGCCGCGGATGTGCACGGCAAGAACCATCACGTCGAGGGAAGCTTCGGCTCGCACGTGCACGCCCTCGATCTCGTCACCGGTCACGGCCGTGTCGAGGATCTCGCACCCACGCGCAAGGCCGAGCACTTCTGGGCGACCGTGGGTGGCATGGGCTTGACTGGCGTAATCACGAAGGCGACCTTCGATCTCATTCCGATCACTAGCTCGCTGATCAGCGTCGACACCGTTCGGTGCGCTGACCTCGACTCGGTGATGGCAAGCATGGTCGAGAACGATGACAAGTACCGCTACAGCGTCGCCTGGATCGATTCAGTCTCACCCTCTGGACGAGGTGTGATCACCCGCGGCGATCACGCACCGTCGTCGCAGCTCGATGCCAAGCAGGCTGAGTCACCTCTCGCGTACGAACCGAAGATCGTTGCGACTGCCCCGCCATTCGTGCCATCAGGCTTGCTCAACAAGCTCACGGTTCGGGCATTCAACGAGGCATGGTTCAGAAAGGCGCCCAAGAGTCGCCAGGGTGAACTGCAGCCGATCGGCGAGTTCTTCCATCCGCTTGATGGGGTGCAGGAGTGGAACCGCGTCTACGGCCCGGGCGGATTCATTCAGTACCAATTCGTCGTGCCTGATTCAGCCGGTTACCTCATCGATTACGCACTCAAGCGACTGCGCGAGGTCGGTGCCCCGAGTTTCCTGACCGTGCTCAAGCGCTTTGGCGCTGCCAATCCCGCACCGCTCTCGTTCCCGCAGCCGGGCTGGACCCTCGCGGCCGATGTGCCTGCGCGAGTTGATGGGCTTGGCGCAGTGCTCGACGAGATCGACGGTCTCGTGGCAGCAAGCGGAGGTCGCCTGTACTTCGCGAAGGATTCCCGCCAGTCACCGGAAATGGTCACGCAGACATACCCGCGCCTTGCCGAATGGCGGGGTGTTCGTGATCAGATGGATCCACGCGGCATCTTCACCTCGGATCTCGCACGCCGCCTTTCGCTCTAATCGCACGAACCTTCTACGCAAGATGCTTCTCGGCACGACACAGCAACGCCTACCTAGGGAGATCACATGATGGACGCACTCGGCGAGCCGCAGTCAGTTCTGGTACTCGGCGGCAGCAGCGAGATCGCCCTCGAGACCGTGAAGGCATTGCCGCGCAACCGTCTTCGTCGCGTACTTCTGGCCGGTCGTCCGAACGCCGCGCGTCACGCAGCGGTCGAGTCACTCTCCGCCCTCGGTATTGCCGGAGTAGAAGCCGTGGATTTCGACGCGAAGGACATGTCTGCACACGGTGCCATCATCGACGGTGTCTTCGAAGCCGGAGATATTGATCTCGTCATCCTCGCCTTCGGCGTGCTCGGCGATCAGGATGCTGCAGAGGCTGATCCGAGTCTTGCGGTCGAGGTAGCCACGACCAACTACACCGGTGCGGTCAGTGTTGGGCTGCATGTTGCGCGTCGCCTGCGCAAGCAGGGTCACGGTGCCCTCGTAGTGCTCTCCAGCGTTGCAGCTGATCGTGCTCGCCGCGCCAACTACGTGTACGGCTCCACTAAGGCCGGTCTCGACGCATTCGCGCAAGGACTCGGCGATGCCCTGCACGGCTCAGGTGCGTCAGTGCTTGTCGTGCGTCCCGGTTTCGTCCGTACTCGCATGACCGCCGGAAAGCCTGAGGCTCCGATGACGACCAACCCGCAGGATGTTGCCGAGATCATCGTGAAGGCGCTGCGCAAGGGCAAGGAAACCGTCTACGCGCCGGGGCCCTTGATGTACGTCATGGGTGTCATGAAGAACCTGCCGCGCCCGGTCTTCCGCAAGATCAGCGAGAAGCAGGGCTAGTCACTACTTCGCGCGCTGCTTGCGGTACGTATCGAGGTCGAAGTAGTCGCGCCACAGGCAGATCTTCCCGTCACGCACCTTGAACAATGCCGCGATCGGAATCTCGATCCAGGTGTCGTTGACCAGGAAGCAGTCGACGCGCTCATTCATAACGATGTCGCCCTGCTCGATCTGCTCAAGAACGCGCCACTCGATATCGGTGGCCTCTTGGGTGACGCCGACACTGAGAACCTTGCGTACGCCGTCAGGGCCGTAGACCTTGCCCATGGGCACGTTGTCGTACTCGATGTCGTCGGTAACAAGGGAGCACACGCGGTCGAGATCGCGCGCTTCGCATGCGCGTACTAG
>JBIJBU010000182.1:0-3306 GCA_044345075.1 Candidatus Nanopelagicales bacterium | reverse complement strand
GCGCAGGTTGATCTCCATGACGAGAGGTGATTAGCGCGGTGCGCCGGGATGAATCGGGCCGTCGGTCCTCGACAGATTGCGACCCGAGCCTCCCCAGCGTGACTCGATGATCTCCGCGGCGATGGAGATCGCGGTCTCCTCCGGCGTGCGAGCACCGAGGTCAAGACCGATCGGCGAGTGCAGCCGCGCCAGCTCTTCCTCGGTCACGCCGTTCTCGCGCAGTCGCACGAGGCGATTCTCATGAGTCCGACGTGAGCCCATCGCGCCGACGTAGCCCGCGGGTGTGCGCAGGGCGAGTGTCAGTGCAGGCACGTCGAACTTGGGGTCATGGGTGAGCACCGCGATCACAGTGCGCGCATCGACAGTCTGCGATTCCAGCCAGCGATGCGGCCAATCGACCACGACTTCGTCGGCTTCGGGGAATCGCTTCGCGGTAGCGAACACCGGGCGTGCATCGCAGATCGTGACCCGGTAGTCGAGCAACTTGCCCACGCGCACGAGTGCAGCGGAGAAGTCGATCGCGCCGAAGATGAACATCTGCGCGGGCGGTGCGTAGGCCGAGACGAATACGTCGAGCCCATCACCGAGGCGCTCGCCCTCGGGGCCGTAGTGCAGGAAGCCGGTGGTGCCGGCGGCGAGCATGCCGAGGGCATCGTCATAAATGGTGTCATCGAGACGATCAGTGCCGAGCGAACCCTCGCGACGATCCGGGCGAATGACGAGATGGCGACCGACGAAGTGCGGGCCGCGCACGATCGTGGCCACGGCGACCGGCTCCTCGGCACGAATGCTGGCGAGTACGCCCTCGAGCTCGGGCCAGGTCTCGCGGCTGACCTTCTCGACGAAGATCTCCAGGATGCCGCCGCACGTCAGGCCGACGGCGAAGGCGTCGTCATCGCTGACCCCGTAGGTCTCCAGCCGTGACTGCCCGTCGGCCAGCACCTCTTGCCCGAGTTCATAGAGGGCTCCCTCGACGCAGCCGCCGCTGACGCTGCCGACAGCCTCGCCTGCCTCGGTGACGAGCATGGTCGCCCCGGCCGGGCGGGGCGCCGACTTCCAGGTGCGCACCACCGTGGCCATTGCCGCGGCGCCATCGGCCTTGATGATGGCGCTGAGTTCGGCATGCACATCGCGCACGGGGGCTCCTCATGGAATGGTGGTCAGGTGGTACTTCCCCAGGCCGACTCGGCCCAGTACGCCAATAATGGCGGCATGAGTGCAGTCCGTCTTGTCGAAGTGGTCGACCGACCCCTCGACTTTGAGGCGATGAAGGCTGCCGTACGCGATGACCGCGCCGGGGCCGTGGTGACCTTCTCGGGCGATGTCCGAAATCACGACCACGGCAAGAGCGTCGAGCGGCTCACCTATGAGGGCCACCCTTCGGCAGGCGAGGTGCTTCAGCAGGTCGCCGAGTCGATTGCGGCGGAGTTCGACCTCATCGCTTTGGCTGTCGCCCACCGGGTGGGCGATCTCGCCGTGGGCGACGCTGCCCTGATCGCCATCGTGTCGTCGGCTCATCGTGATGTCGCCTTTATGGCGTGCACGGCTCTAGTTGATCGCACCAAGGAGTTGCTCCCGGTCTGGAAGCACCAGGTCTTCGCCGATGGCACCGATGAATGGGTGAACTGCGCATGAGTCAGCTTGTCGACACCTTCGGTCGCGTTCACCGCGATTTGCGCGTCTCCGTTACCGATCGCTGCAATCTGCGCTGCACGTATTGCATGCCCAGTGACTTCGCCGACTGGTTGCCCGGTGAGCATTTGCTCTCTGTCGACGAACTCATCGAGGTCGTCGAGGTTGCGACAGAGAACGGCATCACCGGCATTCGTCTTACTGGCGGTGAGCCGCTACTGCGCCCTGACATCGTCGAGATCGTCAGTCGCATCAATGCGCTGCCACTCAAACCTGCGATCTCCTTGACGACGAATGGCATTCGTCTTGCCGAAATGGCGCCTGGTCTTAAGGCTGCCGGGCTCAAGCGAGTGAACATCAGTCTTGACACTCTTGATCGCGAACGCTTCAAGAAGCTCACGTTCCGCGATCGCTTTGACGATGTCATTGCAGGTATCGAAGCTGCGAAGGCTGCAGAGTTGCTGCCGGTGAAGGTCAACGCCGTGCTGATGCGCGGAGTCAATGAAGACGAGGCAATCTTGTTGCTGCGGCACGCGATTGCGAATGGCTGGAATCTCCGATTTATCGAGCAGATGCCTCTAGACGCGGGCTCTGCGTGGGAGCGCAGTGACATGGTCACTGCTGCGCAGATTCACGAGATGCTCGAAAGCGAATTCACACTCACGCCGGTTCCGAGCCGTGGCTCTGCACCCGCCGAGGAGTTCTACGTCGATGGTGGCCCGGCAACTGTCGGCATCATCGCGAGTGTGTCGAAGCCTTTCTGCGAGGCGTGCGATCGACTCCGCTTGACCGCAGACGGTCAGATTCGCAATTGCCTGTTCGCGCGCGATGAGACGGACATTCGTCACGTCATCCGCGATGAGTCATTGACGACCGAGGAACGACGCGAGCGCATCGCGAAACTCTTCGCAAAGTCGACGATGGAGAAATTGCGCGGTCACGGTGTCAACGATCCTCTGTTCATTCAGCCGACTCGACCGATGTCTGCCATCGGTGGCTGATGTGCCTGATGCATCGACCGTCGAGGTTCATCTGTTCGCTGCTGCGCGTGCTGCTGTAGGCGAGAGCGTCGTCACTGTTCAGCCCGGCACACTCGGTTCAGTGCTTGATGAGCTCGGCACTCGATTCCCGGCGTTCGTTGCTGTTCGTCCGCGTTGCTCATTTCTGCTCGACGAGATCTCGTGCACCGATTCAGTAGCCCTGATCAATGCAGGCAGTCGACTTGACGTACTTCCGCCCTTCGCCGGCGGCTGACCCGACCCGCACCAAGATCCACCCGCGCAATTGCAAGAACCCGCGCGGCCATCAAACTCACTTCACCCGCGAGCGCGCGCGACCGCACCGACCTACACTTCCCGCATGTATGACATCTCCTTGAGCGTGGCCGCCTGCGCGCGATCGGGCACCCGCGCCGACGTCGCCGTGATGCTGGCACCCGTGTTCTCCGACGACGCCCTGGCCTTCACTCCTGGCGGTGGCCGCATCGGCCAGCTCATGGGCGGGGCCTTCGACGGAATGCTCGCCCACGTGGCCGAGCGCAAGCTCAACAACGGCCGCCGGCTGCGCCATACGGTCAATGTGATTGAGAGCTCGATCTGCGGGCTGGAGACGGGCACCGAGGTCGAATTCCTGATCGTGCCGGCCGAGCAGTTCCCTGCGGAGATCTGGCCCCGG
>JBIJBU010000230.1:0-2528 GCA_044345075.1 Candidatus Nanopelagicales bacterium | reverse complement strand
CTGGCGCGCTCTCGGGAGCACGCGCGCGAGCTCATTGCGTCAGGGGCAGTGATCGTGCGCGGCACGGTCGCGGCTAAGCCTGCAACCCAGGTGAATGACTTCGATTCAATCGTGGTCCACACAGACGACATTGGTCACGGGTACGTGTCGCGTGGAGCAGTGAAGTTGGCCGGTGCACTCGACCACTTCTCCACCATCGAGATCAGCGATCGAAACTGTCTCGATGCGGGAGCCTCCACTGGTGGATTCACCGAGGTGCTGTTGCGTCGAGGAGCTGCCGCTGTGTTGGCCGTCGATGTCGGATACGGGCAATTGGCGTGGTCGCTTCGCACTGATGAACGCGTGCATGTGTACGAGCGGATGAATGTCCGTTCGATGACCCCTGACGACTTCCCCTTTCGTCCCGGGCTGGTGGTAGCGGATCTTTCGTTTATCTCCCTCGAGATTGTTCTGCCCGCCCTGAGAGCTTCTGCTGAACTCGATGCGGATTTCGTATTGATGGTGAAGCCTCAGTTCGAGGTAGGGCGCGACTTCGTCGGTGATGGTGTTATCCGAGACCCCCTACTTCGGGCTCAGGCAGTGCATAAGGTGGCCACGGCGGCTTCCTCCTTGGGACTCTCAACCCGGGGTGTCGTGGCGAGCCCGCTACCGGGCCCAAGCGGGAATGTTGAATTCTTCCTGTGGTTGAAAGCCGGGGAGTCAGTGACAGATACCCTCGACTCAATGATCAGCCGCGCTATCGAGGAGGGACCCCAGTGAAGCCATCACACGTGCTCCTGACGATCAACCCTGCCCGCGATGAGGCACGCGAGATCGGTGCCACGATGATCACGGCTCTGCACGCCGCCGACGTCACTGTCGTCGTGGCTGAGGATGATGCGAATCTGTGGCCGGAAGCCGCAGAACTTGGAGCTCAGATCGTCCCTGCCGATGATCATTCGGGTGACGGCTGCCAGCTCGTGGTCGTTCTCGGGGGCGACGGCACAATTCTTCGAGCCGCCGAGCGCGCGCGTTCAGCCGGCGCTCCCATTCTCGGCGTCAACCTCGGTCACGTGGGCTTTCTCGCTGAGGCTGAATCCGAGGATGCCGATGACGTAGTGACCGCGATCGTTCACGGAGACTGGAGCGTAGAAGAACGCATGGCGCTCGAGATTCGAGTCTTGGTCAGTGGTATCGAGGTTCATCGCACGTGGGCCCTTAATGAGATCAGCGTGGAAAAGAACACGCGCGAGCACATGATCGATCTCGTTGTGGAGATCGACGGACGTCCGCTGTCTAGTTGGGGCTGCGACGGAGTTGTCTGCTCAACCCCGACTGGCTCCACTGCATATGGCTTCTCTGCGGGTGGGCCGGTCGTGTGGCCTGAAGTGTCGGCAATCCTGGTCGTGCCGCTGAGCGCTCACGCACTCTTTGCACGGCCATTGGTCGTATCACCGCTGAGTGTCGTGGCCTTCGAGCTCCAGGCTTCCTCGCACGCCGTGCTCTCTGCCGATGGCCGCCGACTCATTGACATTGCCGGCAGCTCGCGTATTGAAGTTCGCCGCGCTGAGCAGCCCATCAAGTTTGCCCGAATCGTTACCGCACCGTTCACTGATCGCCTCGTCGCAAAGTTCGACCTTCCCGTAGCGGGATGGCGCGGTCGGCGTGATTGAGAGCATCCGCATCCGAAATCTGGGCGTGATTGCTGAGTCTCAGATCACGCTCACGTCTGGCCTCACCGCGGTCACGGGTGAAACCGGTGCGGGAAAGACCATGCTTCTGACCGGACTCGCTCTGCTCATGGGCGGGAAGGCGGATGCGTCACTCGTTCGCCACGGCTCGGAGCGTGCTGATGTTGACGGGGAATGGCGCCTTTCCGGAACTTCTGTGGGTGCCGTGCATGCACGTCTCGAAGAAGCCGGAGCTGAGGTTGAATCCCTTGGAGACGACATAGCGTTCACGATGTCCCGCACGCTGGCAGGCGAAGGGCGAAGCCGCGCTTTCGCCGGTGGCCGATCAGTGCCAGCGGCAGTTCTGGAAGAGGTGTGTAGCGAGATCATCGCCGTGCACGGCCAGTCTGATCAGCTACGGCTCAAGAGCCCGGCCAAGCAACGCGATCTCCTGGATCGGTTCGGCGGCGCTCCTGTAGCAGGAGCGTTGAAGAAGTACCGCGATGCCTATCGTGAGTGGAACTCCACGAGCACGCAGTTGAGTGAGTTGCGGTCCACAAGTGCGGCTCGAATTGCGGAGGCCCGTCGCCTCGCCGATGCCATTACTGAGATCGACGGGGTCGCGCCGCTGCCGGGCGAGGATGTCGAGCTCGAGCGTCAGGCTGCGATCTTGTCGAACTCCGGAGGCCTGCTGACCGATGTGCAAGAGGCAAGAATTCACCTTGTCGGAGACGACGCGGGGGAGTCTGCCGCCGACGCCGTGGCATCGGTGTACGCAGCACTTCGAGCATTGGAGCGAGCCTCAGCCGTAGATGCGTCGCTTTCCCCACTTGTGGGTCGACTCAAGGAGGCCTCCGAATCGATCGCCGAAGTCGGCAT
>JBIJBU010000053.1:0-11786 GCA_044345075.1 Candidatus Nanopelagicales bacterium | reverse complement strand
GCGAGCAGTAAAATCATGCGGTCTTCGATCAACAATAATGAGGTCAAGGACGATGATGGCTATGAGCGCGACAAGGGTGATGACCCACGTGGTCAAGGAGACTGTCATTTAGCTACTGCCTCCTGCATTCCCCGGAGTTCTCGCTTGAGGTCTCCGACTTCATCACGAAGCCGAGCGGCTAATTCAAATTGAAGCTCTGCTGCTGCGGCGTGCATCTGAGCTGTGAGTTCCTCGATCAGAGTGACAAGGTCAGAGACCGCTGCCGGCTGACGCCGCTTCGATTGAGGTGACGCCTCCCGCTCAGCAAGCAACTTCTCGGTGTCGGCATCCTCACGGGCCAGCAGATCCGTGATGTCGGCAATCTTCTTGCGCAGGGGCTGCGGATCAAGTCCACGCTCAAGGTTGTAGGCCACTTGCTTCGCTCGGCGGCGATCAGTCTCATCGAGAGCATTACGCATTGAGGGAGTGATCTTGTCGGCGTACATGTGCACTTGACCGGAAACGTTTCTGGCTGCGCGACCGATCGTCTGGATGAGGCTGGTCTCCGATCGCAGGAAGCCTTCCTTGTCCGCATCGAGGATGGCGACCAACGACACTTCAGGTAGATCCAGACCCTCACGGAGAAGGTTGATGCCGATCAGGACATCGAAAATTCCCATGCGAAGCTCACGAAGTAGTTCAACGCGTCGCAACGTGTCGACATCGGAATGGAGGTACTGAACCTTCACGCCGTGCTCGAGCAGGTAGTCAGTGAGATCCTCAGCCATCCGCTTGGTCAAGGTGGTCACCAGCACGCGCTCGTCACGAGCCACCCGCGCCTTGATCTCCCCCATCAGGTCATCGATCTGACCCTTGGTCGGCTTGATGATCACCTGCGGATCGACCAGGCCTGTCGGTCGGATCACCTGCTCCACCACATCGCCCTGAACCTTCGCAAGCTCGTACTTTCCCGGCGTGGCAGACAGATAAAGGGTCTGTCCGACACGCTCCTCGAACTCGGCGAATCGAAGTGGGCGGTTATCCATGGCACTCGGGAGCCTGAAACCATGATCGACCAGGGTGCGCTTACGGCTCATGTCACCCTCGTACATTGCCCCGATCTGGGGAACAGTGACATGAGACTCATCGATAACCATGAGAAAGTCTTCGGGAAAGTAGTCGAGAAGACAGTTAGGCGGCGAACCCGGCTCGCGACCATCGATGTGGCGCGAGTAGTTCTCGATACCTGCGCACGAACCCATCTGCTGCATGAGTTCGAGGTCGTACGTCGTGCGCATACGAAGTCGCTGAGCCTCTAGCAACTTTCCTTGCGCTTCGAGCTCGGTGAGCCTCGCGGCCAGTTCGGTTTCGATCTGGCCGATTGCACGGTGCATACGCTCAGGTCCAGCTACATAGTGAGTAGCCGGGAACACGTGAGTCTGTGAATCCTCAGTCATGATCTCGCCGGTGACCGGGTGCAAGGTCATCAATCTCTCGATCTCATCGCCGAACATCTCTATCCGAATCGGATGCTCTTCATAGACTGGAAAGATCTCCACTGTGTCTCCGCGAACACGGAAGGTGCCGCGCTGGAAGGCAATGTCATTGCGGGTGTATTGAATATCAACGAGGCTGCGGAGCAGCGTGTCTCTGTCGACTGACTCTCCGACACTCAGACGGATCATGCGGTCGACATACTCCTGTGGCGTTCCCAGGCCGTAAATCGCCGAGACTGTTGCCACGACCAGTACATCTCGACGGGTCAGCAGGCTATTGGTCGCCGAATGCCGTAACCGTTCGACTTCCTCATTGATCGAGGAATCCTTCTCGATGTAGGTATCGCTCTGCGGGATATAGGCCTCAGGCTGGTAGTAGTCGTAGTACGAGACGAAGTACTCGACTGCATTGTTGGGTAGGAGCTCGCGAAACTCCGTGGCCAACTGCGCCGCCAACGTCTTGTTCGGCGCCATGACCAGGGCGGGTCGCTGAAGCTCCTCAACCAGCCAGGCAGTGGTGGCACTCTTTCCGGTACCCGTGGCACCCAGCAGTACGACATCAGATTCCCCGGCCCGAATCCGGGCTGCAATATCCGCGATTGCCGAGGGCTGATCACCAGACGGCTCATACGGGGCAACAACGGTGAATGGCGCAACCGTGCGCTGGAGATCGGTGACGGGCCTGGCCATGGCCACACGCTACGCGACGTAGGCTGTCAGCCGTGATTCGCCTGACATCTGCTGCCGCCCGAGTGGGTGCGGGCTCTGTCGCCTCGAGACTCACGAACCTCGGCTTAGGTGCCGGGGATCGCATCGCACTGGCACCTCGGCACGAGAGCGACATCGACATCGCTCAACAGCAGCAAAAGGCGCTCATTGTCACCATGTGGGGTGCCTTGGCGATTGGCGTGATCCCAGTGATGGTGAACCCTGATCTCTCTGATCGGGAGCGCGATTACATCCTGACCGACTGCTCGCCCGCGATGGTGCTCGATACGACCGCCAGCCTCATTGAAATGTCATCGCCAATTGACGTCCCGCAGGTTCTGCCTCGATACCCACTCGGTCGACCCATGCACTACTCATCAGGTACCACCGGACAGCCCAAGGGCGTGTGGTCGGGAGTGCTCAGTGCTCATCAGGCCGAGGGACTCTGGGGCACTGAGATCGAGATGTGGGGCTGCACTGAGATCGATGTGTCTTTGGTGCATGGCCCGCTGGCGCACTCTGGCCCCCTCCGCTTCGCCATGTACACCTTGCTCGCAGGCGGTGACGTGCTACTGCCGGGTTGGTTCGACGCCCACCTTCATGCCGAGGCCCTCTCACAGCACAAACCGACGACTGCGTTCGTGGTCCCGAGCCACATGCAGCGACTCCTGGAACTGCCGACCGGGCTGCCTCCCAGCCCCTATCGAATGCTTGTGCATGCCGGTGCAGCCTGCCCTCCGGTGATCAAGGAGGCACTGCACGACTGGGCTGGGGCTGAGAATGTCTGGGAGTTCTACGGGTCAACCGAAGGTCAGTTCACCACCATGCCTGGCACCGAATGGGCTGGCAGGCCCGGGTCCGTGGGGCGCGCCCGAGCTGATCGAGAGATTCGGATCATCGACGGAGTCATCTGGTGCTCCGCACCCGACTACGGCTACTTCGAGTACTGGAACGAACCGTCAAAGACGGCTCACGCCTGGCAGGAGATCGAGGGCAAGCGCTGGTTCACCGTGGGTGACCTTGGCCGGCTCGATGATGAGGGCTACCTCTACATCGATGGACGGCGCGACGACCTGATCATCACCGGAGGCATGAATGTGTATCCGGCCGAGATTGAGGCCCACATTCTCGGCTACGACGGAGTTACTGATGTTGCAGTCTTCGGACTCCACGACGATCAGTGGGGACAAAGAGTGTGTGCAGCGGTCGTCGGAGACATCGACATGAGCGCGCTAGGTGAATGGCTACGCAGCGACTTAGCGGGTTACAAACGGCCAAAGAGCTATTACTCGCTTGACGCTCTTCCGCGCACCGCATCCGGAAAGGTGCAGCGACTCAAGGTTGCGGGATTACTCGGCCTGGAGTGAGGCCCACAGCGAGTCGACCTGCGCCTGGGTTTTCTCGATCGAACCTGAGTTATCAATCACCGTATGAGCCACAGCTAATCGCTGCTCCCGGGTTGCCTGGGCCTCTATTCGCCGATCGACGTCCTCAGCCTCAAGCCCACGGCCGATCGCCCGTTCCCGCTGAGTCTCGACAGGGACGTCAACCACGATGACGTGATCAACGGCGGAATCCTGCTTGGTCTCCACGAGCAGCGGCATGTCGTATACGACGATTGAGCCTGCAGGCGCGGCTGCGATCCGCGCTGCTGACTCTGCGCTGATTCGCGGATGCATGATGGCGTTCAGATGCTTGGTCTGATCCTTGTCAGCGAACGCGAGACGAGCCAGCTCACCACGATTCAGCGTGCCATCTTCACGTAGGACACCCGGCCCAAACACCGCCACGATTTCATCGAGTGCAGGCTGACCAGGCTCGACGATCTCACGGGAGATCTGGTCAGCATCGATGATCACGGCTCCCTTGGCCGCCAACATGGATGCCACAGTGGATTTACCACTGCCTATTCCGCCTGTCAGTCCGATTCGTGCCACGAGTCAACTCTTCCACACAGCACTGTGGGGCGCCCCGAAGGACGCCCCACAGTGGTAAATGCAGTGATTACTCGCCGGCCAGCTTGTCGCGCAGGGCCTGGAGTGCCTCATCGGAGGCAAAGGCGCCCTCGTTGTCAGCGGACTCACTGGAGTAGGACGACACATTGTCGCCGGACTCGAGTGCGGCTGCCTGATCGGCAACGCGAGCCTCGTCGATCTGCTTGCGATGTGCTTCCCAACGAGCATGTGCCTCGGAGTACTCGCGCTCCCATGCGGTGCGCTGGTCCTCGAAGCCCGCCTTCCACTCGCCGGTCTCAGGATCGAAGCCCTCGGGACCGATGTACTTGCCGGCCTCGTCGAATGCGGGAGCCATTCCGTACAGGTAAGGATCGAACTCCTCGACAGCAACAGCATCGCCCGAGTCATTGGCCTGCTTGAGCGAGAGCGAGATGCGACGACGCTCGAGATCGATGTCGATGACCTTGACGAAGATGTCGTCGTTGACCTGGACGATCTGCTCCGGAAGCTCAATGTGACGCTCGGCGAGCTCGGAGATGTGCACCAGGCCCTCGATGCCCTCGTCGACGCGCACGAACGCACCGAAGGGAACGAGCTTGGTCACCTTGCCCGGCACGACCTGGCCCATGCCATGGGTGCGCGCGAAGTGCTGCCACGGATCTTCCTGGGTTGCCTTGAGCGACAGTGAGACGCGCTCGCGATCCATGTCGACGTCGAGAACCTCGACGGTGACCTCCTGGCCAACCTCGACAACCTCGGACGGGTGGTCGATGTGCTTCCAGGACAGCTCGGACACGTGGACGAGACCGTCGACGCCACCGAGATCGACGAAGGCGCCGAAGTTGACGATGGACGACACGACGCCGGAGCGGATCTGGCCCTTCTGCAGCTGGGTGAGGAAGGTCTGGCGAACCTCACTCTGCGTCTGCTCTAGCCACGCACGGCGGGACAGCACGACGTTGTTGCGGTTCTTGTCGAGCTCGATGATCTTCGCCTCGAGAACCTTGCCCACGTAGGGCTGCAGGTCGCGCACACGGCGCATCTCGACGAGCGATGCGGGAAGGAAGCCGCGAAGACCGATGTCGATGATCAGGCCGCCCTTGACGACCTCGATGACGGCACCTTCGACGACGCCATCTTCTTCCTTGATCTTCTCGATGGTTCCCCATGCACGCTCGTACTGTGCGCGCTTCTTCGAGAGGATGAGGCGGCCTTCCTTGTCCTCCTTGGTGAGAACGAGGGCCTCGACGATGTCTCCCACGGAGACCACCTGGCTGGGGTCAACATCGTGCTTGATGGAGAGTTCGCGGGACGGGATGACGCCTTCGGTCTTGTAGCCGATGTCGAGGAGAACCTCGTCACGATCGACCTTGACGATGGTGCCTTCGACGATGTCGCCATCGTTGAAGTACTTGATGGTGGCATCAATGGCGGCGAGGAAATCCTCAGCCGAGCCGATGTCGTTGATGGCGACCTGGGTGGTACCGGTGGTGATAGTCACTAGTAGGGATCCGATGTCAGTAGGTACGCCCAGCGGTCGCTGAGCCGTCCAAGGCTACGGGACGGGCTCCCACGAGGGAAATCCGCCCTAGTGAGCGGCTTCCTCCCATGACCTGCCGACTCCGACAGAGACGTCCAGGGGAACCTGGAGATCGGCGGCTCCCCCCATGGCAACTCGGACGAGAACCTCGAGATCGGCAGCCTCTCCGGGGGCAACCTCCAGGACTAGCTCATCGTGCACCTGGAGGAGCATGCGGCTGCGCAGGCCGCTGGCAGCAAGGGAATCCGTCAGGGCCAGCATGGCTCGCTTGACGATGTCGGCGGCGGTGCCCTGAATGGGGGCATTGAGGGCCATGCGCTCGGCCATCTCGCGTCGCTGGCGGTTATCGCTGGACAAATCGGGCAGGTACCTGCGTCGCCCGAACATGGTCTCGGTGTATCCGGTGGACCTGGCCTGGGTCACCACGGTGTCCAGGTAATCGCGCACCCCGCCGAATCTCTCGAAATAGGTGTCCATAAGGCGTTGGGCTTCGGGGGGCGAGATATCGAGTTGGCCGGAGAGCCCGTAGGCCGACAACCCGTAGGCGAGCCCGTACGACATGGCCTTGATGCGGCGGCGCATCTCGGCGTCGACGTCGGCGGACTTGACCCCGAATACCTGTGACGCGACAGTCGTATGAAGATCCTCGCCTTCGGTGAAGGCAGCGATCAGTCCCGCATCGGCCGAGGCATGCGCCATGATCCGCATCTCGATCTGGCTGTAGTCCGCGGTCATCAGGCTCTCGAAGCCTTCGCCCACTACGAAACAACCCCGGATTCTGCGTCCGGCATCGGTGCGAATCGGGATGTTCTGGAGGTTCGGGTCCGCGCTCGAGAGTCGACCGGTGGCGGCCACTGTCTGGTTGAACGTGGTGTGAATGCGATGCGCAGCATCCGCGAGAGGGATGAGACCGTCGACTGTCTGCCTCAACTTCGAACGGTCGCGCCAGGCCAGAAGGCGCTCAAGGAGCGGATCGTTCGTGGTGGCATAGAGCCACTGCAAGGACTCAGCATCAGTGGTGAAGCCCGTCTTGATCTTCTTGGTTTTCGGTAGCCCGCGCTCCGTGAACAAGATCTCCTGCAACTGTTTCGGCGACCCTAGGTTGAAGGGACGGCCGACGATCTGGTGAGCGGCTTCTTCTGCCACCCGCATGTCGTGGCCGAATTCCGAGGAAAGGTCATCAAGAAGCGTCGGATCAACGGCAATCCCGAGGAACTCCATCTCGGCGAGAATCGAGATCAGCGGAATCTCGAGATCATCAAGAAGTGCGATCGTGCCGTCTGCTGCAAGTCGGTCACGCACAGCGACCGCAAGCTTCGCTGTGGCGACAGCGTGCGCAGGAAGATCATCGGAACTCGCATCGTCAAACAGGAGTTGATCGGAGTTCTCAGCAGGTGCCAGTTCGATGCCCAGAATTCGCTGGACAGCGTCGCTGAGCGCGAAACTGCGCTGGTCCGGAGCAATCAGATACGCGCCGATCGCTGTGTCGGTGCGAAGCCCACGAAGAGTGAAACCACGAGCAAGCAAGGCCAGCATGGGCCCCTTGGCATCGTGGATGTCCTTGGGGATGGAATCATCGGCGAGCCATTCGCAGGCTGCCTGCGCGTTCTTGGAATCCGCAAAGTCGATGAGGCCCACTGTTCCAGTGGCGTCACACACCGCGATCGCGTCGATGACGCCGGTGCCTCGACCCCAGGTGCCTCGGAATGCGACGGCGCCGCTCTTGCCCTTCAACCACGCCCCAGCCTTACCCGCGGCAATCACCGTTGCTTCAACGACAACCTCTTCCGCGGGTGCAGCCTTCGGCACCGACCCCTCGGCAACCGGCAACGCCGATGCAAGCCGATCCCGTAATGCTCGGAATTGAAGCGCGGTGAACAGTTCATCGACGGCTCTGGCGTCGTAGGGGACGAGTCGACACAGTGAGGGATCAGTGTCAATCGGGGCATCGTGCCTGAGGGCGGTGAGATCACGATTGAGCATGACGTGCGCAAGGTTCGCTCGCAGTGACTCCCCCACCTTTCCGCCAACACCATCTGCATTGTCGATCAGCGCGGCAAGGCTCCCGTACTCCCGAATCCACTTGGCGGCAGTCTTCTCACCCACACCGGGGATGCCCGGCAGGTTATCGCTGGGATCACCACGCAAAGCTGCGTAATCCGCGTACTGGATCGGGGTAAGGCCGTACTTCTCCTCCACGGCTGCAGGCGTCATGCGAGCGAGGTCAGAGGTTCCCTTGCGTGGATACAGCACGGTCGTGTACTCATCCACCAACTGGAAGGAATCCCGATCGCCGGTCATGATCAACACATCGTGATCACTGGCCAGCGCGCGAGTGGTCAGGGTGGCAATGATGTCGTCGGCCTCGAAGTTGGGGCAGTCCACGACGGTGATGTTGAGTGCTGCGAGAACCTCCTTGATGAGTTCGATTTGACCCTTGAACTCCGGCGGGGACGCTGAGCGGGTGGCCTTGTACTCGGGGTACATCTCGGTGCGGAAGGTGGTTCGGGAAATATCGAAAGCCACGACCACGTGAGATGGCTTCTCATCGCGCAGCACATTGAGCAGCATCGACGTGAAGCCATACACGGCATTGGTCGGCTGGCCCGTCGTGGTGGAGAAGTTCTCGGGCGGCAGGGCGAAGAAGGCGCGATAGGCCAGGGAGTGCCCGTCGAGAAGCAATACGCGGTCGCGGGTCATTCACGCATCGTACGGGCTGTCGTTATCACCTAGGGTGAAGCCGTGGACCTCTCGAAACTGCCCCGAAGCCCCCTGGACGACAAGCTCGGCATCGTGGTCACCGAAGCAGAGCCCGGCCGCGTGGTGGCGACCATGCCCGTGGAGGGCAATACCCAGCCCTTCGGTCTTCTCCACGGGGGTGCAAACGGGGTTATTGCCGAGACTGTCGGCTCGGTGGCCGCTGCGCTCGAAGCCGGTCCTGGATTTTCGATCGTGGGCACCGAGTTGTCCTGCACCCATCACGGGTCCGCGAAGTCCGGACTGGTGACGGCCACGGCGACGAAGATCCATCAAGGACGACAACTGGCTGTGTACGACATCCGGATCGTCGATGAGAACGGCAGGCCAACGTGCACCGCACGGCTGACCTGCATGATTCGCCCGATGGTCTGATCAGGAAATTTCGAGCACAGAAGCCGACACCTCGGCCAGCGTCACCCTGGTATCCATCGCCTGCTTGCGAAGCAACGCAAACGCCTCAGACTCCGATACTCCATGGTCAGCCTGCAAGCGTGCTTTCGCGCGCTCGACAATGTCTCGTGCGGTAAGCCGATCACCCAGGTCATCAACCTCGATCTCGAGATCGCGCATCTGCTGCCAGCGCGCTGTGGCCATTTCAATCGCTGGCGCGAGATCGGCTTTCGTAAATGGCTTCACGAGGTAGCCCATCACCCCTGCTGAGGCCGCGCGAGCGATGATGTCCTGCTGGCTGAAGGCAGTGACCATGACCACCGCTGAATAGCGCGAGGCCACTATTTCCTCGGCTGCGGAGAGACCATCTCGCACCGGCATGGCCACATCGAGGAAACTGACGTCGGGACGCAGTTCTGCCGCACGATCGACAGCCGATTGCCCGTCACCCACCTGAGCCACCACCTGGTAGCCCAACTCACCGAGCATCTCCACGAGATCAAGACGGATCAGGGATTCGTCCTCGGCGACCAGGATGCGAGCAGCAGTCATGCAACCACCCTAATTGGCGAGGAGAGCCAAACCGTTAGCCTTGTGCCCGCGCCCCGGTACCCCAACCGGCAGAGGGAGCCGACTCAAACTCGGTCCAGTGTGGGTTCGAATCCCACCCGGGGCACTTATTCGGAGACGACGACCGGCTCGATACCGAGCCGAGGCTTGACCTCGGACAGTCGAGCGAGGAGTCCGTTCACGAAGCTGGACGACTCATCCGTCGAGAGATCTTGAGCGAGGGCAACAGCCTCGGAGATCGCCACGGTGTCGGGAATATCGTCTCGATAGAGCACCTCGTAGGTCGACAGCCGAAGAATCGATCGATCGACCGCAGGCATGCGCTCAAGGCTCCAGCCCATCGAGTAAGTGCTCAGCAGCTCGTCGATGCGCTCCTGGTGAGCAATGACGCCTTCGACGAGTTCGGTCACGTAGGAATTGAGTTCCGGCTCACCCTCCGTGGCACGACGGTCAGTCTGTGTTGCGAGGACGTCGAGGGGCTGCAACTCACGCATATCCGACTCATAAAGGATGTCGAGAGCACGCTTTCGGGCCTTGCTGCGGGCTGACATCGGCTAGTTCACGCGACCGATGTACGAGCCGTCGCGAGTATCCACCTTGATCTTGGTGTCAGACTCAATGAAGAGAGGAACCTGAACTGTCGCTCCGGTTTCGAGGGTGGCGGGCTTCGTACCGCCCGTGGAGCGGTCACCCTGCAAGCCCGGCTCCGTGTAGGTGATCATCAGCTCAACCGAGGCCGGCAGTTCGACGATGATCGCGGTGCCATTGTGCACGCTGACATTCGCCACCTGATTCTCGAGCAAGTAGTCGGATGAATCCCCGACGACTGCATTGGAGACCGTGTACTGGTCGAAGGAGACGGTGTCCATGAAGATCCAGTCGTCACCATCGCGGTAGAGGTACTGCATGTCGCGGCGATCGACATTCTCGGTCTCGACCTTGACACCGGCGTTGAACGTGCGATCAACGACCTTGCCGGTCAGAACGTTCTTGAGCTTCGTGCGCACGAAGGCACCGCCCTTGCCGGGCTTGACGTGCTGGAACTCGATGACTGTCCAAAGTTGGCCGTCAATGTTGAGGACGAGGCCATTCTTGAGGTCATTGCTGGTTGCCACGATGTCTCCTGCGCTTGTCGGTGCTCAGCCCACGACGCGAAGGTCTCGCGGACTCGTGGTGAGACTGCGGTGACCATCAGCCGTGACCAGGAGGGAATCCTCGATTCGAACTCCCCCGCGGCCGGGAAGGTACACCCCGGGCTCAACGGTGATCGTTGTTTCGGCCACAAGCCTACCTTCGGCGCGAGGACCAATCATCGGCGCCTCGTGGATATCGAGCCCGGTGCCATGGCCCAGCCCGTGTCCGAAGAATTCCCCGAAGCCCGCCTCACCGATGATGTCTCGAGCGCAGGCATCCAGATCGGCCAGGGCGATGCCTGGGCGCACGGCCTCCCTTGCTGCAGCCGCCGCTGCATCAACCAATGAATGGAGCTCCCGCTGCCAGGGCTGTGCCTCCTTGACGATGAAGGTTCGGGTCATGTCCGCGTGGTAGCCGAGCACCAGGGCGCCACTGTCGACGATGAGGAGATCACCCGCCTGGATCTCTCGCACACCCGGCTCGTGATGAGGCTTGGCGGAATTCTCGCCCGAAGCAACAATCGTGGCAAAAGATCTATCCGAGGCACCTAGCTCGCCGAAGATCTGCTCGAGTCGACGAGCAATCTTGATCTCCGAATCACCCACGCGAATCTCACGAGCGAGGGTGTCGACCGCCTCCGAGGTGATGTGGCAGGCCAGTGTGAGCGCTGCGATCTCGTCTGCGTCCTTGATCATGCGAAGCGTCGAGACGGGATTGTCGACTACGGCGACAGACAGGCCGAGTCCTGAGATCGTTGCAACCGTGTTCGAAGACGAACGACGGTCGATACTGACCTGCCGACTTCCCTGTGCCACACATTGTTCGGAAATGGCAGCAGCGCAGTCACGAGCGACGAGTACTCCGAGATCCGGGCATTGCTGTGCCGCCTGCTCGACATAGCGACCGTCGGTGCTGAAGATGTCACCTTCAGCTCCGCTGGTAGACACGAACAGCGCAGCGTTGCTTCCGCTGAAGCCCGACAGGTACTGAATATCGGATCGATCGAGAACTACGTAGCCATCAAGCTCTGGATCGAGTGACGCGCGCAGGCGATCTCGCCGTGAGCGACAGATATCAGCGTTGAGCAAGAGCCTGGAAGGCCAGCACGTAGCTGTTGAGACCGAAGCCCGCGATCGTTCCGGTCGCGACGCCGGCCACGACCGAGGTGTGACGGAACTCCTCGCGCGCGGCGGGATTCGAGATATGAACCTCGATCAGAGGTCCCGTGAGCAGGGCACAGGCATCGCGAACTGC
>JBIJBU010000181.1:0-3333 GCA_044345075.1 Candidatus Nanopelagicales bacterium | reverse complement strand
GATCTGCTCGGCTCACTCTCGAGCGACAACAGCTCAGTGATTCTCTCCGAGGTCGGCGGCTTCTATTCTGGCAATGTCGGCGACAACTCAATGCGCCTGCGTTTCGTGCGTACCGCGGATCCGGCCACCGCATTCGTCGTCACGGTCACCCGCGGTAGCTAACCACATGAATAGCAGGCCATTGCACTGAGAAACGATGATGGCTAAAGTTCCAAGCACGGGGTGCGGTGCACGAAAAGTGCGCGTTTCCCTTCTAGAAGGGGGATCACAATTACCCGCCAGCGCTTGATCATCATTCCCTCATTCGCCATCACGGCCGTGATAGCTCTCGGTCTGGGCCTACTGCCTGCCAGCTCCGCTGCAGCGCCCATGGTCAACGCGACGTTCACCCCAAAGCTTGCGTACGTCACCTGCCCGGCTGGGGAGGATCTGCCACCCCGGACCAAGTGCGCCAAGCTCACCGTGCCACTGGACTGGCAAACCCCAAACGATGGGCGCACGATCCAGATCGCCATGAGGGTCACCACGCCTTCGCGCGGCGCGGGAAAGCTCGGACTCACGTGGAACCCCGGTGGCCCCGGTGGCTCAGCGGTCGACATGCACGCGTGGGTCTACTCCCTCCTGCCCGACTCCATCCGCGACCGCTTCGACGTAGTCAGTTGGGATCCACGGGGCGTGGCAAAAAGTGAGCCCAATCTCAAAGAGTGCGTCCCGGTGAACGTGATGCCACCGGACACGGGCCCGGTTGACTGGGATGCCTACTGGGAAAAGGCCGCAACCCTCGAGGGTGCGGCGTCGGCTGCCTGCTTCGCGGCCAACCCCAATGCGGCTCCCTACCTCGGAACCTGGCAGGTGGTGCGCGACATGGATGCTATGCGAGCCGCCCTGGGCTATCCCCGCTGGAACTACTGGGGCATCAGCTATGGCACCCGCCTCGGCAACGCCTATGCACGCACATTCCCTGACAAGGTACGCGCCCTGATAGAAGACGCCAGCTTTATGGCTAACGAAAGCATCGCGCGATTTGGCGCAACCACGCCGGCCGGCAATTACGCCGCCATGCAGGTCTATGCCTCGCTGGTTGGCAAGGGGCAGGCCTACAAGATTCGAGCCATCGATGCATACCTCGATGATTTCGTGATAGAGATCAGTGACGGGGTGGTCCTCACTCGCTGGAATTTCTTTGGAACACTCAATGACCTCGCGCGAAATCAGTCCCAATACCCAGTTATGCGAGATCTTGTAAACAGCCTGTATGACTATGTAGCAAAATCCGAGCGGCCAAATAATGGGGGTCAGGTGGCGGACCTTGACCTTGACCTTGACGATTTGGATCCGAACCCCGACGACGAAGTTGTTATTCCGGACCCCGACAGCGACAGTTTCATCATCAAGTTCGTGACGTGCGCGGACATGGCGGATCGCCCCACGACGGCAGACCTGGCAAGGATGTCGAGGGACGCTGAGCAGAACTACGGCACCTCCTACGGCCATGTCGGTCGCGCGTCCATGTGCCTAGGTCTCCCCTCCGGTTATTCCCCGCCGTCATCACCGGCCGACACCACGATCGCCCTGCCTAATGCGCCGCTCTTCTTGTTGGCCTCTGGGGATGCTGCGACACCGTGGATCTGGGGACGTAGCCTGGCCAACACCTTCGCGAAGTCGCGCACGATGACCTTCGAAAGCACGACGCACGGGATCCTTGTCGGGCCCTCTTCGTGCATGAACAACGTCGTGGAGAAGTACCTGTTAACCCTGCGACTTCCACGAGCCGACGTCTATTGCCCCTACGTGCCCACCGAGCCTGCCCCACAGGTCAAAGAGTCCTCGCGGGGTCATCAGCCAGGGGGAAAGCGCTAAGTCAACTTGTGATCCTGCGTGACAGTTGAGATGTCTCTATCGCCAAAGGATCCCACGGGCGAGGCTGGCGCAACCGTAAGGGTTTCGGCGCGATTGACTTTCGACTTCGTCAACAAGGACGGCCGCTTTCAGCGGCTCCACTCATGCGAAAGGCCCGCCGTTTCCGGCGGGCCTTTCGTCGTGATCGTGGACTAGCTGAAGGAATCACCGCAAGCACACGAACCGCCCGCATTGGGATTGTCGATGGTGAAGCCTTGCTTCTCGATGGTGTCGACAAAATCGACGGTCGCGCCGCTCAGGTACGGAGCGCTCATGCGATCAGTGACGACCGAGACGCCGCCGAAGTCCTTCGAGACGTCGCCATCGAGGCTGCGGTCATCAAAGAAGAGTTGGTAGCGCAGGCCCGAGCAGCCACCGGGCTGCACGGCAACGCGCAGGGCGAGGTCATCGCGACCCTCGGCCTCGAGGAGTGCCTTGACCTTGGAGGCCGCGGTCTCGGTGAGAACAATGCCGTCGGTGGTGACGATTTCGACGGGCACAGCGGTTTCAGTCGACATGGTGTGGCCTTTCAAGTGAGGTAAGACTTATCTGGAGTCTATGTCAGGAGTAACACAAGCGCCTAGTGGCGTATTCCCGTGTCCGGGGTGCGAAAGGCCGACGGTGCCGACATGGGCCACAATGAGCGCGTGACCTCACAGGTGGATCCGCAGCCGACCCCACTGGCGTTGCTGCTGCTCGGGCGTGCAGCCGATGCGTCCAGCGAGCTCGGTGTCGAGTGCCCGGGCGCGCTGCCCCCTGCTTCGGACCCCGATCTCGTGGAGCGGGCTGAGCGAGCCAAGGCCGCCCTCGGCGATCGGGTCTACATCCTCGGTCACCATTACCAGCGCGATGAGGTCATCGCCTTCGCCGATGTCACAGGCGATTCCTTCAAGCTCGCCCAGCAGGCCGCCGCGCACCCGGGGGCAGAGTTCATCGTGTTCTGCGGCGTGCACTTCATGGCCGAGAGCGCCGACATCTTGACCGACGACAGCCAGGCCGTGATCCTTCCCGACCTCGCTGCCGGCTGCTCCATGGCCGACATGGCGGCCATCGATCAGGTTGAGCAGTGCTGGCGCGATCTTGAGGCGGCCGGCGTCTCAGGCGTCACGATCCCGATCACCTACATGAATTCAACGGCCGCGATCAAGGCCTTCACCGGTCGACATGGCGGAACGATCTGCACCTCCAGCAACGCAAAAGCCTCCCTGGAGTGGGCCTACGCACGTGGCGAGAAGGTGCTGTTCATGCCTGATCAGCATCTCGGCCGCAACACGGCAGTGCGCGATCTCGGACTGTCACTGAACGACTGCGTCATCTACAACCCGCGCCGACCCAATGGCGGCCTGACGGTCGAGCAGATGCGCGATGCGCGAATGATCCTGTGGCTCGGCCACTGCTCAGTGCACGGTCGATTCACTGCTGATTGCGTTGACG
>JBIJBU010000180.1:0-3390 GCA_044345075.1 Candidatus Nanopelagicales bacterium | reverse complement strand
GACTGGGAGGCGTGCTCGACCTCGGCTGCTCGCTCTCGCTTGGCCTGGGCTTCGACCTGACGGGCTTCGGGGTCCCAAGGCCCGAGCTGCTCGGCGGCTTCGTCGAGGAGTGCGGCGTCATCGACTGTCCAGATAGGGCGCTCAATGCGGGCGGCCAACAAGGTGCGTTGCTCACTCGGGCTGAGAATGCCGTTCGCGGCCTTCGCCAAGAACTGCGAGTCCTCCAGCAGTCGAGAGATGAGTCGCTCAGGGGTGCTGGGCATCCACATCAGGTTCAGCACGCGGCGCACATGACGATCACCGGTGAGGTCAGCGAGTACGTCGGCGCGAATATCGGCGTCGCGTTCATCCCAGCCGCGCTGACGTGCTCGGTACCGACACAGATGCTGCAGCGCTTTCTCCAGGAAGGGCTCACGAGCCTGGTGGAAGGCGTAATCCTTCGGCACCTGTCGACGGGCCTCAGCCAGCTGTTTCGCGGTGATGCGCACGCTGCTGCCGTCCTCGAGGTCGATGGTGACATCGGAGGTCGGGATGCGAATGATCGAGTCGAGTGCGGCGGCAATCAAGCGCACCATTCGAGTGCTGCCCTTGATCGCCGATGCCGCAGCGTCGTCATATTGGGTGGCGTTGACGGCGGGGTAGAGCTGGCCGGGGGTGAGCAGAACGACATCGGTCTCGCCCAAGCTGGGCAGCACCTGATCGATGTAATGCAAGAACGCGCCGGACGGGCCGACTATGAGCACGCCATCGCGGGCTAGTTGGTCACGGTGGGTGTAAAGCAGCCAGGCTGCGCGGTGAAGCGCGACCACGGTCTTGCCCGTTCCAGGGCCGCCCTCGACGATAGTGATCTGCGAGAGCGGACTGCGCACGATTGAATCCTGATCCGCGGCGATGGTGGCGACGATGTCACCCATGCGCCCTTCGCGCGGAGCCTCGACTGACGCGGCTGCGGCGTCAGTGACGTCGTACACGGGGTCCTGGAGATCCTCATCATCGATATGGGTGACTGTGCGACCTCGCGTGATGATGCGACGGCGCAATTCCACGCCCATCGGCTGCAGAGCGGTGGCCTGGTAGAAGCCGGCAGCGGTCGGGGCTCGCCAGTCGAGCAGTACCGGGTTTCCCTCGGCGTCGCGCAGGCCCATGCGGCCGATGTGGCGGATCTCCGTGTGACCGTCGACATTGAGGTCAACCCTGCCGAAGGCCAGGCGATCGGCAGCGGCACGGGCTGAGCGCAGCTGGGTGCTCCAGTGATCGATCTCGGCCTGCCGCTCTACGGTGTCCTGGCCGGTGCCCGTGGAGGGCGCGGAAGCGGTCTTGTCGATGCGCTCGATCACGTGGGCCGTGTAGGAATCGAGCAGCTCATAGAACGCGGTGATATTCCGCTGCTCAGACTCAAGTGCATCGCTCATGGGGCCTCTACTCTGCCAGACCTGTCAAGTCCAGGAATCCTCGGCTCCCGATCCCTAGGATCGTGTCGGAGGTACACGAATGACCCTCGAGACCACGATCACCGTTGAGGAGCTCGACGCTGATCCGTACCCGTTCTACGCCTACCTGCGCCGTGAGCGCCCTGTGGCCTACGTGCCCGCCGTGAACATGTGGATGGTCACCCGCGCGGCTGATGTCGAGTACGTGACGACTCACCCCGAGCTGTTCAGCGCGGAAGTCGCTGACTCGCCAATTGATGTCTCCTTCGGTGGGCCGACAATGCTGACCTTGGACGGTGAGCGTCACCTGGATCTTCGTCGCAGCCTTGATGCTAAGTACAAGCCGCGCGTGGTGGCCTCCTACATCGACGAGTTGGTGACTCCAATCGCGCAGGCAGCACTGCAGGGCCTCCTGGAGAGACCGGAGCGTAAGGCCGAATTGATGTACGACTACTTCGAGCCGATCTCGGTGCTGAGCCTTGGTGCGGTGCTCGGCCTGGCGCATCTGTCTGCTGAGACGCTGCAGGAGTGGTTCCACGGTCTTGCGACTGGGGCGATCAATTATGAGCGCGATCCGGAGAAGCAACGGATTAGCGACGACACTGCAGTGAAGATCGATCGAGAACTCCGGCCCCTCATGGAGCGGCTGCAGCGCGAGCCCGATGACTCGACGATTGCCTCGATGCTGACGAGCGGCTGTCCGGTAGGGAAGCATCGCGAGATCGACGCTGTGATGCCCTCATTGAAGGTGATCATCACCGGTGGAATGCAAGAGCCCGGTCACGGCGCCGGGTCATGCATGTACGGCCTGCTGGCCAATCCTGATCAGCTCGACTGGGTCCGTGAGGATCCCAACAGATGGGATGACGCGGTGCACGAGGGTCTGCGCTGGGTGGCTCCTATCGGTACTCAGGTGCGCCAGTCGGTAGCGGACATCGAATTGCACGGCGTCACGATTCCCGCCGGCTCGGCGGTCGGCGCGTTGCTCTCCAGTGCCTGCCGTGACGAGAGCGTCTTCGAGCATCCCGATGACTTCGACGTGCGTCGCCCACGCGTCCCCAATGCTGCCTTCGGCTTCGGGCCGCACTTCTGCGCGGGCCACGCCTTTGCGAGGGGCCAGGAGTCCATCGCCTTGCGCACACTGGTCGACGCCATGCCCGATCTGCGGCTCGATGACGACTACGACGTGGAGTTCAGGGGCTGGGAGTTCCGCGCTCCTACTTCACTGCACGTGCGCTGGTAGCCCTGAACATGAGAAAGGCCCGGCAGATTGCCGGGCCTTTCTCAGTGGTCGTGCGTTACAGGTGGCCGCCGTCCTTGGCGAGCTGCTCTGCATTCGTCTCGGGCATGCCCGGGTGGTGCAGGACGCCGCCATGGAGGCGATTGATCTGGTCGGCATCCTCGTACTCATGCAGGGGAGCCTCGATGGCTGCTGCATGCGCGGCGTGATGCTGTCCTTCCTCGATCTCGGCGGCACTCGGAAGGGGAATGTTCTCCGAGTAGAAGAAGCCGCTGAGCTTGGAGCGCAGCTTCTTGATCTGGAAGTGCTTATTGCGCACACCATCGGCATCGGTAGCCGGCGGAAGCGGCAGGGGAGTGATGTCGGTCTTACCGGTGATCACTGCCTTTTCCTTGGCGTTGATCGGCTGGTGGACCTCGATGAACTCACCATGCGGCAGGCGGAGGATTCGACCAGACTCGTAGCCGTGGAGCAGCTTGTCGCGATCGCGGCGCTGCAGGCCCAGGCAGATGCGTCGGGTGACGATGAACATGATCGGTGGGATCACGAACAGTGCGATGCGCAGGGTCCAGGTGATCGCGTTGATTGATAGTCCGAAGGTGATGGCGATGATGTCGTTGGCGCCGCCGATCCACAGCAGCAGGTAGAAGGTGAGCGACATGACGCCGATACCCGTACGGGTCGGAGCGTTGCGCGGACGATCGAGGAGGTGGTGCTCCT
>JBIJBU010000179.1:0-3405 GCA_044345075.1 Candidatus Nanopelagicales bacterium | reverse complement strand
CTATCTCCGAATCACTCATACAGCTAGTGAGGGGAGCGCGAGCCCGGTATTCGCATGGCAGCGGTATCCGTTCGGGCGCTTGTAGAGGTACTGCTGGTGGTAGTCCTCGGCGAAGTAGTACGTGTAGTCAGCGGCGTCGCGGATCGTCGTGGTGATCTCGGGGTAGCCGCGCTCGGCGATGACCACGTTGTACGCATCGCGGGTGAGCTCGGCCATCGCCTTCTGCTCTGGGGTCGTGTAGAAGATCGCACTGCGGTACTGCGTGCCGATGTCGTTGCCCTGGCGGTAGCCCTGCGTGGGGTCGTGGTTCTCCCAGAACACCTTCAAGATGTCGTAATCGCTGATCACGGCGGGGTCGTAGGTCACGCTCGCGGTCTCGGTGTGCCCGGTCATGCCGGAGCAGACCTCTTCGTAGCTCGGGTGCCCGGAGTAGCCGCCCATGTAGCCGACGCTGGTGGACACGACACCGGGTAGACGCCAGTAGATCTCCTCGGCTCCCCAGAAGCAGCCCATCGCCAGGTAGATGCGGACGGTGCCTGCGGCCCAGGGGCCTTCCAGGGACGAACCCAGTACAGCGTGCTGCTCGGGAATGGTGAACCAGGCCTCAGCGCGACCAGGCAACGCTCTTTCCGGGGGAACCATGCTCTTTGACATGTGACCACTGTAAATCTGTCGTCCTGCCATGGCGAGCGCGAGGCTTATCTTCTGCATGAAGGAGCGCTGGAGGAAGGGACGCTTCATGCACCGGTTCCCCTCTCCGAATGTTTCGATACGTCGTTGGCTAAGCTCACCGTGATCATGCAGGTGAGTGCGGTGACGCCTTCTTCAAGGTCTCGGGCATCGCGATCACGATGAGCAGGCTCACCAGGCACAGGGCGGTGGCCACGATGAAGGCGAAGTCGAAGTCGAGGAGATCGACGAGGAGGCCGCCGACCAGCGGTCCGATCACGATGCCGAGATCAGAGGTCATCTGGAAGGTCGACACGACGACGCCACCTCGCTTGCCCCCGACGATGTCGCCGACCACGGCAGCCGGCGCAGAACTCAGGAATGCAGAACCGGCGCCCTGGATGCCGAGTGCGATCAAGAAGAGCACTAGGCCTACTGAACTCGCAGCGCCGAGTGCGTTGGCCTCGAAGTCGGCGATGCTGATGACGAGCATGCCCACGGCTAGGGCTACCGAGCCGATAATCAGCGCCTTTCGACGTCCTTGGGTATCAGCCATTCGGCCGGCGGGGAGAAGAAGCACGGCCTGGACTCCCGCGGCCACCAGGAAGCCAATGCCCGTCCAGGTAGCTCCACGTTGCAGCCCTTCGGTCACGAACAGCGGAATGATCGCCATGCGCAGGCCGAGGCCGACGAAGCCGGTGATGAAGTTGACGCTGATCGCGGCGCGGTACGCGGGATGTCGCAATGCCTGGCCCAGCGTTTCGAGTTGCTGTGCGCCGCCCTCGGCCACGACCTCTTCCCTCGCCTGCACCCTGCTCGGTGACAAGAAGACGAGAGTCACGACGGCAGCGATGCCCAAGGTTGCGGCGTACACGAAGAACGGTGCGCGAATAGAGACGGCGACGACAAGGCCGCCTACTAGCGGGCCCGCGATACCGCCGAAGAGGAAGCCGCTCTGGTACGCACTCGACGCACGGCCTCGCTGCTCGGCGCTGACGGTGCGCAGTAGCAGCGACAGGGCCGAGACGGTGAACATGGTCGAGCCGAGGCCGCCGATGCCGCGCAGAATCAGCAACTGCATGAAGTTCTGCGAGAAACCGGCAGCCAGGCTCGAGATCGACACGATGATGAGCCCGGTCGACAGCACTGAGCGCTCGCTGAAGCGGTTGATCATCGCGCCTGCGGCGGGCGAACTGATGAAGCGCACAAGGGCGAAGACGGAGATGACCGAACTCGCAGCCATCGTCGACACGCCAAAGGTTCGCGCGAAGACGGGAATCGCCGGGGCCAGAATTCCGAAGCCGAGTGCCACGCAGAAGGCGACCGCGGTGACGACACCGACCTCGAGCGGCAGGCCCTTCAGGAAGGGGGTTCGACCGAGTGCGTGACCGATCCTGCGCACGCACTCACCTCCTGATGGACCCCCTGACAGCCTTGTCAGCCTATCCTTCGACGCGTGACCGACCGCCTTCGCTCAACTGTGTACGCGGCTGAGGACCAGTGGTCCGAGGCGCTGAACCGTGGTGGCAAGGTCGACTTTCACGGCTCGATCATCGAGGTGCCTGTGCAGCGCCGTTTCGGCGAACTCGAGGCAATCGCGACATACGTGGATTGGGTGGTGAGTCATCCGCGCGTAATCGAGGCATTCGGAGTCGTGGCGCCGGTCTCGGTACGTGCTCGCAAGGGCCAGATGAAGGCGCATTACGAAGCCGAGTCGCAGGTCATCGCGATTCCGCTCGACACCGCCTGGGCGGCTCGAGAGTCGGTAGTACTCCATGAGCTCACCCACCACATCGTGATGAGCAGTTACGGCACAGATGACCCGGCGCATGGGCCGCGGTTCACGTCGTCGATGTGCACCTTGGTCGAGTGCACTCTCGGGCCGGAAGCTGCCCTGCTGCTTCGGGCTACGTACTCTTCACTTGATCTCGCGACGGTCATGCCGTGAACCTCGATCGCATCGCAGCACTTCTGGCCAAGGCTGAGCGCACCGACAACGAGACTGAAGCAGAGGCCTACTTGATGAAGGCGCAAGCTCTCGCGACGGCTGCGAGTGTCGATCTCGCCTTCGCGCGTGCGCGAACGCTGCGCAAGGAGGCGCGGCAGAGTCCCGAGTCACGCACCCGCACCATCGGCGAGAAGGGAAAGCGGGCGAATGTACATCTCGTCTCGCTCTTCGTGGCCATTGCGCACGTCAATGATGCGCACGTCGATGTGGCGTCCAACAGCACCTTTGTCATCGTCTACGGCATGCCAGGCGATCTTGACGCGATCGAGGCGCTGTACGGCTCGGTTGCGGTGCAGATGACCACGAGCGCACAGGCCTGGCTCGCGACCGGAGTGTGGAAGGGCGAGACATACGTGTCGTCCACCCGCACGATGGGCGGATTACGTCGGCTGCGCAAGCCGCACACTGCCCAGACTGCGCGCGCATCTTTCTATCGGGCTTACGTCACGCGCATCGGCGAGCGCATGGAGCAGGCCAAGGCCGAGGTCGTGGCAGATGTCGCCTCGACCGTCGTCGAAGGCGCCGGCAACGGCGCATTGGTGTTGCGTGAGAAGTCCGCAGAGGTCAAGGCGTTCCATCGGAGTTCCTCCGAGGCCAGCGGTACCTGGGGCGGTTACTCCGGGGGAGTACGAGGCGACAAGGGTGCTGCTTCGCAGGCCGGCCGCGCCGCCGCCTCGCGTGCAAGGTTGGGCGCTCAGCGGGAAATCGGCGGCAAGGGCGAGATTCGC
>JBIJBU010000231.1:0-2518 GCA_044345075.1 Candidatus Nanopelagicales bacterium | reverse complement strand
CAGACGGGGAGCCTGCGTAGTAGGGCCAGCCGCCGTCGGAGAGCTGGCTCTTCTTGAGCCACAGGCCTGCACGGTCGGCCGCGAACACTGCCTTGGTCACTAGCGGCTGCGGTGCGAGGTTCGTATTGTCGATCGACATCAATGCGAGCAATGCCAGCGATGTTGCATTCGAATCGGGGCCCTTGCCGTTGGCGGCATCGACTGCATCGCAAGGCTTGGTGAGATCGGAGCGGAATTGCTGGAAGCTGCCGTCCTTGCACTGCTGGCTGATCAGCCAGCTGATCGCGGCCGGCGAAGGCTTGATGCCGTTCGAGGTGAGCCCGATGATGCCGAGCGACTGCCGGTAGACGCCGTCGTAGGTCGGATCCGCGGAGCCGTACAGGCCGGTGTTGGTGGCCGCATGCGCGGGCGATGCGAGACCGAGTGCGGCGAGCGCGAGTGCGGCGCCGGCGGCGATGATGCGGGTGTTGCGTGACATCTGGTTCCTGCAATTCTCATAGAGCGGTGTGTGAACCAGCAGGAGTCCTGTGAAAGCAGAATCCCCCCGGCACGAATGCACGGAGGGACAATTCAGGAAAGACCTGACTCGTCCCGTTACCTCGACGGATAGAGCCGCTCGTACTCGCCAGGTGCTCCGACTCGCCCTCAGTGAGGGATCACGGTTGCGGGACAGCGCCGGAATCACACCGGACTTCCCCTGGATCTCGAATACGTCGATTCAGTTGTAGTCGAACCCTACAGTGGTCCGGGGCCTGTCAGGTGGCAGGACGGAAGGAAGTCATGAGTTTCATCTGGATCTGCCACGCACTCGATGGCACCGACGTCAACATCGCCGAAGCTCGTACGGAATTCCCGACCCAGGCTGACGCCGAGGCGTGGATGGGTGAGAGCTGGTCGAACTTGCTGGCCTCCGGTGCTGACTCCGTGAGCCTGCTCGAGGGTGACCGCCTGGTATACGGCCCGATGGGGCTTTCCGCCGGTTAGTGAGGAATGAGCGTGCGAGTCCCGGAGCGAACCGGCCATGGGCGCTGACTGATTACTTCTTGCTTCCCTTGGGGGGCACAGGCTTGCCGCCGCGACGCACGCGGGGCGGAGGCAGGCGCAGGCGACGCAGCTGCAGGGTGCGAAGAAGTGCGTACAGCGTGATGCCCTTGCGATCGGCCTCATTCGGGAAGGCTTCCTTGGCGCGCTTGTTCAGCTGAATGACCAAGATGATCGAATCGATGGCGATGAGCGCCGTGATGGCGAAGAAGCCGGTCGAGATCAGTGTCGACAGCACCTGATTCTTGATGAAGCCGAGCAGCAGAACTGCGATAGCAATGAAGATGAAGTATTCGGCGAGGGTGAAGCGCGCATCGACGAAGTCGCGAGTGAAGGCCTTCGCGGGGCCACGATCGCGCGCCGGCAGGTACTTCTCTTCGCCGGCGGCCATGCCCTCCCGGGCCCGTGCCTTCGCTGCCCTGTCAGCTTCGCGTGCCGCGGCCTTGGCAGCCTTGGGGTCGTTCGGAGTCTTCAGGAACTGCTTGCGCGCGCGCTGGGCGTCCTTGCGCGACGGGGTAGCTCGCCCCTTGGTGCCGGAGTGGGTCTCCTCCGCCGCAGGCGTGGAAGCCGGTGTCTCGTCGTTCTTGCCTCGTCCGAACATGGGGGAAGCCTAATGGGCTGCCAGCCTCACTTAGTCAGCAAGGCTCAACATGCGGTCGAGCGCGATTCGAGCCCATTCCTGGGTATCGGCGTCTACCTCGATGCGGTTGATAACCATGCCCGCAGCGAGGTTCTCGAGTGTCCAGACCAGGTGCGGGAGATCGATGCGGTTCATGGTCGAGCAGAAGCACACAGTGCGATCGAGGTAGACGATCTCCTTGTCGGGGTTGCGCAAGGCGAGTCTCTTGACGAGGTTGAGCTCAGTGCCGACAGCCCACTTACTACCGGCGGGTGCTGAATCGATCATCGCGATGATTCGCTCAGTGGAACCGACAAAGTCTGCCTTCTCGACAACTTCGTACGAGCACTCCGGGTGCACGATCACATTGACGCCGGGAACACGCTCGCGCACCTCGTCAACGCAATCAGCAGTGAATCGACCGTGCACTGAGCAGTGGCCGAGCCACAGGATCATTCGCGCATCGCGCATCTGCTCGACGGTGAGGCCGCCGTTGGGACGACGCGGGTTGTAGACGACGCAATCGTCGAGTGACAATCCGAGATCGCGCACTGCGGTATTGCGGCCGAGATGCTGATCGGGCATGAACAGCACCTTCTCGCCGCGTGCGAATGCCCACTCCAGGGAGGCCTTGGCATTGCTCGAGGTGCAGATCGTGCCGCCATGTCGACCGGTGAATGCCTTGATCGCGGCGGTGGAGTTCATGTAGGTGATCGGGATCGTGACACCCGAGATGCCTGCCGCATCCAGATCGCGCCAGCACTGCTCTACCTGGTCGATGGCTGCCATGTCGGCCATGGAGCAACCGGCAGCGAGGTCGGGGAGGATCACGGCCTGGTTGTCGTCGGTGAGGATGTC
>JBIJBU010000052.1:0-12135 GCA_044345075.1 Candidatus Nanopelagicales bacterium | reverse complement strand
GATCTTCGAAGCGCGATTGAGCTTGAGCGCGATGGTTACGTCCTTAAGGACGAGTCGGTGACCATCGTCAACTTCCCGATGCAGCCGCTCTCGGGAGTCAATCAGGAGCAAATCGATGCGGGGGCATTCGACAATCTCATCGATGACTACATGGGTCAGCTTGAGATCAACGGTGACTCGATCATCGAAGCGCTTCGTGCCATTTCCTCCCGTGATCAGCATCCGATCATGTATCACTGCTCCGCGGGGAAGGATCGCACCGGGGTTGTCACCGCGATGTTGCTCGACATCCTCGGTGTCGAGCACGAGGTCATCGCTGATGACTACCACCTGACGACGGCCAACATGGCTCCCATTCTCGAACGGATTCGCACCGCTCCGATCTTTAAGGAGAACGGCCTGGCGTTCGCACCCGACTGGCTCTTCGCCTCCGATCCCGAGACGATGCTGGCCTTCTTTGACCGGATGACCCAGAAGTACGGCAATGCCGAAAGCTGGGCCCTGCAGCATGGGCTCACTCAGGCAGAAATCGACGCCATCCGCGAGCACCTGCTGGAGCAGTAACCGCGTCGACGGGTCCTGCCGCGCAGGCTCGTGAACCCCAAGAGTCCCGGTGCGAGACTCCCATCGTCCATCCCTCGTTGGGCCAGAATTCACCCGATGCCCCGATTCGGTGTTCGGACTGTGGCTGCGGCCATGGCGTGGGGGATATAGGTTTCGCTCAGACCTTTTGTCGATTTCACCCGAGGAGTTCTTCGTGACCACCGTCATCTCCATCCACTCGTTCCGCGGAGGAACGGGCAAGAGCAACACCTCCTCGAACCTGGCCGGTCAGCTGGCTTCTCGGGGCCATCGGGTTGCGGTGATCGACACTGATATCCAGAGCCCCGGCATTCACGTGCTCTTCGGCTTCTCGGACGATCTCGAGAACACTCTGAACGACTACCTGTGGGGCAAGATGCCCATCAAGGATGCCGCTCACGACGTCACCTCGGTCATCGCCTCGACCACCACGGTTGCCCCCGGCGGCGCTCTCTACCTCGTTCCCTCGAGCATGAAGGCCGGCGACATCGCACGAGTCCTTCGCGAGGGCTACGACGTCGGCACCCTGAACGACGGTTTCCGAGATCTGGCCAAGGAGCTCCAGCTCGACTACCTGATCATCGACACGCACCCGGGCCTGAACGAGGAGACCCTGCTCTCCATCACCATCAGCGACATCCTGTTGCTGATCCTGCGCCCCGATCGCCAGGACTTCCAAGGCACGGCTGTCACGGTCGATATCGCTCGCAAGCTCGGCGTTCCGGCGCTGTACCTCGTAGTCAACAAGGTGCCCCGCGGCGTTGACACCGATGATCTTCGCGAGCAGATGACCGCTGCGTATGCGGCAGAAACCGCAGCGATCCTGCCCCTGGCCGAAGAAGTCGTGCAGAACGCATCGGCCGGGCTGTTTTCACTGACGACCCCCGATCACCCGTGGTCTGAGCAGGTGCGTCTCATCGCTGAGCGCGTCACCTCCTAAGACGCGACGTGGCTGAGAACGACGGCGAGGATCCCTGGGATTTCCTGGGGGCTTCGAAGGCCAAGTCATCGCCGGAACCGTCCAGCGTCTCCGCGGATCCGCCAAACGAGCCGAAGGCCGAGGAGCCCTCGGCGAAGGTGTCGATCGCCGATCTGATGCCTGCCCGAAAGGCTGCTGCACCGAGTGACAGTGCTGGTTCGGACGACGATGCATGGGGCTTTCTTGCGACTCGAAAGGCCGACGTCGCTGCCCGGGTCGACGCGGGTGAGGTACCTGTCGCTCGGGTAGAAAAGCGAGAGGCCGGTGAGTTCCGAGCCGACATGGGTGGGGTATCACTCAAGAGGCGTGCCTGGCCAATGGCGCTGGCACTTGCGCTCGTTTCGGTCGTCGGCTTCCTCACCGAGACGGTAGCCGCCACGCAGTTGATTTCGCTTGCGGGCGCTCAGTCACTCTTCTGGGTCTACCCACTAGGTGGCGTGGGTCTGATCTTCCTCGCAGTACTTCAGTTTCGATTCGTTGATCAGCACGCAAGACTGACCGTCCTTCGCATTGCAACCTTGTTCTATGCGCTGGGTTTCATCATCTTGCTGCTCCTGCTGGGGAGCTCCATTGCCCCGGTGATCAGCGTGGCGATCATCTACTTGCTGGGCGATCAGCTGAACTTCCTCATCCCGTTGCTCATCTGGAGTCTCGCGGGGGATGAATTCAATGTGGCTGAGGGTCGCAAGATCTTCGGCTGGATCATTGCGTGGACATACGGCGGTCAGGTCGCGGGTCTGATTCTGGCCACGGCAAGCCCTGCGATCTTCAGTCAGATTGAGATTCCACTTCCGACGATTCTCGTGCTCGATCCGCTCGTCTGTCTCTTCGTCGGGATCTGGCTACCGCGACAACTCAAGGGGACCTTTGCCGCTAAGGGCTCGCACAAGTCAGAGACCTTCCGAGAGGCAGTCTCCGGTGCGGCGGATTTCATTAATGGAGTGCCTGTATGGCGAACGCTCCTTTTTGGTTCCATCATCACGTTCATCGGTGGAATGACCGTCTTTCTGTCCTTTATGACAGGAGAAAGCGACCTTCTGGGCTCGGATGCCGGATCTCTCCAAACATTCTTCGGCGCAGTGATGCTGGGCTCCCTCGTGATCTGCCTCATCACCCAGATCTTCTGCGCGGAAAGGCTGCAAGAGGCGATCGGCATCCCCGGCGTGCTCATCATCTTGCCGGTGATGACTGTCCTGGCGGGCTTGCTTCTCGCGGTGGGAATAGTCCTTCAATCCCTGCCGCTTCTCGCGCTTGGGCTCGCCTGCTGGTTTATTCCGAGGTGGAGTATCGATGAAAATGCGCGTCGCGGAGCGCTAGCTCTTGTCCCAGATGAAAGACGCACGCGCGTGTCCTTCATCGTTGATCTCCTGCCGATCTCCACGGGCCTCATCATCGCTGGCCCCTTGGCGGCGATTGCATACTTGACCGGTTACCTCTGGGCCATACCTCTGTTGGGTGCGATCATCACCGTGTTCGCAATTCCACTGGCATTCAAGGTCAAGCGCGGCTGGGAAGACAGCCTGATGAACTGGCGTCTACGCAGGCGTAAGCAGAATCGCACCCTGGCACTAGGAGAAGAGTGAGCCATGTCCGGCAACACAGTTAACGAAGTGCTCCAGGATCAGCAGGCCGAGGTTGCTCCAGCGGCCCGAGGACATATTCTTCGCGTCGCCATGAGGTGGAAACTCCTCACCGCATTTGCCACGGCGTTCACTTTGATCTTCGTGTTCCTTGCCATTTTTGTGCTTCAGTTCAGTGCGAGTAACGCGCAGTCACGGCTGGAAAAGGAGTTGCTGAACTATGCGGTCGGCGGAGCGACCACCATCAATGTTGATCAATTCGTGGAGCTTGTGACCACGGTTCCTGCAGTGGTTGACGAGAGCAATCCATTTGGGTTCGGCTATCCGGATAGCCAACTCTATAAGGATCAGGCCAAGAGTCTGGTGGATATCAATCGCATAACAGGTGACGCGCTCTCATACGCGTATTTTAAGGACCCTGTCGATGGAAAGCTGTATGCAGCGGCATCGTCGGGCTATTACTTGGATCCACAAATTGGTTACACCTTCAAGGTGCCTATCGCGACCACGAGTTCGGCGGAAACCAATTCGCTGATGGAAAATGGTTTGAAGGAGCCGACTCTTCAGCCCGCCTACTCCGACGGGTACGGATCCTGGATTTCGCAGTACGTGCCGATTCTCGACGAGAATGGGCAGAGCGTTGGTGGCATTGGAGTCGACTTCCCTCTCGCGTACGTCGATGAGGTGAAGCGCGACGTTCTGCTCAGGGTTCTCCCCGTTTTGGTCGTCTCCTACATCATTCTGCTCGCCACCGTGCTTGCGCTTTCCACTGCCCTGGTTCGACCTCTTAAGCGACTGACGGCAGCTACGGCTCGCATCGCTGAGGGTGAGTACGACCTGGATGTTCGCGGACTCGTACGGACTCGGTTCCCGGATGAGATGTACGACCTTGCCGAATCATTCGGAGCCATGGCCGACAAGGTGGCTGCTCGTGAGAAGTCACTTACACAGGAAGTTCAGCGCCTCAAGGTGGAGATTGATCAGACACGAAGGGTGGAGGCCGTGAAGGAAATCACAGACAACGACAGCTTCGCCGAACTAGCGGTCAAGGCTGCGGAAATGCGCAAGAGGTTGCGCGATGATCTCGATAAGGCCTGAGTTTCTCACGCAAGTACCCGGAGTACCCGAGTTTTGGATTGTTGACCTCTTCGACGCCAGACTGATTGCGTCAGAGCGCGACAGCATCATGGTTGAGGTCGCCGACATCATGCATGAGTATTTTCCGAGCTACGCGCATGTCGTCGAAGATTTCGAGCGGCAACTCGAATCTTCAGTGCCGCCCAAGGACGAACTCGTTCACGTCTGGCTCGTGATTCGCGATGGAATTGCGTGCGGCGTGTGGGTCATGAACGTCAACTCGGTGACCGGAGTCATCATGATGCTCTTCGGTGCCATCCACCGGCAGGCCCGAATCGATCTACCTCGAGAGTATTTGTCAAAGCTCGTGGGATTCATGCATGAGCTATGCCTCATTGAAGCCAAGGGATATGACTTCACGGTTTTCGGAGTCATACTCGAAAGTGCTGAACGGCACATTGATCGCTGGGAATCTTGTGGATTCTTCGTGGCCGACGATGAGTATCGAGAGCCTAAGCACGGTATTCACTGGGCGGCGTTCGGTCCTCCGGACTTTTACGATGACTACTCGGCATGCGTGCTTCCGATCGCGGAAGGCACTCGGTTGCAGCGCGCGGAACTGGGTCAGATGTGCCTCGAGACGCTGCTGATCGAGCATTACGGGCTTCCGAAAGAGCATCCGGCTGTGATGGGCTCACTGGCACGTGCGCGGAATCTAGTTGGCTAGGGCTGACGGTAGATCGGCCTTTATTCGCACCCTCGAGAATCCTGCGGGGCCGCGAGAACGCGATCGTGCCCCGCATGGGAACATTCGGTCATGGTCGGTTCCCGTCTCCCGTGTAATTGCGGCGATGCCAGCAGCCCTCGGGCCGCTGAGCCTTCTCGGGTGGCATGCCGATGATTAAGGCTCCTGACGGCGAACAGGCTCAGGTACCGCGCGCCGCGGTGAGGCAGCTCCTGCGTTGGTTCCAGCCGTTTACCAGCGGCCACCGCCGGCTCAAGGTCGGCATCCTCGCGGGCAGCCTCGTCGTGCTGGCCTGCCAGGCATTGATTCCCTGGCTCGTTGAGGTTCTTCTCCATCACGGCAAGTGGGATGGCGTCCTGCTGGCAGTTCTCGTCGCCTTGGTGATCGTGCAGTTGGGCATCGGTTATGCCACCCACCTGGGTATTCACGTCCTGGCGAATAACGGTGCTCTCGTCCTGCGACGCAAGATGATCGACCGACTGCTGCGCGGTCAGGTGCTGCGCACCAAGGGAGTGCAGAGGTCCGGTCTCGTACTTCGCATCACCCAGGACGTCGACCGAGTTGGCGAGGCGTACGAAGAGAGCCTGGCACGCGGCATACCGGGCCTCGCCCGCTTGATCGTCAGCCTCGCGCTGCTCAGCGTGATCTCCTGGCAGGCCGGTGTCACGATGACCATCGTCTCGTTGGGTTTCCTGTACTTCCGCCACCGCATCGGATCGTCGCTCGTGACCGCCGATCGGGAGCGCCTTGAGATTCAGAGTGAGGTCGGCGAGTCGGTCGACGAGACGATCAGTGGCTACTCGATCCTGGCCGGACTGCGCCTGAAGGCTTGGCAGCGAAAGCGGTTCCTTGCCAAGTCCGAGGAACTCGAGCATGCGTCGCATCGACAAGGCGTGATCATCAACCGGCTTCTTCTCGCCGCGCACGCGAATGCATTGATCGGCCTCGTAGCGGTCGTGGTGTTCGCCCTGGCTATTGGCATGGGTGCTGGGGATCTTGCGGTTGTGGCCGCCGCACTGCTCTATGTCGAAGGCGCCGTGCGAGGTCTCGAGGCGCTTCCGCCGTGGATCCGCGATGTGCAGCGCGCCAACGTCACGATGCATCGCATCGATCAGGTGCTCGATACGCCTGACCAGACTGAAAGCTCCACCGCGATTCTCGACGTCGAGAACGCAACCGGGCTCACGTTCACCGATGTCGACACCCGGCTTCCAGCCGGCGGCAGGCTGGTCATTCCGACTCTTACTCTGCCTACGACAGGGCTTGTGGGTCTTGTGACAACGGCAGGTGTCGATGCGACCGATTTGCTCGCGCTCATGTCAGGTAACGCGCCATTCGACAGAGGTTCCATCGCGCTGAACGGCCGAGATCTCAGGGAGCTCGAATCCGGGCGAGAGGTTCTTGCGGTTCCGGCTGAAGCCGAAACACTTGAGGCAACGCCCGCAGAGCTTTTCAGTGCGGTGGCACCGCAGAGCGATCGAAGTGATGTCGAACGCATGCTCAGCAGCCTCGGACTTGACGATCTGCTGACGACCCCCGGTGCGCTCGACACGATCGTCGGGCAGCATGGCCTCACGCTCACGGTGAATGAGAGACAGCGTCTGCTCGCCGCAACCGCGCTGGCAGCAGAGCCTTCGGTTCTGATCCTCGGGCCGCTGCTCGCCCTTGCCGATATCGATACTGCGGTCAACCTCGTCGAGTCACTTCGCGCGAGTCGAACCCAGCTCACCGTTCTAGTCACTCAGTCGGCCGAGGTCGCTGAGACAGTCGATCAGGTGTTGTTCGTCGATGGCGAGCAGGTCAGGTTCGGCACCCATCACGAACTCCTCGTGGAGGTGCCCTCGTATTCGGCCCTGTGGGAGCAGCGACTCTCGTCGATGGATGTCGATCTCAGCGCGATTGGCATTGAGGCCAGTGATCACGAGCGCCTGCTCACCCGGCTGGTCACTGAGCACTACTCCCCGGGCGATCTCCTCTACCGCCAAGGCGCAGCCGCGGATCGCATTCTGTTCATCGTCTCCGGTCACGTCGAGATCGCGATCACCTCACCGAGCGGAGAGATGGGCCGCGTAGCCGTACTCGGTCCGGGCAATCACTGTGGCGATCTTCGCCTGACGGTGGGCGAGCGTCGCGCTGAGAACGCCATTGCTCTTGACGATTGCATCGTTCGATCGCTGAGCCGCCAGGCCATCGCGGCCGGCATCACCGGCTTGTTGGATCGCACCCCAGCCGAGCGTCAGATTGTGGAATCGCTCCTGCGGCAGGGCCCGGCCACGCAAACGGAACTGCAGGCCAGGCTCGTAGATCTGGATGAGACAGCCTTCGCAGGCTCGCTTGCCCTGCTGCTCAGCGATGAGGCCGTACGTGATGTTGACGGAGTGATCTCGGTAGTTCTGCAGCGTCAGACCCGAAAGGGCGCATCAGATCTACTCGACAAGCTGATGGATTTCTGAGCACCACACGAGAGTCAGCGGCCGCGGGCGCGGCGAACTGCAGGCTAGGAGATCGTCTCTCCACCGTCGACGATGAGTGTCTGGCCGGTCACGAATGACGAGTCACTGCTGAGGAAGAAGCAGATGGCGGCAGCAAGCTCATCGGCCGTGCCCATGCGCTTCATTGGAATAGCGGCGCCGAAGATCTCCTCGCCCTTTTCCATGTCGCCACCGCGCTGCAGCATGAGCGGGGTTGTCATGCCGGTGATGGTGCGGCCCGGTGCGATGCAGTTGATGCGCACTTCGGGCAGGGCCTCGAGGCTGAACTGACGAGTGAGACCGGTGATCGCAGCCTTGGCAGCGCCGTAGGGCACGTTGTTGTTATTCGCCATGAATGCTGCGGTGGAAGCGATCGTGACGATCGAGCCGTTGCCGCGAGACTTCATCACTGGCGTGACGTACTTGCACACGTAGAACGTGCCGCCCACGTGCACCTCAAGCATCTTGTTGAAGCGCGCGGTATCCCATTCGGCGCTCGGGCCGAACTCGGCGTGGCCACCTGCGGCGAGAGCCACGTCGATACCGCCGAACGCGGCGACAGTCGCCTCGACAGCCGTCCTCACCTGGTTCTCGTCGGAGACATTCGCGCCAAGACCAATGCAGCCGTGGCCGATCTCTGCGGCAACAGCCTGCGCCTTTGCGATGTCGAGGTCGACGAGTGCGGCCTTGCCTCCCTCGGCCACCACGCGCTCAGCGGTGGCGCGACCAATGCCGCTGGCGCCGCCGGTGACGAAGAGGATCTTGTTCTCGAAGCGATTCGACACGTGTGCCCTATCTGGTCAGGGTGCTGGTGGGTTGATGTTGTTGAGTGCTCGTGATTAGTGGGCAGAGCCGGTGGGGGAGTCGCTGGGGCGCGCGCCCTCGGCCTTAGCCCACATCTTGGCGCTGTCGAAGCCGATGCGGGTGACCGGAACGAGCTCGAGAACCAGGCGACCGGGGGAGTCGATCATGGCGAGGAAGGCCGCTGCCTTTTCGGGCTCGCCGGGGCGCATGGCATCGGCGAACTGGGGGAGGATGCGATCGAGGGTCTCGCGATCGTCATGGATGATCGCCTCGCACTTATAGGTGATCGACTGGCGCTCGGTGACGCGCGATCCCTTGGAGGAGATCGCGATGCTCATGCGGGGATCCTGGCGAATCGACTTCACTCGCGGACGCTCCTCGCTGACTGTCAGCCAGAAGCGCTCTTCGCGGTAGATGAAGTTCACGACGACGCCCATCGGCCAGCCGTCCTTGCCGGCCCAGATCATGGTGCACTCGGTCTGAGCGTCGAGTAACTCAAGTTCGGTTCCAGAATCAAGGGAGTAGCTCTTGACGTTTTCCCAGTTCTTTGCCTGCTCGGCAGCCATGATTTCCCTCTCGAAATGCCCCGAATCGGGCCAGACGTAGACTCTCACGGATCAGGGGTAATTTCTATAGATACCTTGCATAAAGTCCCCCGTGTTCCTAGGGTCATCGAACGGCCCCCGGGTGGCTGCCCCACCTCAACTAAGGAACCCCATGACACTCGACCTGCAGACCATCTCCGATCGCATCGAGATCGAGGAGCTCCTCGTGCGGTATTCGCGTGCCATCGATTACCGCAACTTCCACGAGCTCGAGGACATCTTCACCGAGGACGCTGAGTTCGACGGCGGAGGCCTGGGCAAGCCGGTCGGCCCGGCCGCGATCCGTGCCATGATCGAGGGCACCTTGTCCGGACTCGATGCTACCCAGCACCTGGTGGGCAAGAGTCTGATCGAGATCGACGGAGATACGGCCGAGGTACGCACGTACCTGTTCTCCCAGCACATCCGAAAGGACGCTCCGGGGGTCGACCATTACATGCTGGGAGCCGAGTACTGCGATCGAGCGCGCCGCACGCCGCAGGGCTGGCGCCTGACTCACCGCCGTCTCGATCGCATGTGGACTGTTGGCGATCGTGCAGTTATCGCCGGCCGCCCTCAGTAGTCATCAGGCCGCATTAGTCTTCACTCGTTGAGCCCACCGAACGGAAACAAGGAGTCATCATGGAACGCTGGATCGCCGATACCGAGCCCCTGGAGCGGTTCCCGATCTTCACCCGCGGCAACGCCGACGAGGTGGGCCCCGATCCGTTCAGTCCGCTCAACTGGACCCTCGCCTGGGAGCAGGGCGTCGTGCCCGGCACTGCCTGGGCCTGGATCCACATGGGCACGTTCAAGGAGAACGAGTTCGTCTGGACAAAGCCGGAGACCTACGGCTCCTGGGGTGGCTACTTCTTCAACCAGGTGTCTGTGGGCCGTGTCTTCGGCCACCGCATGCCCGGCCTGACCGCCGATGCCATTGACATCACCTTCTTCGGCCAGAACCCGGTCGTGCCGCCCTTCGTCGAGGATCCTCGCGATAACGATGAGGAGTGCTCGGCTGCACTGGGCGAGACCTTCGGCGGCATTCTCGGTGGCAGCCAGCAGCCGATGCTTGATGAGTTCCTCGCGCAGGTCGAGGCGTGGGTGGCCTCACGTCCGGATCTCGCCTCGATCAGCGATGCCGAGCTTGTCGATTACGGCCGAGTGATGGCCAAGCGCCAGAACGAGACCTGGGATGTCTACGCGCAGGTGGTCATTGGTGCCACCGTTGGCCCGTCGATCGTCTCCGGTATTGCCGAGGCAGTCGGCAAGCCCGAGCTCTCGATCCGCATCTTCGCTGCCCTTGGTGAGGTCGCATCGGCAGGTCTGCCGGAGCGCGTGTGGGAACTCTCCCGTCTTCAGCAGGAGTCGCCCGAGTTCAAGACAAAGTTCGATGCGCTAATCAAGGACTTCGGTCATCGCGGCGTCAATGAGTGGGAGCTCAGCGCCGATACCTGGGCCCTCAACCCGACGCTTGCCTACGAGATGATCGATCGGGTGCGTCATCAGGACGCCAGCATGTCGCCTGCGGTGCGCACGGCCATTGCACTCGAGCAGCGTCACGCTGCCGAGGCTGAACTCACTGCCGCAGTCGCCGGTGATGAGGCAACCGCGGGCTTGCTCGCTGCAGGTATCTCGGCCGGGCAGGCGGCCTACCGCAACCGCGAGGCCGGCAAGAACGCCGCCGTGCGCATGTTCCACGAGCCGAAGATGGCCTTCCGTGAGCTCGGCCGCCGCATGGCTGAGCGCGGCGTGATCGCCGACCAGAAGCACATCTTCATGCTGCTCGATTCCGAGCTCGACGGTTTCCTCGCGAACCCCGACGGCTGGTCACCCAAGCTTGCCGAGCGCTACGGCCAGTGGCTCGAACTCTTCGAGCTCGACCCCCCTTACGTCGTCATGCACGGCACCCCGATCCCGCCGATCAGCGAGTGGCCGAAGAAGAAGGATCGCGGCGGCGCAGCAGAGGCCGTGGGCGCGGTCGTTCAGGGCGTCGCCGGATCGCCCGGCACTGTCACGGCAAAGACGCGCTACATCAGTGATCTCTCTCATGCCGATGAGCTCGAGGTGGGCGAGATCCTCGTCTGCTCAACCACTGATCCGTCATGGGTGCCGCTGTTCATGATCGCCAGTGCAGTGATCTGCGAGATCGGTGCACCTGGCAGTCACGCAGTGATCGTCAGTCGGGAGCTTGGTGTTCCGTGCGTGGTCTCCGCTGCCGGCGCGAGCTACAAGCTGCCCACCGGCACGCTTGTTGACCTCGACGGCTCGACGGGCACCATCACGGTCGTCGAGACCGCGTGACGGTCAAGACCCCACCGACACCACCCGAGCCACCGTTCGGAGTTCGTGCGCCCTTCCTCATCGGAGTCGAAGGGGTCACGCGAGTGACCTTCTGTCGTCATGCGCAGCAGGCGTACCCGGTCGCCGATGAGTTCGTGCACGATGACTGGGCTGATCCACCGCTGAGTCCACTCGGTGAGGTGCAGGCCCACGCTCTCGCTGCCGCGCTAGGTGAGGAAGACATCGACGTCGTGATCTGCAGCACGATGAAGCGGGCGAGGCAGACAGCGGCGATGGTGGCCGGACCGCATGGTCTAGAACCCGTGGTCATCCATGAACTGCGCGAAATCGATTCGTATCGCGAATTGGATCCTGGGGTTAACCCGCAGGACCTCGTCGACCCGGTCGAGTGGAAGCGTCGCGAGGCGCTCTTCCACCTGGAGCGCAAGTGGGATCACATGTTCTTCGGTGAGCCCTCGGCGGAGTTTCGCGCACGCTGCCTCGGCGCTATCGACAAGGTGTTGGCCGAGTACGAGGGCAAGAACATCGTCTTCATCAGCCACGGGGGCGTCATCAATGCCTTCTTCGCGCACGTGATCGGCTGCGATGAGGACCTCTTTTTCATGCCCAATCACGCCTCGATGAGCACGGCCGTGGTCAAGGGCGATATCCGCAGGATGACCTCGATTAATGAGCATCACCACTTGCACGCAGGCATCCTGACCGACTAGAAAGTCATCTAGACGAATTTCAGGCATCCGCAGGGGCCACGAGTCAAGGAGAGCCATGACTGACACCGTTCCGCAGTACGCGGCAGGTACGCATAGCGCCCTTGATCGTGATGAGGCGCTGTCGATCATGGATCGCCTGTTCGCCCACCTGGCAAACAACTCGACTGACATGGCCGATCAGCAGCTCGAGATTCCGATCTCGTACTACCTCGACGAAGAACTCTGGCAGCAAGAGTTGCAGGAGATCTTCTACAAGATCCCGCTGCCAGTTGCGATGTCAGTTGCCCTGCCGAACCCCG
>JBIJBU010000178.1:0-3425 GCA_044345075.1 Candidatus Nanopelagicales bacterium | reverse complement strand
AGGAAGTCCTGAATTCCATTGCCCTGCATCATCGGGCCGTCTCCGAAGTTACCGCCGAAGTCGCCCCCGAACTGGTCGCCAGGATTCATGCCACGCTGATCCATGTCACCGGGGCCGCGCATCATGCCGTCGTCGCGATTGCCGCCCATTTCGCCGTTCATTCCGTACTCGTCGTCATGGCCCTTCATCGGGCGATCGCCATAGCCTTCTTCATGGCCTTCTTCGTAGCCTTCGCCATGCGGGCCGCCGCGATCGGCTGAGACCGCAAGCTCACCGCCGCGATATCTCTCGCTGTCATTGTGGCCGATGGCGTAACCCACGACACCCGCACCGAGAAACAGGAGAACTCCAACAACGCCCGCTACAGCGCCGAGGGCGTAGTTGCGCACGCTCTTGCCCTTTTCGGTGCTGGTCACCGCCGCCGGAAGCGGGGTTGCGGGCGCAATCGGCTCACTCACCTGTGCCGGAATCGACTCCTGCGGCGTGGTCATGTCATGGTCGTTCTCAGCCATGTTTCGTGCTCCTCATGTTGGAAGGTCGTGAGACCACTATTGCCAACGAAGATCAGCGAACGCCCTCGTGAAGGTTAAGAAAAGGTCAGGAAGTCGAGATAGCGCAGAAGAATGCGTAGTCATCCGACTTGGGAACGATCGCCCAGCCGCGGGTGCTGGATCCAGGCGTCGTTCTCGCTTGCTCCCACAGCATCGAGCCGCTCACGACTCCGTTACCTGTCACGAGCCCCGGCTGTGTTGCATCGCAACCTGAGGTGGCGCGGTCGACCACGAGCAGTTGAAGGGCCGACTCGCCAGGCAAGGCTTGGACCTCGAGCACATCGACACTCGCGTAACCCGCGGGCACGGGATTGCCGATCACGCCGGGCGTGATGCCAATGGCAAAGGGGTGCCGTGGATCGGTAGGCGAGAGATCCTCCTGAGTCCAGGGATCTCGTTCCGGGGCTCCCGCGTACACCCACGGCTTCGCGACTCCGCCTGCCACGGTGCTGAACACCGGAGGGCTGGCGAGGTCATCGGTCAGGCTTGGCGCCAGCGAGAGGTTCATAGAAGGAGTGGCACCGACCGAATCGAGGACAGTGCGTGCAATCTGACCCGTGGAACGCGGTGCCGTGATGAACTTCGCGCTCGACTGGCCCGGTGTTTTCACCATGAGCGGCACATGCGCGACTTCGGACCAGCGCTGCTCGAGAGTGTCACCCACCCTTCTGTCGATCGACGTGGTCATGGCGGCACCGTGATCAGCCGTGAACACGATCATCGTGGACTTCATCAGGTCGTTCTGCTCGAGATAGTCGAGTAACTGGCCTAACTGGCGGTCCATATCGATCGTTGCGTTCGCCCAAAGGCGCCGCTCCATCGACATGAGTTCAGGTGAGCTGTAGAAACCGTCCTTGTCACTGCCGACCATGTGCGCCCCCTCGACAACGGGCAAGGTCGCGGGGTAGATCTGCTTGCCCTCACGGTCGACGGCCCAGGGTGCATGAGTGCGGATGGTGTGCCACATCGCGAAGAAGGGGGCATCGGGGCTCGTCGTACGCGCTGAGTCGATCCCGCTGATGGCCTGGCCAACGGTGTTGCCTTCTGCGTTGTCTCCGAACTCGTCGCCGCCACTCCAGAAGTCACGCCACTTACCGTCGAGTTCCGGGAAAGCGTTGCTAAACGGAGGCGCCAGCGCCACACGACCCGCGACGGCAGCGGTGTCCTTCGCGAAATTGACGTATCGCGAGACGATCCCGGTCTCCTGGTCAGTGCCGACGCTCGCACAGTCCGTGGTGTCACACTCGAAGTGATAGATCGGTGACTCCATCACCACCGAGTACTCGGAACCAAGCCCAGGCACGATGCCGATTCCGGAACGCACCTTGTCCATGCGATTCCTGTCAACAGCAGGCACATCCGCGATGCCGTTGAGTTGGGCAGGCACGGCGTAATCAGTGTAGTTCGCGGCCGCGTAGGCGTGGGTATACGTCGTCGATACCTCCTGCAATCGCTGCAAATTCGGGAACTCAGGCCTCACTGCACCCGCTTGATCCATGACAAGCGGGTACTGCAGCTCATCTGAGATCACCCAGACCACATTCGGCCTTTCGGTGTCAGCGCTGAAGGTCAGCTCGTTTGCCGTGGACGGCACTCCCCCAACAAGCGTGAGGATCAGCGGCACCGCAGCGGCTCCCGCCGCGAAGAGCATCAGGATCAGACCCATCGTGATGCGGCGGGAGAGCTCGGTGAGCACGAGCGCCGCGATGAGACCGACGATCGGGCCGAGGATTGGAGCTGACGAGAAAAGGGAGCGCGACAGCAGATTGCCGATCAGGAACCAGGTCGAGAGCAGCATGATCGTCGAAGCGGTGATGTCGAAGACACGTGCGCTCGCCTTTCGGCGGATCAGCGTGAAGATGCCAAAGAGAATCAGCCACAGACCGATGATCGCAACGAGAAGAACCGCAAGCCAGGCGATGGCCGACACACCGTGAGCCGCGAAGAAGACCTGATTGCTCGCGATTTTCTCATTCGAGGGAATGACGATGACCAGGATGAAGGGAGCAAGGATCCACGCAGCGGTATCGCGTGCGCTCAGATTGCGCCGTTCACGCAGCATGTCAGTTCCAGGCGTTGACGACGATGCGAGTGGCTGAGGTGGTACCAACCTCGTCGACGTGAGCGAAACGCGCACGTAGCGCGTCGAGGAGCGCCGAGGTCGAGTAATCACCGCTCCAGTTCGGGATCTGGCTGAGAAGTAGGCGCACTTTCTCGTCAGCTTCGGTAGCGAATTCGATCTGCACCGGCGCGCCGAATCGTGCGAGGGCTTCGATGGCAAAGGGCATCGGGGTGCCCTGGGTGATCACGACGTGATGCAGAACCGCCTGGCAGATAACTGCAGTGGGGTGCACCCGGGACAGATAGGAAGCAAACTCTGCATCGAGCAGACCTGACGCGGGACTGAGATTAGTGATGTCGCCGAGAATCGGCGTGATGCACCCTGCAAGATCAGAATTTGACGAGACACCGGCGTACAGGACATCAAGGGCGCCGGAGTCAGCATCCATCACGATGACATTGGCATTCGCGTCACGTACGAGACGCGAAGCAGTGAAGCCATCATTGCCGCCGACGTCGAGCACCAAGCGCTCGCGCCCCGCGTAGGCGTTGATGAATTCCGCTGCGAATGCTGACTTTCGAGTCAGATCGCTCTCCTCGTAGTGCTCTCGCGAGCCGTATCCGACCCAAGTCGTGGCATGCGCCTTACCCCGCAGCTTGGTGATCTGCTTACCCAATCGCTTGGTCAGGCCCTTGGTTGCAGACAGAGCGAGGTCGCGGTGCTTATTCGCCTCGCCCGCGAATTGCGTCTCGCTCGGTGCCTTGGAAGTCGGACGAGTCGTGGCTTGTAGGAGCAGCAGGGAAAGACTGCGT
>JBIJBU010000051.1:0-12177 GCA_044345075.1 Candidatus Nanopelagicales bacterium | reverse complement strand
AGGGGCTTCGTGACACCCACGACGAGGAATCCGATCACGAGCAGCACCAGGGTCACACTGAGTGAGCGAAGAACGCCAGTGTGCTCTGCAATGAGCCCAACTATGGCGGGGGCTGTCAGGAATGCCACATAGCCAATCGAAGCAACAACGCTCACGCGTCCGGCCGCCTTCGCAGGGTCATCGGCTGCCGCGCTCATGGCTACCGGGAAGCCGAGGCCGGTGCCGAACGCCCAGAGCAGGCAACCGACCATCATGACCCACAGCGTGGGAGCGAGAACTACGAGCAAAACCCCGGCGATGGCAATAAGTATCAGGACTCGCATGGTGCGAACTCGGCCGAAGCGGTTGATGATGCCGGCACCGAACCATCTCACGCTAGTGAATCCAATGACGGCGAAGAAGAAAACTACTGATGCCAAAGCAGCCGTGGCGGAGAAGGCATCCACGGAAACGACGCCGGCCCATTCATTCACGGTGCCCTCGGAGAAGGCCAGTGCGAAAAGAAAAACACCGATCAGCAGAGTGCGCGGTTCCTTCCATGCGGCCATGGGGTGCCCGCGCTCTCCCGCGTCATGCTCCTGTGAACCGGCGGGCAGGTAGTAGCGAATTGCCACCAGTGATAGTACGAGGATGATCGTCGCGATGATTGTCAGGTGAACGGCCACCGAGATTGCGAAGATGTTCGCGACAATTCCCAGTAGCGCACCCAAGACCATTCCGATACTGAATCCCGCATAGAAACGTGGCATCACAGAGCGCCCCAGGGCCTGCTCGACCGCTGCTCCCTCAACATTCATCGCGACATCGCCGGAGCCCGTTCCGATTCCCATGAATACGAGCCCGATGACCACGACCAGCACCCCAAAATTCGTGCCGATGCCGGCAAGCGCAATTCCGAAAGCGAAGAGCGTGACAGTGAAGGACATTGTTCTGGCGGCACCAAAGCGATGCACCAGCAGGCCCGCGGTGGGCAATGCGATCACGCAGCCGGCGGCAATGGCGAGCAGCACTAAGCCGAGTTGAGCGGGGCTGAGATCTAGCTGCTGCTGAACTTGCGGGATTCGCGAGGCCCAGCTGGCGAAGCCGAGGCCCTGCAGGATGAACACGACCGAGACGGCGCGCTTGGCGACTTCGACCCTCGGCATTCCGTTCACCTATCCACTATGTCGCACTCGTTCGGAAACGAACGAAGGACACCCCCCTTTGGGGTGTCCTTCGCGAGTTCGCTCTTAACCGTGGGTCGGGAAGCCCAGGTTGATTCCGCCGTGGCTTGGGTCGAGCCAACGGCTGGTCACGACCTTGCCGCGGGTGAAGAAGTGCACGCCCTCGGTGCCATGGGCGTGGGTATCGCCGAAGAGCGATGCTTTCCAGCCACCGAAGGAGTAGTACGCCATCGGGACGGGAACCGGCACGTTGATGCCGACCATGCCGACCTCGATCTCGTTCTGGAATCGACGAGCTGCTCCGCCGTCATTGGTGAAGATGGCGGTGCCGTTGCCGTACGGGTGGTCATTGATGAGCTGAACGCCCGCCTCATAGCTAGGGACGCGCACGACGCTGAGCACCGGACCGAAGATCTCCTCCTGATAGATCGTCATGTCGGTCGAAACGTTGTCGAAGAGGGTCGGGCCCAGCCAGTAGCCGTTCGGCTCGCCATCAACGGTGATTCCGCGACCATCTTCAACGAGGGTTGCGCCGGCTGCTTCACCTGCATCGACGTATGACGCCACCTTGTCGCGGTGAACCTTGGTGACAAGCGGGCCCATGTCGCAGTTTCGACGACCGTCGCCGGTCTTGAGGCTGCCCATGCGCGACTGAATCTTCGCGACGAGCTCGTCACCGATCGGATCTACTGCGAGCACGACGGAAATCGCCATGCAGCGCTCGCCGGCCGAACCGAAGCCGGCGTTGATGGCCTGGTCGGCTGCGAGATCGAGATCAGCGTCGGGCAGAACCAGCATGTGGTTCTTCGCGCCTCCGAGTGCCTGCACGCGCTTGCCGTTCGCGGTACCGCGCTCGTAGACGTACTTCGCGATGGGTGTCGAGCCAACGAATGAGACGCTCTTGACGTCCTTGTTGTCGAGCAGGGCGTCGACCGACTCCTTGTCACCGTGCACGACATTGAAGACACCATCGGGCAGGCCGGCGTCTTTCCACATCTGGGCCATCAGGTTGGTGGCCGAGGGATCCTTCTCGGACGGCTTGACGACCACGGTGTTGCCCGCGGCAATCGCGATCGGGAAGAACCACATCGGCACCATGGCCGGGAAGTTGAAGGGCGAGATGATGCCGACCACTCCGAGGGGTTGGCGAATCGAGTAGACGTCAATGCCGGTGGACACGCCCTCGGAGAAACCACCCTTGAGCAGGTGCGGGATACCGCAAGCGAACTCGACGACCTCCATGCCACGGGTGACCTCACCCAGAGCGTCGGAGAGCACCTTGCCGTGCTCCTCGGTGATGATCGCGGCAACTTCCTCCTTGCGAGCGTTGAGAATCTCGCGGAAGGCGAAGAGAATCGATGCGCGCTTGGTCAGCGAGGTGTCGCGCCAGCCCGGGTATGCGGACTTCGCTGCAGCCACAGCATCGTCGAGCACCTTCGCGCTGGCGAGGTCGACGTTCTTGGTGATCTCGCCTGTGGCGGGATCGTAGACATCGCCCGAACGCTCGGCCGTGCCTTCCCAGAGCTTTCCGTTAATCCAGTGAGTGACGCGCGCGGCCATGATTCCTGCTTCCGTGATTGCTTGGTAATGCCTGTGGGGTCGAGCCTATGAGAAATGTCAACGCTGTTGACTCTTGCCCTCCAGCAGGGCCTTACGTGCCTCATTGACGTCGGGGCGGTGGCTCACCTCAGGTACGCCTACCTCCCAGAACGAGTCACCCTCGCTCCACTTGTGCTTCGCCACAGGTACAACGATCACGTGTACCCCTGGTATTCCCTTGACGGCGTGAAGCGCCTCATCAAATTCGGCGAGCGTGCCCGCTGAGATGACCTCGGCACCCATCCCGGCAGCGATCTTCGCGAAGTCGATCACGGCGGGATTCGGTCGATCCTCGTCTGCCAGCATCGTGCGGAAGCTTGCGGCACCATGACCTATCTGTAGTCGCTCGATGACATTGAAGCCCTGGTTGTCGCAGATGATCAGCACGAGGCTGGTCTCGTGCAGCACTGCGCTGTAGACATCCATCGGCAGCATCATGAAGGAGCCGTCGCCTGTCATGCCGTAGACGGTCGAGCCCGGTCGAGACACTGCACGCTCGAGTGCCGCACCCCAGGTGCCGCTGACCTCGTACCCCATGCACGAGAAGCCGTATTCGCAGTCGAATGTGGCAATGCCCTTACTCGGCCAGTTCATGACCAGCTCGCCGGGAAGCCCGCCTGCTGCGGTGAGCACGTAGTCGTCGTCGCCCGCAATCGAATGCACCCGACCGATCAGCTGCGCGTAAGTCGGATCACTCGTCTCGGTGACAGCAGTGCGCTGCTCGATGAGGGCAACCTGCTTCGCGCGCGAACTACGGCCGACACCGAACCACTCGGCCGGCGCTGCCCAGCCCTGGAGGCCGGCGGTGAACTCGGAGAGCACCTCACGTGCATCGCCGACAACGGCGAGGCCCTGGCGCTTGAGCGCGTCGTATCGCGCAACGTTCACGCCGATCACGTTCACGTTCGGATTGCGGAAGATGGTGCCCGACTCGGTGGTGAAATCCTGCAGACGAGTACCGAGCGCGATGACGAGATCGGCCTCGTGCGAGATCTCCTGGCCGGCGGTCTCACCGAAGACGCCAATCGATCCCGCGAACGCGGGATCGCTAGCGAGAAGTGATGACTTTCCGGCCACGGTCTCCATGACGGGGATGCCGAATGCGTTCGCGAATGCGGAGAGCTCAGCTTCTGCAAGTGAGTAGTGCACACCGCCGCCGGCGATGATCATCGGCTTCTTGGCTGCGCGAATGAGCGCGATTGCCTCATTGACCTGGTCGCGTGAGGCACGTGGCCGCGCGATGCGATGCACAACCGTCTCGAACAGATCGGCCGGGAAGCCGTAGGCCATCGCCTGAACATCCTGTGGCAGCGCAAGGGTGACCGGACCGCAGTCAGCCGGGTCAAGCAGCGTGCCAATCGCCTGGCGCAAGGTGGTCTTGAGCTGCGAGGGAGCAGTGATGCGATCCCAATAGCGGCTGACTGCCTTCAACGAATCGTTCGCGGTGATCGTGGGATCGCCGAAGTGCTCGAGCTGCTGCAGCACGGGGTCAGGCTCGCGAGAGTTGAAGGTGTCACCGAGGAGCAGTAGCAACGGGAGGCGATTCGCGAGCGCGACGCCTGCAGCGGTGACCGTGTTCAGGGCACCCGGGCCGATGGAGGTGGAGACAGCCATGATCTGACGACGCTGCGCGGCCTTGGCGTACGCGACGGCCGCAAGCGCCATGCCCTGCTCGTTTTGTCCGCGCAGAGTGGCGATCTGGTCTTTGTGTAGCTCGAGTGACTCACCGAGGCTCAGCGCATTGCCGTGACCGAAGATGGCGAAGACACCTGGTACCAACGGGATGATCTCGCCACTGCGGTCATCTTCGACCTTCTGCGCAATCAAGAAGCGAACGATCGCGTCAGCGACCGTCGTGCGCACTGTGGCACTCACGCGCTGACCTTGATGAACGGAACGACATCGGTCAGCAGCCAGTCGATGGAGATTCTCAAATCAGCAACAGGGCCTTCGTTCTCAGCAGGCTCCACAACAAGCGCGGAATCCTGCTCGTGCACGTACCAGCCGCGATAGCTCTGATCCTCGAGTGAGAGCACAACTTCCTTGAGCGGTACATCGCCTTGGCCGAGCGGCGGGAAGAGCCCCGCGTCGACCGCCTCTCGTGTTGTGAGCTCGCGCGCGATCACGCGTGCGGCAACATCAAGGCGGACGTCCTTGAGATGGCACAGCCCGACGCGATCGAAATTCTGCTGCACGAACTCAAGCGGATTCGTGCCGCCAATGGCAAGGTGACCGGTGTCGATGCACCACAACACGCTCGTGGTCTCGAGAGCGAGATCGACATCGCGCTTGGTCTCGACCATCGTGTTCATGTGCGGGTGCAGCACCTGCGTAAGACCGTGGCGTGCGCAGATCTGGTCGACGAGAAGTAACGACTCGTTGAGCACCTCGAAGCCGGCGCGATCGAGCGGGGTCGGCGTGCGCCAGTCGTAATCCATCACCGCCGCCGTGACGAAGTAGGTAGCACCGGTGCCGGCAAGTCGTGCGGCAGCCTTCTCGGCGAGCACGAGCATTTCATCGCGGCGCGCTTCATCGTGCATGAGGAGTGAAACGAAGCCGCCCAGCATGCGCGAGTCATATTCGGCGAGTAGCGCGCGAGTATCGGCATCATCAGCCGGGAAGAAGCCGTCATCGCCGAGTTCGATCGCGTGAAGACCCACGCTGGTGAGCTCTGCCAAGACTCTGCGGACGTCGAGCATTAAGCCCCACGAGGGCTGTTCGCAGACGCCCCACGAGACAGGCGCGCCGGCAAGGCGATCGAGGAATGCGTGCGACATGTGAACCTCCGTGCGTGAAATTGGAGCGCTCCAATAGCATGCCCTATATGCACAACCCTGACAAGTCCCCGAGACTCGAATTCCAATTCCCTTGCCATAGGCTCCCCGCATGACCAGGCCCACGATGGAGGACGTCGCCGCTGCCGCCGGCGTCTCGCGCTCCCTGGTCTCACTCGTCTTCCAGGACAGCCCCAAGGTCAGCGAGGCCAGTCGGTCGCGCGTGCTTGCCGAGGCCGAGCGGCTTGGGTACCGGCCGAATGTTCTGGCCCGCCAGTTGGCCTCGAATCGCACCAAGACCATCGGCATCCTGCTCGATGATCTGCACAACCCGTACTTCGCCGATGTTCTCGACGCCTTCGAAGCAGAGGCCGAGTCAGCCGGGTATCGCGCACTACTTGCCAACGGTCGACGCGAAGGCGAGCGCGAGAGCGAGGCACTGCGCACCTTCATCGACCACCGCGTCGACGGCGTGATCCTGGCATCGCCCCGCATCTCCGACTCAGTGCTGACCTCGATGTCGAAGATCGCTCCACTGGTGTGCGTCGAGCGCCGAGTTGATCTCCCTCGTATTGATGTGGTGATGCATGACGAACGCATCGGCGCTCAGCTTGTCGTTGATCATCTAATCGGTCTCGGCCATCGCGACATTGTGCATATTGACGGTGGTTCGGGCGCGGGGGCTGCAGCTCGGCGAGACTGGTTTATGCAGTCAATGCGCGACGCAGGCCTCGCTGCCTCGATGCGCGTTATCGGCGGCGAGTTCACCGAGCAGGCCGGACGCGAGGCTGCCGAGCAGCTGGTGCGCGGCGCATTGCCGACCGCCATCTACTGCGCGAATGATTCCGTCGCTGCTGGTGTTGCTGCGGTTCTGCAGCGCGAGGGCATCTCGATTCCTGGCGATGTCTCGTTGGTCGGCTACGACGACACCATGCTCGCCAAGCTCGATCTGCTCTCGCTCACCAGCGTGCGCCAGCCTCTCGCCGAAATGGCCAAGGCGAGTGTCGACCTCATAAATCGTCGAATCGAAAAGCCACGCAGGGGCGGAGAAATCGTTGATATTGCACCGACTTTGATCACTCGCCGCTCCACGGCGGCACCTCGCGCCTAGCTAGTTTGACGGCGCGATCTCGCCCGAGCCTCGCGCGATGAGCACTGACGGCACCACGTGCACACTTGCCGGGGCATTCGAATGCGCGAGTCGCTCGTTCACGAGGGTGGCTGCTAGGCGACCGATGGCACGTGGATCTTGCGCAACAACGGATACCCCAGGGTCCAGGAGATTCGCCATCGCGAAGTCGTCGAAGCCGACGAGTGCGATGCGGTGTTGCGCTCCGGCATTGCGCAATGCTTCGACGGTGCCCATCGTGATGAGGTTCTGAGCCGCGAAGATCGCCGTGGGAGCATCGTCGAGCGCGAGCAAGGCATGCACGGCCAATGCAGCCTGGGCTGCGTCGTGCACATCACGCATGACGAACTCCGTGCGTAACTGCACACCGGCGGCGGCCATCGCGTCGACATAACCTTGGTAGCGCTCATTCGCGGTGGTGATGCTCACGTAATCGCCGATAAAGGCAATGCGCTTGTGCCCACGCTCGATGAGATGGCGTGTGGCGGCGGCCGAGCCCGCCCTGTTGTCGGTAACGACGCAGTCGGCGTCGAATCCGAAGGCAGGCCGATCAACAAACACCACGGCGATGCCGTTGCGTGCTTCATTTGCGAGGTAGGCATGCTCGGTCGCGGTGGGGGCAATGATCAGTGCATCGACTCGGCGCGAGGAGAACGTGGCCACCAGCTCACGCTCGCGCTCGGGGTCTTCGTCCATGCTCGCAGTGAAGACCGCGACTCCGAGTTCGCGGGCGACCTCCTCGACACCGCGGTGAACAGCAGACGAGAAGGGGTTGGCGACGTCTTCGAGCAGCAGGCCCCAGGTAGCTGTCTTGCGGTCAGAGCGGCGCAGATTGCTGGCCGTGAGGTTGGGTCGGTAGTCGAGCTGGATGGCGGCTCGCTCAACCTTGGCCACGAGATCGTCGGAGACGCCGTCTTCACGATTGACGACCCGCGAGACGGTCTTGAGGGACACACCAGCCAGGGCTGCGACATCGCGCATCGTCGGCCGGGCGCGCATGCTGTCAGGCGTCGCGGTGGCCGCTGTAGAGGCGGTCGATAACGTTGTCATCTCGATCTGGAGTATTCCAGAGCATTCCCCTTGACAGGACCGATTCCGGGCCCTAGAAATGGATGACAACGTTGTCACATACCTGACAGCGAAGTGATCCAGATGAACTCTTGTGACTGGTGTGAGGCTTTAGGCGGCGACCCCGTAACGGTCTCATAACAAGTCCCGACCCAATGTGGAATTGGAGCGCTCCATCCCTTATACAAGGGAGGTGGCCTTCACGCCACAATCAACCCAAACCCTTCGAAGGGAAATCCATGAAGAACCGCGTGACACGCGGACGCGCCTTTGCTGCAGTTGCAGCTGTCGGCGTGCTCTCCGTCACCCTGGCCGCATGCAGCTCCGGCTCAGCGACCACCGAAGAAGCAGCACCCGCAGCATCCGAGGCAGCCGAGGCTCCCGCCGCAGGCGCCGAGATCGCTGTTTCGCTCATCACGAAGAACCAGACCAACCCCTTCTTCGTCGCAATGGCAGAGGGCGCACAGCAGGCCGCTGACGCCAATGGCGTGACCCTCACCCTCGCATCGGGCAAGGACGACACCGACGTTGCTGGCCAGGTTGCCGCAATCGAGAACGCCGTCTCCCAGGGCCAGGCCGGCATCCTCATCACCCCGGCAGGCCCGGGCGTGAATGACGCCATCACCGCAGCACGTGCAGCTGGCCTCCTGGTCATCGCACTCGACACCCCGACCGATCCGGCCGACATCGTCGACATCACCTTCGCAACCGACAACTTCGTCGCAGGCCAGGCCATCGGCCAGTGGGCTGCCGGCAAGCTCGACGGTGCCAAGGCTGTCATCGCACGCCTGATCATCACCGACGCTGAGGCACTGACTGTCGACTACAAGCGCGACAACGGCTTCCTCGACGGCATGGGCATCGCCATCAATGACGAGAAGGTCATGGGCGACGAGGAGACCACGGGCAAGTACACCACCGGCAAGGGCGGCGACTACGAAATCGCATGCCTCGTTGCCACCGGTGCAAACGAAGAGGGCGGCCAGAAGGGCATGGAAGACTGCCTTTCGAAGAACCCGAACATCAACCTGGTCTACACGATCAATGAGCCCGCAGCCCTCGGTGCTGAGGTTGCCCTCAAGGCAGCCGGCAAGACCATCGGCAAGGACGTCCAGATCGTTTCCGTCGACGGCGGCCTGTCCGGTGTCGAGGCTGTCAAGGCCGGCATCATCGGTGCCACCTCGCAGCAGTACCCCCTCAAGATGGCTGAGTACGGCGTTGCAGCCATCTACGAGTTGGCGACCTCCGGCACCAAGCCGGCTGTGACCGAGGGCAAGGACTTCTTCGACACCGGAGTCGTTCTCTGCACCAACGAGCCGCAGACCACGGTCACCATCGCCGAGCAGAAGGATGCGCAGTACTGCATCGACAACGCTTGGGGATAAATCCTCAGCTGGTCTGGCCTAGTGCCTGACTAAGCAGGTGAGAGGGGCCGTGGGTTCAACCCCACGGCCCCTCTTCATCGCAAGACCTTGCATGACCCGAAATAAATACGGCAAGACATATGCGGTTTCCCGAGACACACCCGCCCGAATGGTGTGAACTTCGAGGCAGATCAACCACTAATGAGGAGGCAGGCGGGTGAGTACCCCCACCACGACTGATGCAGAGTCCTTGATCGAGAACCTTGATCGCAAGGGCCCCATGCACCATTTCCATCATGCAGTCCACAAGTACCCCTGGATCAGCCCGGCCATCGTGCTGCTGGTCGCGGTCATCATCTTTGGACTCATCAACGAGCGTTTCTGGGCGATCTCCAACCTCTCGCTGATCACTCAGCAGGTCTCCATCGTCGGCGCACTCGCCGTTGCCCAGACCCTCGTCATCCTCACCGCAGGCATTGACCTCTCCGTTGGTGCAATCGCCGTCCTGTCCTCCATGGTCATGGCGAAGACCGCTGCCGAGCAGGGCGTGCCCGGCCCCATCGCATTGCTCCTCGGCTTCGCCGTCGGTGCCGCTGCCGGTGCGCTGAACGGCTTCCTGATCACCCGGTTGAAGCTGCCGCCCTTCATTGTCACCTTGGGCACGCTCAGCATCTTCATGGCCGTCACCTTGATCTATGCGACCGGTCGCACGATCAACAAGGACAAGATGGGCGAGGCCGCCGACATTTTGCTGTGGCTGGGTAATCCCCTCCAACTCGGTTCGTTCAAGATCACCTACGGCGTCGTCATGATGCTGCTGCTCTACATCTTCTTCAGCTGGGTTCTGAAGAACACCGCCTGGGGCAGGCATGTCTACGCAGTCGGCGATGACCCGGCAGCGGCATCCCTCGCCGGTATCCGCGTCGGTCGCGTGCTCTTCAGCGTCTACCTGGTCGGCGGTATCGTGCTCGCCATCGCCGGCTGGATCGCCATTGGTCGCGTCGGCTCAGCGAGCCCGACAATCCTCCCTGACGCAAACCTCGAATCGATCACTGCAGTCGTGATCGGCGGCACCTCGCTCTTCGGTGGCCGCGGCACCATGTTCGGCACCTTGATCGGTGCCATCCTGGTCGGCGTCGTCTCCAACGGCCTCGTGCTCGCCGGTCTCGATCAGGCCTACAAGGTCCTGGCGATTGGCATCCTGGTCATTGTCTCGGTCGCGCTCGACCAATGGATTCGAAAGGTTCGATCATGAGTGACCTCTCCTCTGTCCGTCCCGTAGTTGAGGCCAAGGGTCTGATCAAGACCTTCGGTCGCGTCGTGGGCCTGAACTCGGCGAACCTCGAGCTGTACCCCGGCGAGGTACTCGCGGTCATCGGTGACAACGGCGCCGGCAAGTCGACCCTGATTAAGTGCATCTCGGGAGCAGAAGTTCCTGATACGGGCCAGATCCTGATCGACGGCGAAGAAGTCTCCTTCAAGACCTCGCTTGACGCGCGCGCTTACGGCATCGAGACCGTTTACCAGACCCTCGCGGTCGCACCGGCTCTCGATATCGCCAGCAATCTTTACCTCGGTCGCGAGAAGCGCAAGAAGGGCATCCTCGGCTCGGTGTTCCGCAAGCTCGATCATTCGGGAATGCGCACCACCGCCAAGGAGCAGATGACCAAGCTCGGCATTGGCACACTGCAGGACATGTCGCAGGCAGTCGAGACTCTCTCGGGTGGCCAGCGCCAGGCAGTGTCCGTCGCACGTGCCGAGGCGTTCGGCAGCAAGGTCGTCATTCTTGACGAGCCGACCGCGGCTCTCGGCGTTCGCGAGTCGAATCAGGTTCTCAAGATGATCGAGTTGATGCGCGATCGTGGTCTTCCGATCATCTTGATCTCGCACAACATGCCGCAGGTATTCGAGGTCGCTGACCGCATTCACGTGCAGCGCCTCGGCAGCCGTGCAGCGGTGGTCACCCCGCAGACTCACACCATGAACGACGCCGTCGCCATCATGACCGGTGCGCTCAAGGTTGACGAGAAGGATCAGGCCCTCGGCCCGGTTCGGGTTCCTGCAACCGCCTAGTTCTGCAACACGAAGGCCCGATCGCTTCGGCGGTCGGGCCTTCGTGCTTCCCGCGGCAATCCCTTTCACCTGTTAGATTCGCGCACATGCGCCCCTTTCTTCGCACGTCACTCGCCATCAGCGCCCTCGGGGCATTCGCTCTCGGTACCCCGTTTGCGACTACTGCATCCGCCCACGCGATCATTCAGCTCAACGGCGTAAGCGCGGTGGCGGGCACCACGAGCGCGATGACTCTTGAGATCCAGCATGGCTGTCTCCCATCCGAATCCACCCTTCAGGTGGAGGCCTTCGTCGGGGCACCATGGCGCGCAGTGAAGCCGCAGGCGGTAGCCGGCTGGACTTCACGCGTAACCAAGCAGGCCAAGGGCGGCTGGCACATCACTTGGGTTAATCAAGGTGCCCCGATTCCTTTCGGAACCGCAACCTTCTTTCCGATCACGGTGGCGTGGCCGAAGACTGCCGGAACCTACGGCATGAGCGTCATGCAGCTGTGCACCGACGGCACGACGTACTACTGGAATGACAAGTACACACCGGCTACGGCAACCGCAGACTCCCCGCCGCTCACGCCAAAGCCTGAGGTGCTGGTCGTGGCGAAGCCGACATCATCCGCGCCGTCGACATCGAAGCCCTCGAGCACACCGACGACTCAGAAGCACATGCACTAATCACGAACCCACGAAATATCGAAGTCCCCGGTCAATGGCCGGGGACTTCGACTTTGTCAGGCTCAGGCCTTCGCCAGCCGCTCCTCCATCTCGGCGATGGTGACCGGACGGTTTTCGTTCATGCTCAGGTTGGCGGCAGCGGCGATGACGAGGGGTAGCCGAGCTTCATCGCCCGGCACAGGTGACGGCCCGTCGCCGCGCACGTAGTTCGCGAATGCTGCCCATTCGACTCGGTAGGCCTCTTGGTAACGACCGATGAACCAGTTCTCGAGCGGCTCGGCGACAGTGCCGCGTGCGCCCGTAACCGTGGTGGTGTTCAGGCGGATGTTCTCGCTTTGC
>JBIJBU010000177.1:0-3463 GCA_044345075.1 Candidatus Nanopelagicales bacterium | reverse complement strand
CCCTTCTGCAAACCACGCGAGGGCGCCACCAATATCCGCGAACTGCAGATTCTCCGCTGGGATCGAAGCCCCGAGGGCGACGCGATCATGACCATCCAGGCCGATGCCTTCTGCCATTCCATGGTCAGGCACATCGTCGGCGCCTTGCTGCCGGTCGGTGACCGCCGTCGCGACATCAGCTGGGTGGGGGAGATCCTGGCCAGCGGGCGCAAGAACGCCGGGGTCGCGGCCATGCCCCCGCACCCCCTCGTGCTCGAGGAGGTTGGCTACCCGGCTGACGACGAGTTGCAGGCCAGGCAAGATCTCACGCGGGCTCGGCGCTCACTGGGCGAGGAGTCGGCCGAGGGGTCGCCCGATGGAAGTGGCGACTAACCGCTCCTGAGATCTTCGGAACCGCTCGCCGGAGCCAAGCTCCTGGGCTGGGCGACCAGCTCCAGGTTCCCGATCGCTCGGGCCCAAGCCCAGATCGACAAGAAGTGGGGAGTCATCGACGAGGAGATTGACGGCGTCCGGATGATCTTCATCCCGGCCGGCATGGCCACCTTCGTCTCGGGCTCGAACAACCTGTTCCCGGTCTGGTCCATCTAGGCCATAAGGGGCGCTGAGCCCCGAGATCTCTGAATCGCCCCCTGGCCGGGTCACTGGCTGGGGGGCGATTCCTCTTGTTCCGAGGGGCCTGAACCGGATTTGGCCTGGTCGGCTCCCCACGGGTATCCTCGGCAGGCTGCATTCAGAGCAGACTGATCGGCAGGGATGTCGGGCAGTACGGCACCTCCTCGGAGGTGCGCAGAAACCAGGTCCATCGAGTGGAAGGAAGTGCCGTGCGCACTTACAGCCCCAAGCCGGGCGACGCTAACCCCGTCTGGCATGTCATCGACGCGAGCGACGTAGTCCTCGGCCGTCTCGCAACACAAGCTGCAGCACTGCTGCGCGGCAAGCACAAGCCCACCTTCGCTCCGCACATGGACATGGGTGACTTCGTGATCATCATCAACGCCGACAAGGTCGCTCTCTCGGGCTCCAAGCTCAAGCAGAAGTTCGACTACCGTCACTCCGGTCGTCCGGGCGGCCTCTCGGCCACCCCGTACTCCGACCTGATGGCAAACAATCCCCGTCGTGCAGTCGAGAAGGCCGTCAAGGGCATGCTCCCGCACAACAAGTTGGGTCGTCAGCAGATCAAGAAGCTGAAGGTCTACGCAGGCACTGAGCATCCCCACGAGGCACAGCAGCCCAAGCCGTTCACCATCACCCAGGTTGCGCAGTAAGCGCCCTCGACTTTTCAGAATAAGGATTTCTCATGACTGACGCAGTAATCGAGATCGACAACGACATCGACGAGGACATCCCCTCGGAGTACACCAGCGAGACCCCCGCAGCACGTGCCGTCGTTCAGCGCGACGTCGTCGTCGCACCGGGCGCAGCAACCGGTCGTCGCAAGCAGGCCATCGCACGCGTTCGCCTAGTGCCCGGCACCGGCAAGTGGACCGTCAATGGTCGCGACCTCGAGACCTACTTCCCGAACAAGGTTCATCAGCAGCTCGTCAACGAGCCGTTCGTGACCCTCGGCGCAGAGGGCAAGTTCGATGTCATCGCTCGCATGAGCGGTGGCGGCGTGTCCGGCCAGGCCGGCGCACTTCGCCTCGGCGTTGCTCGCTCGCTGAACGCCATTGACGTTGAGGGCAACCGCCCGAGCCTGAAGAAGGCCGGCTTCCTGACGCGTGATCCGCGCGCCAAGGAGCGTAAGAAGTACGGTCTCAAGAAGGCCCGTAAGGCTTCGCAGTACAGCAAGCGCTAATCCGTTGGGCCGACTTTTCGGTACCGATGGAGTGCGGGGGCTCGCTAATCGCGAGCTCACCGCAGAGCTTGCACTCGATCTGTCCGTCGCTGCTGCCCACGTCCTCGCGGACGTGGGCGCATTCGACGGGCATCGACCCAAGGCAGTCGTCGCACGCGACGGTCGTGCCAGTGGTGAATTCCTCGAAGCGGCAGTAGTCGCAGGCCTGGCTAGCGCCGGCGTTGATGTCATCCTCCTGGGCGTCGTGCCCACCCCCGCGGTCGCATATCTGACCGATGCGCTTGGTGCCGATCTCGGCGTAATGCTTTCCGCTTCGCACAACGCCATGCCGGACAACGGCATCAAGTTCTTCGCCCGCGGCGGGCACAAGCTCGATGACGCGATCGAAGATGCCATCGAAGCTCGTATGGGCGAGCCGTGGGAGCGTCCGGTTGGTGCCGCGGTTGGCCGTGTTCGCTCCGACGACTTCGCCCCGCAGATGTATGAGAAGTTCCTGCTCTCGACCCTGCCGCACGCGCTCGATGGCCTGACCGTTGTCGTTGACTGCGCCAATGGCGCGTCATCCTTCATCGCCCCCGAGCTCTATGCGAGCGCGGGCGCCACTGTCATCGCGATTCATCACACACCCGATGGCAACAACATCAACGAGAACTGTGGCAGCACGCATCTCGAAGATCTCATTGCAGCCGTCAAGGAACACGGCGCTGATGCGGGTATCGCTCACGATGGCGACGCCGATCGTTGCCTCGCTGTCGACGGTCTCGGCAATGTTGTCGATGGCGATCACATCCTCGCAATCCTCGCCGAGGGCATGCGCGATGCAGGCAAGCTCGCGAACAACACTGTCGTGGCTACCGTCATGGCGAACCTCGGCTTCAAGATCGCGATGCGCAAGGCGGAGATCACTGTCGTCGAGACAGGCGTCGGCGATCGCTACGTGCTCGAAGAGATGAAGGCGAACGGCTACGTGCTCGGAGGCGAGCAGAGCGGTCACGTCGTGATGAGCGAATACGCCACCACCGGTGATGGCCTGCTCACGGCACTGCACCTGCTTGCCCGCGTCGCGCAGAGCGGCACCTCACTCGCCGATCTCGCGGCACGAGTCGAGAAGCTGCCGCAGGTGCTCGTTAACGTCAAGGGCGTCGACAAGTCTCGCGCTGAGACCGACCCGGTGGTTGCTGCGGCAATTGCTACGGCTGAAGCAGAACTGGGTGAGTCAGGCCGCGTGCTGCTGCGTCAGTCAGGCACAGAGCCCGTGATCCGTGTGATGGTCGAGGCCTCGAGCCTGGAGCAGGCGCAGCGGCTTACCGATGAGCTTGCCGCCGTAGTTCTCGCCCAGCTCGCGCTGTAGACGCCTCTACCGTCGGGCTTCCCGAGTAAGAGACCACGACCGAATAGGGTTTGAGCATGTGCGGAATCGTGGGTTATGTCGGCCAGAAGCAGGCCCTCGAGGTCGTGGTCGCAGGTCTTCGCCGCCTCGAGTACCGCGGATACGACTCGGCCGGTGTTGCCGTCATCGCTGATGGCGCCCTGGAAGTACGGAAGAAGGCCGGCAAGCTGGCCAACCTCGAGAGCCTGATCGGTACCGATCCGTTGCCCCAGTCGACCACCGGCATCGGCCACACCCGCTGGGCCACCCACGGAGGCCCCACCGACTCCAATGCCCAC
>JBIJBU010000050.1:0-12313 GCA_044345075.1 Candidatus Nanopelagicales bacterium | reverse complement strand
CCCTTGCGCTCGCAGCCTGCGTCATTGAGCAACCGACCATCGCCGATGCCCTCAAGGCCTATGACACCGAGCGGGGTCCGGTTATCAAGAGCACCCAGCGCTCAGCGCAGGCGAGCATGGAGTGGTTCGAAGAGATCGACCAGTACGTCGGCCAGGATCTCCCGCAGTTCGTCTTCAACATGATGACCCGCAGTCGTCGCGTCACCTACGGAAACCTGCAGGCGCGCGACCCGAAGTTCGTGGCCGAGGTCGATGCGTGGCTGATGAAGAGCGAGATCGCTGCCGGTCGCGTCCCGGCAGGCACCACTCCGCGTCCGCCGATGTTCCTGCCCTTCCGCCTGCGCGAGGTTGACATCGCCAACCGCGTTGTTGTCTCGCCCATCGGTCTCTACTCGGCCATCGACGGAGTGCCGAGCGATATTCACCTGGTGCACTACGGCGCTCGCGCACTCGGTGGCGCTGGCCTGATCCTCACCGAGATGGCGGCAACGTCCGCTGACGGTCGCATCACCCCGGGCTGCCCCGGCATCTGGAATGACGCCCAGCAGGCCGGCTGGGCTCGCGTGGTCGACTACGTGCATACGACACCCGCGAAGATCGGCCTTCAGCTCGGACATGCCGGCCGCAAGGGCGCGGTGAAGCCGTCGTGGGAGGGCATGGATGCTCCGCTCGATGGGGGTGCCTGGCCGCTGATCGCACCATCAGCGATCGCGTGGGCCGAGGCAAATCAGGTTCCGCGCGAGATGAGCCGCGGGGACATGGACGATGTCGTGGCGGAGTTCGTCGAGTCGACTCGACGTGCGGCGGCCGCGGGCTTCGATCTCCTGGAATTGCACTTCGCCCACGGTTTCTTGATCTCCTCCTTCCTTACCCCGGTGAGCAACCAGCGCACTGACGAGTACGGCGGGTCGACAGAGAACCGACTTCGCTTCCCGCTCGAGGTATTCGATGCGGTCCGCGCTGTCTGGCCTTCCGATCGACCCATTAGCGTCCGGCTATCCGCCACCGATTGGGTATCTGACGGCATTGCAGAGGAAGAGTCGATCGTCATCGCGCAGGCATTTGCCGATCACGGCGCTGACATCCTCGACGTGTCGACGGGAGAGACCACGCCCAAGGCTCGTCCGGCCTACGGCCGCTCGTACCAGACCCCGTACTCCGATCGCATCCGCAATCTGGTCGGGATCCCGACCATCGCGGTGGGTGCGATCAGCAGCTGGGACGACGTCAATACGAATATCGCTGCGGGTCGAGCCGACCTGTGCGCAGTCGGGCGTCCGCACCTGTACGACCCGAACTGGACCCTGCACGCGGCCGCTGATCAGGACTACGCGATGAAGTGGCCTGATCCGTACCTGTGGGGAAGCAGCAAGCCGGCCGCAGGTCGCAGTGAGGATCCCAAGCCCCGGCTCGTGCTGGTGCCGGAGGAGACCACGGTCGTCAATCGCCCCAGCCGTTGGCGTCCGTAGAAACCGCTCGCCGCACACATCAAACTCCGCTAGCGTCGCCATCGGTAACGCGCAATCGCACCTCGAAGGGAAGCACATGTCCGATCTCTCCGGCCTCGCCGCCGCCATCCTCGACGGCTCGGTCGAGGTCATCGACCTCACGTCGCCGCTCCATTCGGAGACCCCGATCCTCCAGCTGCCGCCGGAGATGGGCCAGACCGCGAAGTTCAGCCTCGAGCTCATCAGCCGTTATGACGAGAAGGGTCCGGCCTGGTACTGGAACAACATCCACACCGGCGAGCACACGGGCACTCACTTCGATGCACCGAACCACTGGATCACCGGCAAGGATCTCGACGACGTCTCGCAGGTTCCGGCCAAGCGCCTGATCGGTGCTGCCGCAGTGATCGACAAGACCGCTGAGGTCGCGGGCAACCCCGACTACTGCCTGACCTTGCAGGATGTCCTCGACTGGGAGGCTGCCAATGGCCCCCTGCCGGAGAACGGTTGGATGCTCTTCCGCACCGGCTGGTCGAAGTACGGAGATGATCCCGCCGCATTCGCCAACGCCGACGAGAACGGTCCGCACACCCCAGGTGTCACGCCCGAGGCCGCCGAGTACATCTCGAAGGCGAAGATCCTCGGCTGGGGTGTCGAAACTGTCGGCACCGATGCCGGTGGCGCCTTCGGCTTCGAGCCGCCCTTCCCGTGCCACACCATGTTCATGGGTGCGAATAAGTACGGCGTCACGCAGTTGCGCAATCTCGACAAGATCCCGACTAAGGGCGCTGTCGTGATCGTCGCACCGCTGCCGATCGTCAACGGCTCGGGCAGCCCGTGCCGCGTGCTCGCACTCGTGCAGCGCTAAATCACGAACGCAAAAGCGGGGGTCACCTGGTGGTGACCCCCGCTTCGTGCATTCGGATTACTTCTTGAGCAGGCGCTGGGCGACGAGATAGCCCGAGCCGCCACCGAGGCCGGGGCCGGGATGAGTCGAGGCGCCGATCTGCCACAGATCTTTGATGCCGGTGTTGTGACCCTGAGCGGTCGACAGCGGGCGCCACGCGGCGTACTGATCGACTCGGCAGTCACCGGAGTACGGATCGCCGCCCACCAGGTTGATGTTCATTGCTTGCAGATCCGCGGGGCTGAGCGCGAAGGTCTCGATCGCCGCACTGCGAATGTTGGTGATGTGCGGCTCGAGCATCGAGATGATGCGTTCCGCGTAGGCGTCGCGGATAGCGGGAGTCCAGGTGCCGTCACCGCAATCGATCTCGCCGGCGAGATCTCCGACGACATGGCGCGGGTTCTCCTGTAACTGGATCCACAGCAGTGACTGCCCTTCGGGTGCTCGCGACGGATCTAGCGTGCAGGGCTGGCCGACCACGATTGTGGGCCGTCGCGGCAGATATCCGCGGTTGGCGGCATTCACCGACTCCGAGAGTGAGTCCATGCTCTCGAGCACGTGCACCATTGCGACGTCGGCCATCTCCGGGGCCGTTGCCCACACCGGCTTCTCGCGCATCGCGATATGAATCTGCATGCCGGCGCGGCCGTAGCGGAAGGCCTCCGCAGCAGCGAGGGTGTCGGCCTGCACGTCACTGGGTGACAGCAAGTGCGTGTACAGCGCCTGAGGCGTGACCGAGGCGAGCACTGCTCGACGGGCGCTGATCGACGTGCCATCGGCGAGGCTCACGCCAGTCGCGCGCCCGTTGCTGACATTGACGCGAGTCACCTCGGCATTCGTGCGCACCTCGCCACCGGCATCGTTGATGATGCCGAGCAGTGCATTCACGACAGTGATGCCACCGCCGATAGGCACGGGGCATCCGCCGAAGGCAATGGCCGCGCCGATCACCTTCGTGATGAAGGCGCTTGCTGCATCGTCGGGGCCGAGGCCGTTATGCAGGGCCCACGGTGCGAGCAACGCACGCGTGACAGGGGAGTCGAAGGCGCGATCGAGCCACGGCGCTGCTGGCTCGAGCAATTCGGCGCCACTGGCGACCAGCTTGCGGCGGCCGAGTTGGCGGAAGGCTCCCCAGCCGAACTTGAGCGAGGACTTACGCCAGAAGTCAGTGCCGAGCAGCCCGAAGGCGAGATTGATCTTGGCCCCGAATTCGGCCATGACTGCATTCCAGTTCTCGGCGTCACCGTGACGCCCAAGCTGCTCGGCGGTGATTGCAGGATCCGTCGAGAGAATTGCTGAGCCGTCAGCGCAGACCACACCTGTGGGCAGCGCGGTGTTCTGGAACACGACACCGCGCGCAGCTAGGTCGTCGGCGAGCAGGGCGTACGCGGGGCCGCCCACGAACAGGGGATACCAGCTCGACAGGAACTCGATCGTGTAGCCGGGGATGCGATCACTGCGGGTGGCAATGGCGCCGCCGGGCGTGGCATTGCGCTCGCAGAGGCACACCTTCCAGCCTTCTTTTGCAAGAAGTGCACCAGCGACGAGCGCATTGATGCCGCTGCCCACGATGACGGCGTCGAATTCACGCTCGGCCATGAAAACTCCTCGGTTGGTTGCCCTGGCGCGTATATGTCGCAAAGATGTCGATCGTCACATTCTCACAGTAGTGACCGAGTAGGAAGTGCGTCATGGAATCCCAGGCAGACATCATCGTGATCGGTTCGGGTATCAACGGACTCTCGGCTGCGGCCCTACTGGCGAAGAAGGGCCGTCGGGTCATCGTGCTCGAGAGCGCAGATATCCCCGGAGGCGCGGTGCGTACCGCTGAGGTCACCTTGCCGGGCTTCCGCCACGACCTGTTCGCGATGAACCTCGGCCTGTTTGCGGGTGGACCGGTCAATGCCGCTATCGGTGCCGACCTCGCGCGCCACGGTTTCGAGCTCGTGCCCTCAACCAAGCCGTTCTGCTCGTTGTTCCCCGATGGCACGAGCGTTGGAGTCCAGACCGATGCGGAGGCCACTCGCGCCAGCATCGCGGCGGTATCGCCTGATGATGTCGCCGCCTGGGATCGCCTCGGGGCGCAGCTTGGTGACTGGGCGCCGTATCTCATCGGCCTGCTTGGCGCTGACCTCCCGTCATGGAAAGCAGCGAAGGTGCTGCGCAAGGCGCATAAGGCACTCGGCATGGATGGCGTCTACGAACTGACCAAGCTCGCCCTCGCCAGCACTCGCTCCTTCGCGAATGCCAACTTCGTGTCACCGAAGATGCGCGCACTGCTCGCCAGTTGGGGCATGCACCTCGACTTCGCGCCCGATGTACCCGGTGGCGCCCTGTTCTCCTACCTCGAGACCCTCGGCGGTCAGATGTTCGGCATGGTGATCGGCAAAGGCGGTGCAGACACCCTCATCAAGGCACTCGTTGGCGTCATCAATGAATGCGGTGGCGCGGTGCAGTGCAATGCACGCGTCAGCGAGATCCTGATCGAAGGCGGCAATGCTGTCGGAGTGCGACTTGAGTCAGGCGAAGTGATTCGCGCATCGCACGCGGTCATCTCGAACGTTAACCCGTCCCTGATGCCCGACATGCTGCCTGCAGCTGTAGCAGCGGAGCGCAAGGTCGCCCGTGCACGCGAGTTCGAGCCGGGCCTGGCCACGATGATGATCCATCTGGCGCTTGATGAACTGCCGCAGTGGATTGATCCGAAGGCCGGCGCATTCAACTACGTGCACATCGGCCCCTACCTCGACAACATGGCGATGACCTACACCGAGGCCGCTGCCGGCACCCTGCCAACCTCGCCGACACTCGTCGTCGGGCAGCCGACTGTGACTGATCCGTCGCGCGCACCCGAGGGCAAGCACACCCTGTGGGTGCAGGTGCGCGTCCTGCCGTTGGAGATCGCCGACGGTCGTCATTGGGATGACGTCCGCGAGGAGTACGCCGACTACGTGATGGGCATCCTCGAGACTTACGCGCCGGGTCTTGGCGCTCAGGTACTCGGTCGCCACGTGCTCTCACCCGCCGACCTGCAGCGCTACAACGCAAACCTCGTCAAGGGAGATTCACTCGGCGGCAGTCATCACCCGGCGCAGTTCTTCTTCCTTCGCCCCGTGCCGGGCTGGGGTCGTCATCGCACTCCGGTCGATCGCCTGTTCATCTGCGGCGCTGGCACGTGGCCCGGTGGAGGCGTAGGCGGTACTAGTGGGGCCATGGTTGCCGACATCGTCGGCTAGTCGTCACGCCTTACGAGCAAACTGCACGTTCATTCCACTACGCGCGCCGCGCGAAGTCCATCGCAGACTTCGCCAGCCTGTCGTGCAGCCCAAAGAACAGTGCCGTCGCCGACGTGCCCGGCCAGCCCTTAGGTAAGAACTCGGCCGGCAGGCCGGGATCGAGATATGGAATCGGGCGCCACGCGGTCAGAACTCGCGTGTAATCGGCGAAGGCGCGCGTGGGGTCAACGTCCTTCGTCCGCTTCCAGTAAGCGGCTGTTGACTTGTACTCCGCAGTGAACTGCTCGTAGAGATCGGCGATTGCCCCGAGATCCCACCATTGGTCGACTGCCTCGCCGGAATCTCGGAAGCCGCTGTGCTCGGCAGTGAAGATGTCGACGTATTCGCTGACGTTGAGACTCGTGACGAGGTAGCGGAGGTCGCTCTCCAGCTGGCGTGGTGCGATCCACAGGCCACCGCTGACCTGAGTGAAGCCGACTCGCGAGAGACGTGAGCGGAGGCGGTAGCGGAGGTCTCGTGAGGTCTCGGGGATGGAAAAGGCGGCAAGTACCCAGCCGCGATTGGGCGGGGGAGTGCGGCGTTCGAGTACACGAGCGTCGCCCAGTTCGAAGGTGCGGCGAGCGGAGATACCGAGCGCGTAGCCGGCGCTGGTGCCGTGCTTGTCCGCCACGAGGATCCCGCGTCGCTTGAGCCGAGAGAGGGTGCCGCGCACCGACGACTCGTCGATCTCCAGCACTTCGAGCATCGACAGGAGGCTGCTCACGGCAAACCACCCACCCAGAGGGCGGCTGAAGGCGCCGTAGATGGTGATGATCAGGGACTGCGGGCTGGAGGCGCGCGCACTCAGGTCGCTGGTCTCCCCACTCACGCCGGCCATGGCAGAACAGTAGCGATCCACTGTCTGGTCAATACGCGTGAATTGGATAGTCGACTGCGCTGGCTGGATAGACGCGGGTTATCGCCACTGCGATGCTCGGGGCACTGACCGGCATGGTGCCGGGCGCGAATCAACCTGGAGGCTCCGTGTCCAAGGCAATTCTCGACGGCAAGGATTTCAAGCTCGGCCTGTTCTCATCGAACTGCTCGTCAGGCCTGGCCGTGACCAAGTCGCCCGATCGCTGGAGCGGCAGCTGGGATGACAACCTGCGCATGGCAAAGATCGCCGACGAGGTGGGCATCGACTTCCTACTTCCGATTGCCCGCTGGATCGGGTACGGCGGAGAGACCAACTTCCACGAGGGAGTGCTCGATCCGACCGTGTGGTCAGCCGGCCTCCTCGCGGAGACCAAGCGCATCTTCGTCTTCGCCACCATCCACACCGCCTTCAACCATCCGATCGTCGCTGCCAAGCAGATGGCCACCGTCGATCAGATCGCCCATGGCCGCGCCGGCATCAACGTCGTCGCCGGCTGGAACCAGCCTGAGTACGAAACCTTCGGCATGGATCTCCCGCAGAGCCATGATGATCGCTATGCACTTGCGCAGGAGTGGCTCGACATCGTCAAGAAGATCTGGACGACTCCGGGGAAGTTCGACTGGGACGGCAAGTTCTTCCAGTTGCAGCACGTCGAGGGCATGCCGAAGCCGTACGACGGCATGCTGCCGGTTCTCAACGCAGGTTCTTCCACCCAGGGCCGTGCGTTTGCTGCGAAGAATGCCAACTTCGTGTTCACCATTGTTGGCGGCCCGGATGACGGTGCCGAGGTCGTCAAGACCGTGACGACTCAGGCCAAGGACGAGTACCACCGCCAGGCAGGCGTGCTCACCCTCGGTCACTGCGTCGTTCGCCCGACGGAGAAGGAAGCACAGGATTTCCTGAACGACTACGCGAATGAGAATGCCGACTGGGATGCCGTCGACAATCTGATGCGCCTTCAGGGCCTGCACGCGCAGTCCTTCTCACCGGAGATGTTGGCCATGTTCCGTCCGCGCTTCGCGGCCGGCCACGGCACTTGCCCGGTCATCGGTACTCCTGATCAGGTCGCGGACGAGATCGAGCGCTACGCCAAGGCTGGCTTCGGCGGCATGACCCTGGCCTTCTTGAACTACGCCGATGAGCTGCCGTACTTCGCCCAGGAAGTACTGCCGCGCCTTGAGGCCAAGGGCGTTCGCCTGCCTCGCTAAAGCCCCACGAGGTTCGTCACGGAGCGCCTAGACTAAAGCTCAGGCTTTCGGCCCCAGGGCCGGGAAACGGAGCGATGCCATGGGTGGCGTGAGCGCAGGGTTGTCTACTCACCGTGCCGCCAACTTGGTGCATAGCTCCAGCGCCAAGGTGCTCCGTGACGAAGTCGCATCGGTGACCCCGCATGAGGTCACGCCTATCGGCTCGCCTCTCAATGGCACCGTCGGTGTCGTGCCCCTGTCGACCACGCGACTGGTGTTCGTGCGCTACGGGGGTGATGTGCTCGTCGAGGCGCCGCCCACAGGATCACGCGTGGTGGCAACAGTGCCACTCGGCCCGATGCGGGTCACGATGGGTGCCAAGCACTCCGATGTCGTGCACGACTCCGGGTTCTTGTTATCGAAAGACGGCCGCACCCTCATGCAACCCGACCCCTGGGCAGGCGCGCTGGTCGTGGCCGCAGAGCGCGAGAAGCTTGCTGAGCACCAACGCATCGTGCTGGGCGGCGATGCTGCGGGCCGAATGCCCGGTGATCCCACTGGTCTTCTTACCCACGCGTGCACCCGAGCCTGGGCAGCGAGCGCATCCATTACCGATGACACTCCTGATGAGGTTGTCACTGCCTTCAAGGGCGCCATCGAGGATCACCTGCTCACGGCGATGGTGCTCGCCTGGCACAGCGATGCGGCCGAGGCGGCCACGATGACCCCTGGTCGGGTCGAGGAGCTTCGGCAGTGGCTCGAGCTCAATCACGGCATCGAGATCACCACCGTCGCAATGGCGCGCCAGCTCGGCCTGAGTGTGCGCCAATTGCAAAGCGTCACGCGCGCGTATCTCGGAGTCACCCCCACGCAGTTACTGCGCGAAATTCGACTCCAGAGTGCTCGACGCCGACTTCGCGTTGCTGATCCGCACGCCAACACTGTTGCATCGATCGCACATGAGTCGGGCTTCGCACATGTGGGCCGTTTCAGCACTTCGTACGCGCAGCGTTTCGGTGAGTACCCGGCTGTGACCCTGCGCGGCGCCGCAGTCGCCGGCTGAGTGCGGCCCCGCAGTCACCACCGTCCACCCGACCAGTAGCATCGTCGCGTTCGCGAGTTTCGGGAGAGGATCATCGACATGGGTAGTGCCAACATTTTGGTGATCGGCGGAAGCACGCGCCCGGATTCCTCGGGTGAGCTTGCTGCGCGCATCGCCGGCCGCGGTGCTGAGAGTGCCGGCGCAGATGTGCACTACATCCTCGGTCGTGACCTGATCTTGCCGATCTACGACACCGAGACCGCCGAGCGCACGGCCCAGGCCGCGGCGCTCATCGAGGCCATGCGTGCCTGCGACGGCCTCATCGTGGTGAGCCCCGGCTATCACGGTGGCATCAGTGGCATGATCAAGAACGCCCTTGACTACACCGAGGACATGAACAAGGACTCCCGCGTATACCTCGATGGCTGCGCATTCGGTTCGATTGCCGTGGCCTACGGTGCGCAGGCAACCGTCTCCACCCTTCACCAGTTGCGTCAGGTGGCTCATGCACTGCGCGCGTGGCCGACTCCGCTCGGCGGCTCGATCAACTCGGCGACAACGTCGCTGAAGGCCGGAGAGGAAGACGAGTCGGCGGTCGCCCTTCTCGAGACCATCGGGCGACAGGTTGCTGATTTCGCGATGATGCGCAAGTTGCATTCGGCGCAAGGCTAATGTCTCGGCGTCTCACTGATCCGGCCAGTACTTCGGGTATCTATTCACTCCTTGGATCACTTGTCGTCCCGCGTCCGATCGGCTGGGTGTCGACTCGAAGTGTTGATGGCATCGACAATCTTGCTCCGCACTCCTTCTACCAATTGGTGAGCACGAATCCGCCGATCGTGATGATCAGCACGATGGGGGAGAAGGACACCGCGCGCAACGTCAAGGAGACCGGCGAGTTCGTTGTCTGCGGATCCCCGGTGAGCCTGATCGAGCAGATCAACATCACCGGAGTCGATTTCGAGGCTGGCATCAGCGAGTTCGACATAGCCGGCCTCACGCGCGAGCCCAGCGATCTCGTTGCACCATTTCGAGTTGCGGAATCCCCGTACGCGCTCGAGTGCCGCTGCTGCGACATGTTCGAAATGGGCAACGGGATCGTCATTTTCGGCGAGGTAGTGATGATCGCCGTGGATGAGGCCGTCATGGAGGGCAGGGCGGTGAGCATGGAGGCTCTCAACCCGGTTGCGCGCCTCGGTGCGAGTGACTGGAGTGCACTCGGCGAGATCTTCGATGTGCCCCGCATGACTGTTGCCGACTATGAGGCAACGCACCGGACTAGCTGAGAGGCGAGGCCTCGGGGCGCGAGCCCTTCAGAGCTCGACAGTCTCGCTGATCTGGACGATGGGCGTCGAGTCGGTGAAGTTGGGGATGTCGGCCTGAGTCTCTGCACCGTGGGCCACCAGTGCAGCCGTCAGGCTCTCCATGTCATCGAAGAAGAGTTCGGCGATCACCCCGAATGTGGGTTCCCCGGGACCACCATCGGATAGTCCCTTATACATGCGCATTTCCCGCTGGCCCATCGGCTCGAGGAGTCGGCGAACTAGCGGTAGATGCGAATTGATGTAGTAGTCCATGTCGAAGGTCGTGCCAGGAGTCAGCGGGTACAGGACAGTGATGACGAACATGGAATCCTCTTTCATGTGAATGTGGAGGCGGAGCTGACGGGGTGATTCGACCCTCGTGTTGTGCTACGACGCGAGGCCTGCGACGGTGCCCAAGCGAAGCACATTGAGCCCGAGTTCCGCCAAGTATTCGGTGGATTTACCCATGTTCTCGTCATTCATCGTGGCCGTGCCGAGTTGCTGACCACCGAGAGTCCGCGCGTGAATTGACTCGGTGATGACGGCAAGCTTGAAACAGGCGAGTGCAGTGCGTGGATCGAGATGATCGAGGTTCAGCCCGGAAAGATTGGCATACTCCTCGATCACACGCGACCGATCCCAGAAGCCGGTGCGCTCGGTAACGCCAGGAGCAATGGGAACGAGTCGTCGTAGGTTGTCATCGGGACGAGTCCAGTACACCAGGGTGAGTGCAAGGTCAGAGAGCGGATCCCCCTGGGTCGACATCTCCCAGTCCAGCACCGCCAGGACGTTCGGGCTATCGGCCGCGAGAATGGAATTGTCGAGACGGAAATCACCATGAACGAGAGTCGCGGGAACATCATCGGGAAGTCCTGAGATCAGAACTCCGAGCCGATCGCGCAATTCGTCGATGATCGGCAGCTCCCTCGTCTTGGTGAGTTCCCACTGGCGACTCCAGCGGGTGAGCTGGCGGACCAGGTAGCCGTCGGGCTTGCCGAGATCAGTCAGTTCAGCCTGAACCGTGTCAACAGCATGCAGTCGCACCAAAGTGGAGATCAGTGACTCGGAGATTTCACTGGCTTCCTGCTCAGAGAGTGCTGCGGCACCTTGAGCGTCGGAGATCGAGCGTCCTTCGACGAACGACATCACCACGAAAGAGGATCCGATGACCTCGTCGTCCTCGCACAACGCGTAGGCGATCGGCGCGGGAAAGCCCGTGCGACCCAATCCGCTCAGCACTCGATACTCGCGCGACATATCGTGAGCACTAGGCAGCACGTGTCCGAGTGGCGGGCGTCGTAACACGATCGAATCGCCGTGCTTGTCCGTGATGCGGTAGGTCACATTCGAGCGTCCGCCGGGAAAGAGGTGGGTGGTGAGCGGGCCGTCTGCATCTAACGGAAGGTCGCGCTGACCCAACCAAGCGGCAAGCGAGGTCATTCGTAGGCCGGGAGGGTCCATGTCTGGCGTGCTCACATTCCTCCTCGCTTTCGGCGTAATGTTAACGAAAGTTTACTAAATTGGGATCGTTCTTCCAGATAATGGCAGGTAGTGCCAATTGAGGTACGACACGGAAGGTGCCCGCATGCTCACCCCAGAATTGGTCCTGCTGCAAACGACTGTTCGAGAATTTGCGAATGATGTCGTGGCGCCGGTCATCGGAGCCCATTACGAGGAGCGCACCTTCCCCTACGAGATCGTCAGGCAGATGGGCGATCTCGGGCTCTTCGGCCTACCGTTTTCGGAGGAGTACGGCGGTGGCGGAGGCGACTACTTCGCGCTCTGCATCGCGATTGAGGAGCTGGCGCGCGTCGACTCCTCTGTGGCGATCACTCTCGAGGCAGCCGTCTCCCTGGGAGCAATGCCGATCTATCGGTTTGGCACTGAGGAGCAAAAGCGCACGTATCTCCCAGAAATGTGCAGCGGGCGCATGCTGGGTGCCTTCGGCCTGACCGAGCCCGGTGCCGGTTCTGATGCAGGTGGAACCCGAACGAGCGCCGTCCGCTCCGCCGGGGAGTGGGTAATCAACGGTTCCAAGGCCTTCATCACAAACTCGGGCACCGACATCACCGGGTTGATTACGGTCACCGCCGTAACCGGCACGCGTGCAGATGGGACGAAAGAGATCTCCTCGATCATCGTTCCTTCCGGAACACCAGGTCTCACCGTGGCTCCCAGCTATTCCAAGGTCGGCTGGAATGCCTCGGATACCCATGAGCTCGCTTTCGACAATGTGAGGGTTCCTCTTGAGAATCTCGTAGGTGAGGAAGGCC
>JBIJBU010000176.1:0-3504 GCA_044345075.1 Candidatus Nanopelagicales bacterium | reverse complement strand
AGCAAGAAGCGCTCGTACATCGTGCCGGCGGCATCGCGTTGTTCCTTCGTACCCTCGCGAATGATGACGGCCATCGAAACGCCGTCGACCCACTCGGTGACGAGCACATGCGGCGCTGCAGCGAGCACATGCGGAATCAGTACTTCAGGGTCACCCTCGAAAGCAGCGGCGAACTTGCGCTGGTTCTGCGACTCGGCGAGGTAATCGAGTTCCTCTACCACGCGTGCCTTGAGCTCATCGAGCAGCGGGCCGATCTCGATACCCGGGATCCACGAGCCAAAGAGCTTGCCCATGCGGGCGAGCTGATTGAAGTCCGACATCAGCGCCTTGTCTGCGCCGGGGTACTGCACCTTCACCGCGACGACGCGACCGTCATGCCACACGGCCTTGTGCACCTGGCCGATGGATGCGGCGGCAGCGGGCACGTCGTCGAACTCCGCGAAGCGATCGCGCCAGTCGGCGCCGAGTTCCTCTTCGAGAATCCGGTGGATCTTCTCGGCAGGCAGCGGGGGAGCAGAGTCCTGAAGCTTGGTGAGCGCCGCGCGATACGGGCCTGCGACATCCTCGGGAAGGGCGGCCTCGAAGATGCTCATGGCCTGGCCGAGCTTCATTGCCCCGCCCTTGAGCTCGCCCAGCACGCTGAACATCTGCTGCGCCGTGCGGGCCTGCAATTCGGCGGCCACGGCCTCGGCCGGCTTGCCACCCACGCGCTTGCCGAGACCCCACGCAGTGCGACCTGCGTAGGCCGCAGGCAACGAGGCGAGCTTGACGCCTCGAGTCAGCGCACCGCGGGGAAGTTCGACCATGCCGCCATTGTCTCCCGCTTTGTCAGCTCGTGCGCGCCAGGGCATCCCACTGGCAGCCGCAGAGCGGGTGAGCGGGTCGCTGCTCGGTTTCGATCACGTCAATGGGCAGTTCGAGTCGATAGGCCAGGCACGACCAATGCTCAACAGCCTCAGGTGTGTCGATCCAGCGACGTACCAGTGCAACAGTCATGCCGGCGAGTTGGTGAGCAAGCAGGGAGTCAATCGGAGTCTGACGTTCTGCGCATTGCGCCCACTGCACGCCGATCAGTGGCCAACCAGGGTCGCCATCGCGCCGGTGCAGGTCGTGGCAGCGCAGGCACGGGGTCAGGCCGGGCACGACGAGCGGGCCACAGACTCCGTGGGAGCCGTACGCGCGAACAGGTAGATGCGGCCCAAGGTGCTCCCCGGTTGAGGGGCCGGCTGAGGCAAGGGGATGCCCGCGCTCGGCAAGCACCGTGAGCGCTGCGCGGTCGCCGGACGCGAGGGTCATTCCGCACGAAGGGATCACCGATCGCAAGAGTTCGGCCATGACCCCATCACCCACGACCGCAATCGAGGTCGCGAGACGTCGGTCAACGATGCGGATCGCGTTGGCCGGGTCGGTCAGGGCGTGGGTGGCCGCGGCCAGATCGCCAATCACGCGATCGCGTTGATCACCCGGAGTCCAGCGCAGGGCCTCGGATGTCAGGCGGGAGTCTTCGATAGCCCCCGCTGCCACGGCGGCGTTCAGAAGTCGTCGCGCTGAGGTACCCGGGCACTGCGCCCTGACCTGTGCACCGGTCAGTCGCCCATCGAGGCCCACGACCCAGCCAACATCGGCGCTGGTGACCTCATCGACGATCACGCTTCCGCACTGCACCGTGCCCTGGCGACGCCAGAGCACCGGCTGGTCGGGGCGGTATCGAGGGCGGGCCTCGGTCGCCAGCACGTTCAGGTGGGTGGAGGGTGCGTGGGTCATGGGCGCATGTTGCTGGCGCATGCCTGTGGACGTCCGCTTGCGCTCCACAGGGGGAAACCAGGGGGTAATGTCCGAATTGCCCTGAAAAAAGATGGGGCGCGCCGTCCACAGAAGCCGCGCGGCACGGGGGAATCCGCCTCACCTTCCCCTATGGTGGAACCAGCCCGCACAGGCGGGAAAAGGTGGCGCACGCCACCGCCGCATCCCTCACGGGAAGCGGACGCCGAGATAACTAGGAGGGCCCCATGGCTGAGAGCTACACCGGCGAGGCGTACTGCGTGAAGTGCAAGGAAAAGCGCGAGTTCACCGGCAACGTTGAGGAGACCAACGGTCGCCGCTTCGCGAAGGGCATCTGCCCGACGTGCGGCACCAAGGTGACCCGCATCCTCGGCAAGGCATAAGCGGTACGCACGCTTACAGCGAACGCGTAAGGAGGGACGCCCGTCACGGGCGTCCCTCCTTCGTTTTGCCACGTATCGTGAACTCATGAGCGGAAACCTGCCTTTCGGCTTCGGCATTGGTGGCAACGACGACGGCTCCGGAGGCAATCCCTTCGGCCCCGGCTTCGGCGGCGCGGGCGGTAACCCCTTCGACATGAACTCCCTGGGCGCGGCCCTGCAGAACCTCGGCCAGATGCTCCAGCAGGGCGGCACCGGCGATTCCGGCCCGGTCAACTGGCCCATGGTCACCGACGTCGCTCGCAAGGCCATCGGCGCAGACCCCTCGATCGGCGACAGTGAGCGCCGCGCGGTCATCGATTCCGTGCGTCTTGCAGATATCTGGCTTGATCAGGCCACCACCTTCCCCGCTTCCACCGCCGAGCCGCGTGCCTGGAGTCGCGCCGAGTGGCTCGAGGGCACCATTCCTGCCTGGCGCCGCATCGTTGAGCCCATTGCTACGTCGATGAGCAATGTGATGAGCTCGCAGATGTCTGGCGCTGATCTCGCGAACCTGTCACCCGAAGATCTCGAAGCCGCATTGCCCGAGCAGATGCGCGGCATGTTCCCCGGCGGCGTTCCCGCTGAGATGATGCAGATGCTCGCGCCAATGATGGGCATGATGCAGCAGCTCGGCGCTGTCGCGTTCAGCATGCAGCTCGGCCAGGCGCTCGCCGGTCTCGCTGCTGATGTCGTGAGTCTTGGCGATATCGGCATTCCGCTCACTGACGATTCAGTGCCGACTCTGCTGCCGCGCAATGTCGCTGAGTTCGGCGCCGGCATTGGTGTTGATGCTGACGACGTGCGCCTGTACCTCGCCTTGCGCGAGTCCGCGCATCAACGCTTGTTCGCGCACGTGGCGTGGCTGCGTCCGCGCATCGTCGGTTCGATCGAGGAGTACTCGCGCGGCATCACGATTGATCCGAGTCAGCTCAGTGAGCAGATGAACGGCATTGATCCGTCGAACCCTGAAGCGATGCAGGAACTCCTTGCCTCCGGACTGCTCAAGCCACAAGACACCGAAGAGCAGCGCGCAGCACTTGCACGTCTCGAAACTCTGCTCGCGCTTGTCGAGGGCTGGGTTGACGATGTTGTCGAGGCAGCGATCGGTGATCGGCTTCCGTCCTCGGGTCAGGTGCGTGAAACGGTGCGCCGTCGTCGCGCTGCCGGTGGCCCAGCCGAGAAGACCTTCTCCACTCTTGTCGGTCTCGAACTTCGCCCGCGTGCACTGCGCGAGGCTGCGAATCTCTTTGCCGCCGTGCGCCATACCGGTGGCGCCGAGGGCCGCGATGCGCTGTGGGGT
>JBIJBU010000049.1:0-12341 GCA_044345075.1 Candidatus Nanopelagicales bacterium | reverse complement strand
ACCGTAACGAAATACAACCACTTGCCCTTTGCCGGATTCAGCGCTGCTTCGATGGCCGCATCACCCGGGGAATTGATCGGCGTCGGCGGAAGTCCCTTGACGACGTAGGTGTTGAAGGGAGTTGCAGATTCAAGCTGGGCCTTCGAAAGATTCAACTTCGTGATGCCAAGGCCATACGCCACTGTGGAATCGAACTGAAGTGGCATATCGGCATCAAGACGGTTGTACACAACGCGGGCGATCTTGGCGAAGTCATTGGGGATGCCCTCACCCTGAAGAAGTGAGGCGATGATCAAGACCTCGTACGGTGTTCGACCGATCTGCGCGGCACGTGTCACCAGGTCGGTGTCGGCGCTAGCTTGATCAAATCTCTTGACGAAAGCCCGCAGGAGCGACTTTGCGCTCTCATCACCAGTGAGATCGTAGGTCGCCGGAAACATGAAGCCTTCGGGCTTATCGCCAGACCAGGCGGGAAGGTTCAGCTGCGAAGGCTCCTGCAAGACAGCCTCGAACTCGGCCACAGGGATTGTGGTGGCTGCAGAAGCAGCCTCAAGCGTTTGTGTGAGACGGAGCCCTTCCGGGAGCACCAAACGGCTTGCCGCACGCGATAGCGGGTCAAGCATCAAGGCAACAGCGCCATCCCCACTCATCTGCTTTTTCAGGGTGTACGAGCCTGGGCCGATCGTCGTGGCATCCTCATTCGCGGTCGCTGCCAGGACGAATGCATCCGAAGTCTTGACGACCCCAGCCGCAGCGAGAGCCGTGCCCATTGCCGTGAGCGAGTCACCCTTGTTGACCACCACGGTTACCACGCCAGAACCTGGGCCCGGATAGTCGTCGGTTCCGGAGGACGAGCGCACGATGGTGAGAGCGCCCCAACTGATTCCTACGAGAACCAGGACGACGAGGCCCAGGGCAAGTGCGCGACCGATGCCTGATCGATGGCGAGAAGCCGGCAAGGGATCCGTGCTGAGGAGATCGTCGAGTGATCCCATCAGATCTCCCTTCGAACCTCAGTGCCCACCGGGAGCCCCGATGACCTCTCACTATCCAAACACGTCTGGAGCAGGACGACCGCAGACGCGCTGTCGATGACCGCACGTGAAGACTTCGTCGTGCGACCCGCCTCATGGAGACCCCGCTGCGCCTGAACCGTCGTGAGTCGCTCGTCGTGAAGGCGAATGGGAATGTCAGTGACGGCACTGAGTTGGTCGACCCAGGCTTGCGTGTACTCCGCTGCAGGGCCCAAGGCCCCTGACATCGAGATGGGAAGGCCGACAATGATCTCTATGGCCTCGTACTCGATCGCGATATCGCGAACGAGTAATGCCGAGGTCTCCCCCGCCTTGACGGCATCTAACGGCACAGCAAGAACCCCTCTCGGGTCACTCCGAGCAATGCCGATCCGCGCCTTGCCGACATCGCAGGCGAGTCGAACCCCGGTGCGCATGACTATTGGCCTAGCCGCTCGCGCACAAAAGCCTCAACCGCGACGAAGGCCGCATCAACGCCATCAACTCGGGTGCCACCGCCCTGCGCGAAGTCGGGCTTCCCGCCTCCCCTACCGTCGATGCTGGGCAGTGCCGACTTGAGTAGTGAGTTGGCATCAACGCCAAGGTCGATAGCCTTCTGGTTCGCACCAGCCACAAGTGAGACCTTGCCCTCTTCGATTGCCGTGCCAACAAGGACAGCCGGGATCTCATCTCGTTGACGGCTACGTGCCTGCACCACGAGTTCGCGCAGATCATTGGCACTGGTTCCCGTCGGAGCAGCAAATGCCCAGAATCGAACCGGGCCGATGTCCTTGCCCTCACCGATGATGCCGGACAAATTCGTAGTGAGTTGAGCACTTCGCACCTTGGCCAGGTCGCGCTCGGCATCCTTGAGCGCGGTGATGGTCGCCGTGACTCGATCCAGCAGCTGATCAGCCGGAGCCTTGGTCAGCTCGGTCAGCCTGGTGACCAGTAGATGTTCCTTTGCAAGGAATGAATATGCGTCAGCACCCACAAGGGCTTCAACGCGTCGGACGCCTGCGCCGATGGATCCCTCGGACAAAAAGGTGACAACACCCAGCTGGCCAGAGCGCTGAGCGTGCGTACCGCCACAGAGTTCATGCGCCCAGTCACCGACCGACACGACCCGCACCTTCTCGCCGTACTTCTCACCGAAGAGGGCCATGGCACCCATCGCCCGTGCGTCCGCCTGCGACATGACGTTGGCGGTCACTGCAAGATCCTCGAGAAGCACCTCATTGACACGCTGCTCGACTTCTTGCATAACCGTGCCTGCCACGGCTGTCGGATTCGGGAAATCGAAGCGAAGGCGTCCGGGGGCGTTCTCCGAGCCCATTTGAGTGGCGGTGTCTCCCAAGCGTTCGCGGAACGCACGGTGAATCAAATGAGTAGCGGTGTGAGCACGGGAAATCGCCCGACGCCGAGCAACGTCGACCTCACTGATCACTGAATCGCCGGTAGCCAGCTCGCCGGAAAGAACCTCGCAACGATGGACGAAGAGACCCGATACGGGTGTTTGGACGTCGTAGACGTCAAGTACCAGTCCGCTGCTGGAGTGCAGTCGACCATGATCGCCCAGCTGTCCGCCAGATTCGGCGTAGAAGGGTGAGCGATTGAGGATGACCTCCACATGCTGACCAACCGTTGCGGCCGGAACTGTGTTGCCGTCGAGCAGAATTCCGATAACCGTCGACTCGGTCTGTGATTCGGAGTAACCGGTGAACTCGGTGAGTCCGCCCGAATCCAGGATGTCGCGATACGCCGTGGTCGCCACGAGACCGCTCTTGCGTTCACGAGCATCAGCCTTAGCACGCTCGCGCTGCTGCTTCATCAATGCCCTGAAGCCATCCTCGTCAACCGACAGCCCTTGCTCGGCAGCCATCTCCAACGTGAGATCGATAGGGAATCCGTAGGTGTCGTGCAAAGCGAACGCTTCATCGCCTGCCAGCAAGGTGCCGCCGGACTTGCGGATATTGGCCACAGCGGTGTCGAAGATGGTCGTGCCGGTGCGGAGGGTCTGGAGGAAGGTCGCCTCTTCGGCTATGGAGATCTGGCGGATGCGATTGGCCTCGTCATTGAGCTCGGGGTACTGCGGCGCCATGGTCTCGATCGTGCGATCGATCAGATCGCCCATAACCGGATCGTGTGCACCGATCAGGCGCATCATGCGAATGGTGCGTCGCATCAAACGACGGAGCACATATCCGCGTCCTTCATTTCCGGGAAGCACACCGTCACCGATGAGGAAAGCGCACGTGCGCGCGTGATCTGCGACAACTCGAAGTGCGACATCGCTCTTCTCCGAGGCTCCGTACTTGGTGCCTGAGAGCTCACTGGCGCGATCCAGAATTCCGCGAGTCGTGTCGATCTCGTAGATGTTGTCGACGCCTTGAAGCAGAGCAGCCATGCGCTCAAGCCCCATACCCGTGTCAATGTTCTTCGCGGGAAGCTCGCCTTGAATCGGATAGCCCTCCTTACCAGGGCCATCGCCTCGCGCGAACTGCATGAACACCAGATTCCATACCTCAAGGTAGCGATCCTCATCGACAACCGGACCGCCATCGAGTCCGTGCTCTGGACCACGGTCGTAGTAGATCTCCGAACACGGGCCACAGGGTCCGGGAACACCCATGGACCAGAAGTTGTCAGCCATTCCGCGACGCTGGATTCGGTCGAGTGGGAGCCCAACCTTTTTATGCCAGATATCGATGGCCTCATCGTCATCAAGGTAGACGGTGGCCCATAGCTTGCTCTCGGGGAATCCGTAGCCGCCGTCGGATACCGGCTTAGTCAAAAGCTCCCAGGCGAAGGGAATCGCCTCTTCCTTGAAGTAGTCGCCAAACGAGAAGTTGCCCGCCATCTGGAAGAACGAGGCGTGACGGGTCGTCTTTCCGACTTCCTCGATATCAAGGGTGCGCACGACCTTTTGCACACTCGTGGCACGCGGGTAGGGCGCCGGTGACTCGCCCAAGAAGTAGGGCTTGAACGGCACCATGCCCGCATTGACGAACAGCAGTGTGGGGTCATCAAGCAGCAAGGATGCCGACGGTACGACCTGATGGCCACGATCGGCGAAATACCGGAGGAAGCGAGTGCGGATCTCCGCGGAATCCATTACTTGTCTCCCTGTGAACTCGTGTTAAGCACCTTGCCGGCGATGGTGGTGGCAGCGGCGATGGTGCCTGCAGCGGCAGCTCCGGCCTTTTGGGCACTGGTGATGACCCCTTGCTCACGGGCTTCATCGAGCATGGACTGTCCCTTGCGGTACAGCACGATGCCCCCGACGGCGCCCACGGCAAGCCAGATAACCCTGCTCATCTGCACTCCTGTCCGATCGACTCAACGGCGCAAGCCTAGTCGCGGCCTTTGCGGGCACGATCGAGTCGCTGAGCGATATCGCCCCAGGCGGCTTCCGCTCCATGGCGAGTGGGTCGGTAGTACGTGCGTTCGGCCAGTACCTCGGGGAGGTACTGCTGTTGAGCAACTCCCCCCTCAACATCGTGGGGGTAGACGTACTCGACCCCATGACCGAGCTTGCCGGCACCGGCGTAGTGAGCGTCTCTGAGGTGTGCCGGGACCTCACCGATCCGCCCGGATCTCACATCGGCCAGGGCCTCACCGATTCCGACCACTACGGCATTGCTCTTCGGCGCCAGCGCCGCGTGAATAGTGGCGTGAGCCAAGATGATCGATGACTCGGGCATGCCGATCATCGCCACGGCTTCAGCTGCCGCTACGGCAGTCTGAAGCACGCTGGGCTCGGCCATCCCGATGTCCTCGCTGGCAAGAATCATGAGGCGTCGGGCAATGAAGCGGGGATCCTCGCCGGCCTCGATCATTCGCGCCAGGTAATGCAAGGCAGCGTCCGGATCACTCCCTCGCACGCTTTTGATAAATCCACTGATGACGTCGTAGTGCTGATCGCCGTCCTTGTCGTAGCGCACGGCTACTTGTTGAACGGCTGCCTCAATCTGAGGGAGATCAACCACATCACCAGTGCCCGACGATGCCGCCTCGAGCGAGGTGAGCGCACGTCGCGCATCGCCGTTCGATAGCCGAGCCAGGTACTCAACGGCCTCATCCGTCACAGTGATGCGCGAGTCGAGCCCTCGGGGGTCTACGACGGCTCGTCGAACCAGTTCAGCAATGTCGGACTCCCGAAGAGGCTGCAAAGTCACCAGCACGCTTCGCGAGAGCAGCGGGCTGATCACTGAGAAACTCGGGTTCTCCGTGGTTGCGGCAATCAGTGTCACCCAGCCGTTCTCGACGGCGGGCAGCAGAGCGTCCTGTTGACTCTTACTGAACCGATGAACCTCGTCGACGAAGAGCACTGTCCCTCGACCTACGACCGACAGCTGATCGCGAGCGTGATCGATGATTGCTCGGACATCCTTGACACCCGCGGTGACTGCTGAGAGCTCGACGAAGTCTCTTCCAGTCACGGACGAGACCAAAGACGCAATCGTGGTCTTCCCGGTACCGGGCGGACCCCAGAGGATCACCGATACGCCGGTGGCGCCAGTGAGCAAACCACGTAGTGCGGATCCCTCACCAAGAGCCTGCTGCTGACCGACGACTTCACCAATCGACGAAGGGCGCATGCGCACGGCGAGCGGAGCACTCATCGATGCGGCAGAAGCGCCTTCGTCGAACAGGCTCATGCGCCTGGCTTCGCGTCGATTCCCGCTTCCTTGCGCTGAACAGGCGTAATGGGAGTCGGAGCTCCGGTCAGCGGATCGTGGCCTGCACCGGTCTTGGGGAAGGCGATCACGTCACGCAGGGAGGTTGCGCCGGAAAGCAGCATGCATGCGCGATCCCATCCGATTGCGATACCGCCATGCGGTGGCGGGCCGTACTTAAAGGCCTCGAGCAGGAAGCCGAACTTCTCCTCTTGCTCCTGCGCAGACAACCCGAGCATGGCAAAAACTCGCGCCTGAATATCGGCCTGATGGATTCGAATCGAGCCACCGCCGATTTCATTGCCATTGCACACGATGTCGTAGGCCCAGGCAAGTGCTTCGGCCGGTGACTGCTCGAATGAGTCCTTCCACTCCTTATTAGGTGACGTGAAGGGATGGTGAACCGCAGTCCAGCCGGGATTGCCGTGCTCATCCTCGATCGCCTCGAACATCGGGGCGTCAATCACCCAGAGGAACGACCAGGCCGACTCGTCAATGAGCTCACAACGCTTGCCAATCTCTAGCCGCGCAGCGCCGAGGAGTGATCGAGCATCCGAGGTCTTGCCTGCGGCGAAGAACACGCAGTCGCCGCCACTCGCACCTACTGCTGAAGCAAGGCCATCTCGCTCGGCGTCGGTGAGATTCTTGGCGACCGGGCCGCCGAGAGTGCCATCGTCGGCAATCGTGACGTAAGCGAGTCCCTTCGCACCACGCTGCTTCGCCCATTCCTGCCATGCATCGAACGCGCGACGAGGCTGATCCGCACCGCCAGGCATGACCACGGCTCCCACATACTCCGCCTGGAAAACCCTGAACTCGGTGTTGGCGAAATAGGTCGTGAGATCAGTAAGCGGAAGACCAAATCGAAGATCCGGCTTATCACTGCCGTACAGGCGCATCGCCTCGGCGTAAGTCATGCGCGGGATGTCGCCGATTTCATAATCGAGAACTCCCTTCCACAAGGCGCGCACAACAGCCTCACCGATCTCAATGACGTCGTCCTGCTCAACGAAGGACATCTCGATATCGAGCTGGGTGAATTCCGGCTGGCGATCGGCACGGAAGTCCTCATCGCGATAGCAACGCGCGATCTGGAAGTAGCGCTCCATGCCGGCAACCATCAGCAGCTGCTTGAACAGCTGCGGCGACTGAGGCAGCGCGTACCAGTGTCCGGGCTGCAGTCGTACCGGCACCAGGAAGTCACGAGCTCCTTCAGGAGTCGATCGGGTCAGGGTCGGAGTCTCGATCTCCACGAAATCACGCGAGAGCAGAACGTCGCGGGCGATCTGATTGACCTTCGAGCGCATCCGCAACGCCGCGCCCGCGGAAGCCCTGCGCAGATCGAGGTACCGGTACTTCAGGCGCGTCTCTTCACCCACGTTGATGCGATCATCGATCGGGAAGGGCAGCGGCGCCGACACGGAGAGGATCTCCACTTCGGTGGCCTCGACCTCTACTTCTCCGGTGGGCAGGTCGGGATTCTGATTGCCCTCGGGACGCTTGGAGACCGTGCCGACAATGCGGAGGCAGTACTCGTCACGCAGCTCATGAGCCACGGCCGGATCGTGCACGACAACCTGAACAATGCCGGAGGCATCGCGCAGATCAAGGAATGCGACGCCACCGTGATCGCGGCGGCTGGCAACCCAGCCGGCCAGGGTGACGGTCTCGCCGGCGTTCGACAGGCGAAGCGCACCGGCTTCGATGGAGCGGATCACGTGATGTCCCTTTCGATAGCTGACGAGATAACGGTAATGAGGTCTGACCACGCGACACTTGCCTGGTCTCCGCTCGCCATGGTCTTCACCTGGGCGACACCGGATTCCACCTCGGCGTCACCGACGACTACGACCAGAGGTGCACCGCTACGGTCAGCGGCCTTCATCGCGCCCTTGAGCCCGCGATCTCCGTAGGCAAGATCATTGCGAATGCCAGCAGCTCGCAACTCGGCAGACAGTGCCACGAGTCGTGCCTTGGCGGAGGAGCCGATCGGAACAAGGAAGACGTCAAGGTGCGGTGCTGATCCAGGAGCCAGGCCCTCGGCCTCACACGCCAGCAAGGTTCGGTCGGTTCCGAGGCCGAAACCAATACCTGAGAGATCGTCGCCACCAACCGAAGCCATGAGCCCGTCGTATCGTCCGCCTCCACCGATACCCGATTGCGCACCAAGCAAATCGTGGGTGAACTCGAAGGTAGTACGGGTGTAGTAGTCGAGGCCGCGCACCATCCGGGGAGCCTCGTCCCACGTGACATTCATGATTCGCAGGTACTCGCGCACCGAGTCGTAATGAGCGGTGCAGGCCTCGCAGAGGTGATTCACCATGAGGGGAGCGTCAGCAAGTTGAGCCTGCACGTTCTCCCGCTTGTCGTCGAGAACTCGAAGCGGATTGATGGCAGCTCGCTCACGAGTCGCCTCATCCAGATCAAGGTTCACGAGGAATGCCTGAAGTAGTTCACGGTAGGGCGGTCGGCATACGGCGCAGCCCAAAGAGGTCAGGTGAAGGGTGTACTGAGTCAGGCCCAAGGATCGAAAGGCCTCATCGCCGATCGCGATCACCTCGGCATCGAGTGCCGGGTCATCGGAACCGATTGCCTCGACGCCTACCTGCTGCAGTTGGCGGTAACGACCATGCTGTGGGCGCTCGGCCCGGAAAAAGGGGCCAGCGTACCAAAGTTTCACGGGCAACTGCCCCTTGTCGAGTCGGTTCTCGACCACCGAGCGCATCACGCCGGCAGTGCCTTCTGGTCGCAGGGTGATACTGCGCCCACCGCGATCCTCGAAGGTGTACATCTCCTTGGACACGACGTCGGTCGACTCCCCCACACTGCGCACGTACAAAGCAGTGTCCTCGAAGACGGGCAGCTCGATGTACGAGTAACCAGCAAGTTCCGCCGGACGCGCCAAGTGCGAACGCACATCAGTGAATGCGCGTGAACGTGGCGGGAAATACTCAGGGACGCCTTTGGGAGCGGTGAACATGCCCACGACTACATCCCCCTCGTAGGCATCGCCGTGGCACTGCCTCCGCTGAACTCACGCAGATATGGATTGGAAGCCCGCTCAGCCGCGATCGTGGTCTGCTCTCCATGCCCGGGCAGGACCACCATGTCATCGGGAGACGGCCAGATGACCGAGCGAAGACTTCTGCGCATCGCATCAGAGTCGCCGCCTGGCAGATCGGTTCGCCCGATGGAGCCCGCAAACAGGACATCACCGCTCCACATGATGGGCGGCACGTCACCGGTCGCGGCGCGTTCAAACACCACAGAGCCTTCCGTGTGCCCTGGTGCGTGGCGAACGCTCAACTGGATACCTGCGATATCCAGCGGTGTTGAAGTGTCGAACAGGCACACGTCGTCAGGCTCGGTGAGCTCCAGCGCACCCTTCGTCATGCTGAGCAGTTTCTCGCGCGAGGCGAACATCGTGTTGCCAGCGGGATCCTCGAGCCGATAGCGGTCATCCGCATGGATATATGCAGGAATACCGAAGCGGTCCGACACCGGGGCGACACACCAGATGTGATCAATGTGCCCGTGCGTCAGCAGGACTGCAGCAGGAGCCAACCGATTCTCACTCACGATCTCGAGGACGCCATCGATGGAGTCCTGACCGGGATCAACAATCAGGCACGGCTCACCCGGAGCATTGGCCACGACGTAGCAATTCGTGCCAAATGTCCCGGCAGGGAATCCTGCGATAAGCACGAAGCCTCCGATAGCAGTCACGAACGGTCGTCGAAGTCTAGTCGCCTCATGGTCGTCCCCCAGTGCCCTGTCTAGACTGGTACTCCGACATATTTCGAGGAGCGGCATGTCCGGCATCAAGAGGCAGAAGCAGCTGGCGCGCGAGAAGTTCGAGCGACAGGAGCAGCGTCGAACCGAGCTCGCCGCCAAGCGCCGCCATCGTCAGCGGGTGATCTCGATCGTGGTTGTGCTCGTGGTTGTCCTGGGCGCCGTGGCCTGGATTCTCGTGGCGCGCGGTGGAAGCGACCCGGTCGCCGGTGAGACGGAAAGCAGCCTTGATTGTGCGCCCCCCGGAACCCCTCGTGCCGACAATCTCACGTGGGCTGATGCCCCCACAACAGCCCCGGCCGCCGGTTCCAGCATCGCGTTCAACACCAACTGCGGTGACATCACAGTCGCCCTGGACCCATCTGCGCCGAAAACCATTGCCTCTGAAGCGTTCCTTGTGGCCGAGGGCTTCTACGACAGCACGTCCTGTCACCGCCTGACCACTGAGGGGATTTTCGTCCTGCAGTGTGGTGACCCCAAGGGCGACGGCACCGGCGGACCGGGGTACCAGGTTCCGGACGAGAATCTGCCCACCGATGTCGCTGACGGCGAGGTCACCTACCCCGCTGGCACCGTTGCAATGGCGAACGCCGGGCCAGGTACGAGCGGATCCCAGTTCTTCATCGTCTACAAGGACACCGTCCTGCCCGCTGGCTATTCAATATGGGGCACAGTGACCTCTGGACTTGAGTTGGTGCAGGAGATCGCGGATCTCGGTGTCGCCGGCGGCGCCTCCGACGGAGCCCCCAACCAGCCGGTGTTCATCGAGTCGGCCACCGTGAAAACCGCCTGACCTGCAATCAAGGACTCGCCCTCAGATAGCGTGTGACCCGTTACTTCACAGTCAGGAGATCCCCATGGCCGAGCTCACCGGCCCGGTGCCGACACCGTCAGCACTTCGTCGACCCGTGCCTGCGGTACCTGCCGCTGCGCCATCCCCCTTTGGGCGGGTCACCGAAGACGGCTCGGTGTACCTCCTGGCACCTGAGGGTGAATTGCTCGTAGGCCAGTACGCCGCAGGAACTCCTGCCGAGGGGCTTGCATTCTTCCAGCGCAAGTACGACGACATGGCGATCGAGCTCTCCTTGATTACGGCGCGACTTGCAGATGGCAAGACCTCGGCCGAGCAAGCAGGCACCGTCCTCGCACGAGTTCGCGAGCAGCTCGCCTCACGATCCTTCGTTGGTGATGTCGCAGCGCTCCAGGTTTCGTGCGACGCACTCGCCACGCTTATCGACACGGCACGAGTTGCTCAGCAAGCGGCTAAGGCCGAGCAGCGGGCGGTAAGCATTGCAGCCCGTGAGGCTCTCGCCGTGGAAGCCGAAGCTCTGTCCGGTTCCACCGCCTGGAAAGCAACCACCGAGCGCTACTCCGCTCTGGTCGAAGAGTGGAAGGCACTTCCGCGCGCAGATCGACCCACGGAGCAGGAACTCTGGAAGCGCATCAGCGGTTCGCGCACCGAGTTCGACAAGCGTCGACGCGCACACTTCTCCGATCTCGACTCCACCCGCAAGGTGGCCCTTGCTCGCAAGCGTGAGCTCATCGCGCAGGCCGAGGTTCTTTCGACATCAACCGATTGGGCCGGCACTGCGCGCAAGCTGCGCGACCTGCTGGGCGATTGGAAGAACGCACCACGTGGATCACGTGCCGACGAAGACAAGCTCTGGAAGCGCTTCAAGGCGGCCCAGGATGCCTTTTACGCTGCCAAGACCAGCGCGGAGACAGAAGCCGAGGAAGTACTCAAAGTGAACGTGCCGGCGAAGGAAGCGCTCGTCGAGCAGGCCGAGAAGCTGGTTCCCATCGGCGATGTCAAGGCGGCCAAGGTCGCACTGCGCGACCTCCAGGATCGCTGGGAGAAGTCAGGCGATATCCCTCGTGGTGATCGCGACCGCCTGGAAAAGCGTCTGAAGCGTGTCGAGGAAGCCATTCGATCGGCCGAATCGGATTCCTGGAAGCGAAGCAACCCCGAGGCACGCTCTCGAGCGGAATCAACCGCCAACGCTTTCACCGGAGCGATCGACAAGCTTCAGAAGCAACATGATGCCGCGCTCGCCAAGGGTGATTCAGCAGCAGCAGCGAAGCTGGCCGCACAGATAGATGGCACGAAGGCACTCCTTGCCGCTGCAGAGAACGCCGCGAGCGAATTCAGCGGCTCAACTCACACACGATAGGCGTCGTAGACGCCCTCGACATTTCGCACGGCCTTGATAACTGAGCCCAGGTGCTTGGGATCGGCCATCTCGAAGGTGAAACGCGAATAGGCAATGCGATCGCGTGACGTTGTCACCGACGCGCTCAGGATGTTCACGTGAGTATCCGAGAGCGTTCTCGTCACGTCACTCAGGAGTCGAGCACGATCGAGGGCCTCCACCTGGATGTTGACCAGGAAGAGACTGTTCGAAGTGGGCGCCCACTCGACCTCGACGATCCGACTCGGCTCAGCCCGTAAGCCCGGCACATTGACGCAGTCCTCTCGGTGCACCGAGACACCAGCACCACGGGTCACGAAACCCACGATGGAATCACCGGGCACTGGCGTACAACACCTGGCCAGCTTCACCCAGACATCTTCGGCGCCCTTGACGACCACTCCGACATCGCCCGCGGTTCGTGTCCGCTTAGAGATCCCTGAAGGCACGAATGCTTCGGCTACATCGTCTGCAGCACCATCGACTCCACCAGCTGCATCCACGAGCCGACTGATGATCGTGGTGGCCCCGATACGGCCGTCTCCGACTGCCGCGTATAGGCCTGAGACATCTGGCTGGTGAAACTCCGCTGCAATGCCGCTCAGCGACTGGTTGGTAAGAAGACGTTGAAGCGGAAGACCCTGCTTGCGCATCGCTCGGACAATTGC
>JBIJBU010000175.1:0-3510 GCA_044345075.1 Candidatus Nanopelagicales bacterium | reverse complement strand
GTCGCGGTGCGCAATGCTGTCGAGGCAGCGTGCGCAGACATCGCTGACGGAGCTCTCGTGCTTGTCGCCTGCTCCGGAGGCCCTGACTCACTTGCACTTGCCGCCTGCGCAGCCTGGGTGGGGGAGAGGCGCGGTTTTCGCGTCGGTGCCGTCATCGTCGATCACGGATTGCAGGAGCCCTCTGCGGCCGTTGCCGAGCAGGCTGCATCTGCCTGTCGCGCCTTCGGACTAGACCCGGTTGTCGTCGAGCGCGTGCAGGTGGGCTCGGCAGGTGGGCCGGAGGCTGCAGCGCGCGATGCGCGATACGAGGCGCTGAGCAGTGCGGTCGATTCGCTGAACGCCGCCGCGGTGCTGCTCGGTCACACCCGTGAAGACCAAGCCGAAACCGTGCTGCTGCGCTTGGCCCGAGGTTCAGGCGCTCGATCGCTCGCCGCAATGTCACCCGTGAATGGTCAGTGGCGCCGTCCCATGCTCGATATTCCGCGAGCAGTCGTTCATGAATGCGCCGCGGAGGAATGCGCACGCATTGAGGTCATGCCATGGATGGATCCGCACAACACGGATCCGTCCTATTCGCGGGTTCGCGTGCGCGAGGCACTTCCGTTGCTCGCCGAGACGCTAGGCGACGGAGTGATCGGCGGACTTTCTCGATCCGCGCAATTGCTGCGCGATGACGCAGACGCATTGGACGCCTGGGCGATGGTCGAGGTCGCCACCCACGTGCTCGATGCCCAGCCGGGCTGCTCCATCGACGTTACGGCGCTCGAATCCCTGCCCCGCGCTATTCGCACCCGCATCTACAAGGTGATGTGCGAGAGGTGCGGTGCGACGGAGCTCGATGCCGGCCATATCGCCGGAATCGATGAGCTGATCACCCGCTGGCACGGGCAAGGGGTCCTCAATCTCCCCGGACGGGTGAATGCGGCCCGCGAATATGGAAGGCTGTCGGTCTGGCCCCCGAAGATGGAGTAATGCGTGCACGCTGAGGATCTCGGAAATGATCTCGCCGAAGTACTGCTGACTGAGGAGCAGATTCACGCGCGCATCAAGGAACTCGCTGAACAGATCGAGATCGACTACGAGGGCCAAGATCTCCTCCTGGTCGGAGTCCTCAAGGGTGCGGTCATGGTCATGGCCGATCTCGCCCGCTCGCTGACCCGCCACGTGGGCATGGACTGGATGGCCGTGTCGTCCTACGGCTCAGGCACCAAGAGCAGCGGCGTCGTGCGAATCCTGAAGGATCTCGACGCCGATATCAACGGACGCAACGTCCTGGTCGTCGAAGACATTCTCGATTCGGGCCTGACCCTCTCCTGGCTGCTGAAGAATCTCTCCTCGCGAGGGCCCGCCTCCGTCGAGGTCTTCACCCTCATGCGCAAGCCCGATGCGGTCAAGGTGCCCATCGCCCCCAAGTACTGCGGATTCGATATTCCCAATGAGTTCGTCGTGGGCTACGGCCTCGACTACGCCCAGAAGTACCGCAATCTGCGGTCGGTGGCGGTGCTCTCCCCTCACGTCTACGGCGCCTGACCGTCGGGCCAGCCCCCGGCGGCTGATCCTCGTCCGCCCTGGGCGGAAGCCCCTTAGCCGCGGGAGCGGCCCCCATGGGGACGGGGTAACCTCATGAGGTGGATTTCCGACGAATCATCAAGGGCCCGATCTTCTGGATCGTGCTGGCTGTTGCTGCCGTTCTGATCGGTTCGAGCCTGCTCAGCAGCGTGGGCGGCCCCGAGAGTGTTGATACCGGCGTGGCCGTTGCCGATATTCAGTCCGGCCAGGTTGATACCGCGACCTTGATCGATCGCGACCAGGTACTTGAGCTCACCCTCAAGGACGGCTCGAAGATTCGCACCTCCTACATCACCGGCCAGGGCGTCAACCTGCAGGAGTTACTACAGGAGAAGTCCGATGCTGGTCAGTTGCCTGGTGGTTACAACGTCGTTGTCCCCACCGAGAGCCTGCTCGTCACCTTGCTGGTCTCGCTGCTGCCGGTGATCTTGATCGTCTTCCTGCTCTTCTTCTTCATGAGTCAGATGCAAGGCGGCGGCGGAAAGATCATGAGTTTCGGCAAGTCCAAGGCCAAGGTCATCAGCAAGGACATGCCCCAGACCACCTTCGCCGATGTTGCCGGCGCAGAAGAAGCAGTCGAAGAACTCCAGGAGATCAAGGAGTTCCTCGCCGAGCCCGCAAAGTTCCAGGCGGTCGGCGCGAAGATCCCCAAGGGCGTACTGCTCTACGGCCCGCCCGGCACAGGTAAGACCCTCCTCGCGCGCGCAGTCGCCGGCGAGGCCGGCGTTCCGTTCTTCTCCATCTCCGGTTCTGACTTCGTCGAGATGTTCGTCGGCGTCGGTGCAAGTCGCGTGCGCGATCTTTTCGAGCAGGCCAAGACGAATGCACCCGCCATCATCTTCATCGACGAGATCGATGCCGTCGGTCGTCATCGCGGCGCCGGCCTCGGCGGCGGACACGACGAGCGCGAGCAGACTCTCAACCAAATGCTGGTCGAGATGGACGGCTTCGACGTGACGCAGAACGTCATCTTGATCGCGGCCACCAACCGCCCTGACATCCTCGACCCCGCGCTGCTGCGCCCGGGCCGCTTCGATCGCCAGATCGCCGTCGATCGCCCCGACCTCAATGGCCGTGAGCAGATCCTCAAGGTGCATGCCACCGGTAAGCCGATGGCCGACCATGTTGATCTCCGCGCAGTCGCACGTCGCACCCCCGGCTTCACCGGTGCCGATCTCGCGAACGTGCTGAACGAGGCCGCACTCATGACTGCTCGCTTGGGTCGTACCCAGATTGATGATGAGGCACTCGACGAAGCCATTGATCGCGTGATCGCCGGCCCGCAGAAGCGCACGCGCTTGATGGACGATCACGAGAAGCTCATCACCGCGTACCACGAGGCAGGTCACGCACTCGTCGCCGCAGCACTTCCGGGCACTGACCCCGTGCACAAGATCACGATCCTGCCGCGCGGTCGCGCCCTCGGTTACACGATGGTGCTGCCCGATCAGGAGAAGTACTCGACTACGCGTAGCGAGATGCAGAACACGCTTGCTTACATGCTGGGCGGTCGTGCAGCAGAAGAGTTGATCTTTCATGACCCTACGACTGGTGCCTCTAATGACATCGAGAAGGCAACCTCGGTCGCCCGAGCGATGGTCACCCAGTACGGCATGACTGAGCGTCTCGGCGCTATCCGCTACGGCCAGGAGCAAGGCGAGGTCTTCCTCGGTCGCGACATGGGCCATTCGCGTGATTACTCCGAAGAGATCGCTGCTGCGATCGACGAAGAGGTGCGCAGCTTCATCGAGACAGCGCATCAAGAGGCCTACGAGGTGCTCGTCGCCAATCGTCACGTGCTCGATGCCCTGGTGGTCGACCTCCTCGAGAAGGAGACCCTCGACAAGGAGGAGATCGAGGCAATCTTCGCCGCGCTGTCACTTCGCGATCCGCGACCGGCCTGGACAGGCTCGGCGCGCAGGCGTCCCGATACCAACGGTC
>JBIJBU010000061.1:0-10214 GCA_044345075.1 Candidatus Nanopelagicales bacterium | reverse complement strand
ACCAACGATCCGGAGTTGCGCTTCACCCCCAGCGGTGCAGCGGTCGCCTCGTTCACCGTCGCTTCAAGCTCACGCGTCCTCGATAAGACGACGAATGAGTGGAAGGACGGCGAGACGGTCTTCATGCGCTGCAGCGTGTGGCGTCAGTACGCCGAGAACGTCGCCGAGTCGCTCACCAAGGGCACTCGCGTCATCGTTTCCGGTCGACTGAAGCAGCGTTCATACGAGACTCGCGAGGGCGAAAAGCGACAGGTAATGGAGCTCGAGGTCGAAGACGTCGGCCCCGCACTTCGTTACGCAACTGCCAAGGTCACGCGCACTCAGAGCCAGGGCGGCGGCTTCGGCGGCGGCAATGGCGGCGGTGGCGGAGCGTCAGCACCGGCCGATGATCCTTGGGCCTCAAGCCCCGGCGCCGGCTTCGACGAGCCCCCCTTCTAAACCACTCTTTTCACAGACATCAGGAGAAATCAGATGGCACCCCGAGAAAACACGAAGCGTGGGCCCAAGCCCACAGACAAGATGCCGAACCCGCGCGCATGCCCCTTCTGCCGCGAGAAGTCCAAGAACCCCGATGCCAAGGGCATCGACTACAAGGACGTCAACCTGCTCCGCAAGTTCATCTCCGACCGCGGAAAGATCCGCGCACGTCGCGTGACGGGCAACTGCACTCAGCATCAGCGCGATGTTGCGATGGCAGTCAAGAACGCCCGTGAGATGGCCCTGCTTCCCTACACCTCAACCGGACGCTAAGGAGTCTGACTAATGAAGCTCATTTTGACTCAGGAAGTCTCCGGACTCGGTATCGCAGGCGACGTCGTCACGGTGAAGGACGGCTACGCCCGTAACTTCCTCATGCCGCGTAGCCTCGCGACCCCGTGGACCAAGGGCGGCGAGAAGCAGGTCGTCCAGATCAAGCGCGCCCGCAAGGTTCGCGAGATCCGCGATCTCGATCACGCCCAGGAAGTTAAGGCCCAGCTCGAAGGCCTGACCATCACGCTGTCGGCCAAGGCCGGCGACGCAGGTCGTCTCTTCGGCTCGGTCACCAGTGCCGATGTCGCCGCTGCCGTCAAGGCTGCCGGTGGCCCGGTGCTCGACAAGCGCAAGATCGAGATCACCAAGGCAATCAAGAGCGTCGGCAAGCACTCTGCAGTCGTGCAGATTCACGCCGGTGTCGTTGCTTCGGTCAAGTTCGAGGTCGTCTCCGCATAACCGAAAAGTCACTCTCAGTTGGGACGCACTCGCTAGAGTGCGTCCCAACTGGTTTTCAGAGGAGGAAACATGGGATTCGGGGAATCCATCAAGCACGTCTTCAGCAACATGACCAATTTCTCGGGTCGCGCCTCGCGCTCTGAGTTCTGGTGGTTCTACCTGTTCATCGTGATCATCGGCACGATCTTGTCGATTATCGCAAGCGCAACGGGAGCTGACTCGAGTTCAGGTTTCGGGGTCAACATCATCACGTTCATCATCTACGTGATCTTGGTTCTTGCATCGCTGTCGGTGTCGGTGCGCCGCCTGCATGACAGCAATAAGTCCGGCTGGCTCGTCCTGCTGAACCTGCTGTGCTGCATCGGCCCAATCATCTTGATCGTGTTCTGGGTGCAGCCGTCGACCGAGGGTGACAATTCCTACGGTCCGCGGCCGACTGCTTAACTCTTCTCCAACACACTGAGGTCCAGGGCAAATGCCCTGGACCTCAGTGCTTTTGTGCGCAATCATCTGAGCAACGGCGCGGGGGGACCGCGCAGAATGGAGTAGTTATGGGTTTCGGTAATGCAGTCGGTACATGCCTGAGCAAGTACGGCACGTTCTCGGGTCGTGCATCGCGTTCTGAGTTCTGGTGGTTCTATCTCTTCACGACGATCGTGAGCGGTATCCCGATCCTCCTGGGCGGAATCTTCTTCGGTATCTCCAGCGGGTCCTCTGCCGATGGCAGTGCCGGCGGGATCTCCTTGCTCATCGCAGTCCTGCTCTACATCGTCGGAATTGTGGCATCGCTGGCCCTCTTGATCCCGTCGATCGCGGTGGGCTGCCGTCGACTCCATGACCGTGGCACATCAGGCTGGCTTCAGCTGCTTCTGTTGGTGCCCTGCGCCAACATCATCCTGATCATCTTCTGGATCCTCGCCGGCACAGAGGGCGACAACATGTACGGCCCGAAGCCGACTAACGCATAAGCGCTACTTCGCCGCTTCGATTCGAGCGGGCAGCTCGCGGACCAATCCGTCGACTGCCCGCTCGATCATGTCGAGCACTAGATCGAAACCTTCGGGGCCGCCGTAGTACGGATCAGGAACATCGAGCTCGGGGTCAGGCTCCGTGATGTCAGAGAGAGCGGGGTCGAATGAGCGCAGCATGCGTAGCTCGCTGTGCGCATCGGTCTTCTCCATGAGCACCTGCAGGTTCGCGTAGTTGCTGGTGTCCATGGCCAGCACCAGATCGATCTGCTCGAACCAGTCGTGCGTGATCTGGCGGGCGGTGTGGCTGATGTCGTAGCCGTGACGAGTGAGTGTCTCCACGCTTCGAGGGTCCGCGTCATGGCCGATATGCCAGTCGCCCGTGCCTGCCGAGTCGACCTCGACCAGATCAGCGAGTCCGGCCTTCTCGACCCGGTCGACGAGGACGACCTCGCCAATCGGGGAGCGGCAGATATTGCCCAGGCATACGACGGTAATCCGATAGGTCATGCGGCGAGAATACGGGGAAGTATTTTTACTCCACAGCCTGTGGGTGAGGATCCCTCACGGATTCATGGCAGTGTGGACAAATCGGGCGCCAATTCCCCAGGCTATCCCCAGGTTTACACCCAGATTCATGGCTGATTCCCCATCTTGTCCACAGGTCTATCCACAGGGCGCGTGGACACTGGGTGCGGTGGTCCCTAGGTTCGTCATACCCCCAGGAGACACTGGGTTAAGCATGCGCAAGACACGTGCACACACGAGCGGAAGGGGCAGTCATGAGCGTTGCAGAACTGCACCCCGGTGACCGTGAGCCTTACGACCGCGAGCCAGGCCCCGATCGCACTCCGCCCAATGACATTGCCGCCGAGCAGTCAGTCATCGGCGCCATGCTGTTGTCGAAGGATGCCATCGCCGACGTCGTCGAGTTGGTGCGTGAGGGCGACTTTTACCGCCCGAATCACCAGATCATCTACGGCACGATCCTCGATCTGTACGGCAAGGGCGAACCTGCCGATGCCGTGACTGTTGCTGCAGAGCTCGGTCGTATTGGTGAGCTCTCCCGTATTGGCGGCGCCAACTACCTTCACACCCTCGTCTCGATGGTGCCCACTGCAGCGAATGCCAACTACTACGGCCGCATCGTGCGCGAGCAGGCGATCTTGCGTCGACTCGTTGAGGCTGGCACGCGCATCGTCAGCATGGGTTACGGCGGTCAAGGCGATGTCGACGAAATGGTCGATCGTGCGCAGGCCGAGGTCTACGACGTCACTGATCGCCGCACCGCTGAGGATTACGTTCCGCTGCGCGACATCATGGGCGACACCCTCAATGAGATCGAAGCGATCTCCAACCGTGGTGGCGAGATGGTGGGCGTGCCCACCGGTTTCACTGATCTTGACGCGCTCACCAATGGCTTGCATCCCGGTCAGTTGATCATCCTTGCTGCGCGTCCCGCTATCGGTAAGTCGACGCTCGGCGTTGATATCGCACGAACTGCGTCAATCAAGCACGGTCTCACCAGCGTGATTTTCTCCCTGGAAATGAGCCGCAACGAAATCGTCATGCGCTTGCTCTCCGCAGAGGCGCAGGTGCCGTTGCATCACATGCGCGCGGGCACGATGAGCGACGCCGACTGGGCAAAGCTCGCCGGCAAGATGGGCGTCGTCAGCGAGGCGCCGCTTTTCATCGATGACTCACCGAACATGACCTTGATGGAAATTCGTGCGAAGTGCCGTCGCTTGAAGCAGCGCCACGATCTTCGCCTTGTCGTCGTCGACTACCTGCAGCTCATGACCTCAGGCAAGAAGGTCGAGAGCCGCCAGCAGGAAGTCTCCGAGTTCTCACGTTCACTCAAGTTGCTCGCGAAGGAGCTTGAGGTTCCGGTGATTGCGATCTCGCAGCTGAACCGTGGCCCCGAGCAGCGCACCGACAAGCGCCCGATGCTCTCCGACCTTCGTGAATCAGGCTCGCTCGAGCAGGACGCCGACATGGTTGTGTTGCTGCATCGCGAGGATGCCTATGAGCGTGAGTCACCGCGCGCAGGCGAAGCAGACTTCATCGTGGCCAAGCACCGTAATGGCCCCACAGCAACGGTGACTGTTGCCTTCCAGGGTCATTACTCGCGCTTCGTGGATATGGCGCAGATCTAGCAGAGCTGCGGAAGTAAGTGGGCGCAGATCTAGCAGATCGTCAGCCGACGATCAGCGTTCCCTTCTTGAATGTCGACGCAACTGTCGCGAGTCCCGTCGTGGCCGGCCCCAGTTCAAGGGCACCGTTGGGCGCGAACTCCGATCCGTGCGCTGGGCAGATCCAGCCGGTCTCGTCACGCTTGACGGTGACTCCCTGGTGGGGGCAACGCAGCGAGATCGCCCGATATCCGTTGCTCGTTCGTACTACTGCAACCGGAACACCCTTGGCGTTGCCAATACTGACTGCACCACCGACACGAGCGAGTTCGGGAACCCGTGCCACCCGCACGGACAACCGACCATCAGGCAGAGTCTTCACCGCACTACTGGCAGCTGCCGGCGGAGCAGTCCCGACACCCAGCAGCAGGAGCCCGCATGTTGCTGCCAGCATCGTGCGCCGGCTTACTCCCGGCGTCTGCTCGGCGCCCGACTCACTCGTCATGGAGTCGACTGCAAGGTGACGTCGGCGAGTCTTCTCATTGGTGCTCCTCAGGGGGGCTTTCTCTCACGAATAAGGCTTCTCGTCATGATGCATCGGGTGAAGATTTCCCGCGAGTTGAGCGTCTCGGTGGGTCAATCTCATTGACCCTCGCAGGGGGATGCCCTCATGATCCTGTGCCCCGTTGCTGGATAGGCCACCCCGACGCATACTGATTGGGACGGGGTGGATCTCAAGAAGGTGGATATGTGATGGGGCGAGCACGACTTCGATGGGCATTGGTGGCGGCACCCCTCGCGTTTGCTCTGACTGCATGCGGGAGTCCAGAGGCCCAGACGGCTCAAACTCCGTCTCAGGAATCATCACCGGCCTCGGCCTCGGCCTCGGCTTCGTCAGAAGTAGAAGTAGAAGTAGAAGTGTCCGAGCCGGTCAATGGTTCGGAGCTTCCCGGTCACGTGCACCAACTCGCCTTCGACGGGTCGACGCTCATCTTGGGTACGCATGCGGGCCTGTGGTCCCAGAGCCCGGGTCAGGCCCCAGCGCAGGTGTCGAAGAGCTCTTTCGACGTCATGGGATTCACTGCAACCGATGCTCGATGGCTCGCTTCTGGTCACCCAGGGGAGGGTGAGGATCGGCCCGCCGACCTCGGCCTCCTGCAATCCACAGACCGTGGCGTCACTTGGGAAGAAGTGTCGCTGAGTGGAGAGGCGGACTTCCATCGCCTGACGGCTTCGGGTGATCGAATTTTCGGAGTCTCGTCGGTCGATGACGCGCTACTTCGATCGGATGACTCAGGTGTGACCTGGACGAACCTGGGTTCACGTGGCTTGTTCGACATCGCGATTGATCCAGCCAACCCCGATACCTTGATCGCCACGACCGCGGATGGCCTTGTCCGAAGCACCGACGCCGGCGTCACCTTTTCCCCGCTCGATACGCCCTCGCTCATCGCACTGCTCGCGTGGACTCCGAACTTCCTCATTGGTGCGGATGTGGACGGAAAAATCCTGACCTCAACCAACGGCGGATCAGCGTGGCAGGCCCTGACAACTCTGCCCGAACAGCCAGCGGCATTAGGCGCAGATGGTTCGCGAATTGCCGTTCTTGCAGGAGCAACAGTGTTCGAGTCGATCGACGGCGGAAAGTCGTTCACTGAACGCATCACGGAAATCTCCGGCCACTGATCGAGAGAAATCCGTCAGCGACCTGCTGCGACCAATTCCTTCTCTGCAGCATCTGACTTCACGGCTGACATCGGTCGGGTCCTTGCCCGCTTGGCGAAGTAGCCGCGGGGAACCCAGCCACGTGCAGTGAGCAGCAGCACGATCACGAGCGTCACGGATGAGATGAGCATGATCGATGCGGGAACGAGTGCATCGGTGCCGGCTATCACATAGTGAGCTGTCGCGAGCGGCCACGCGGCATACGCGATCAGGTGCGAGCGGTTGAACCACTTCGCTCCCGACTTGCCCATGCGTGCACGAACACGTGCGACAACTTGCACCGGAACCATCAGGTATGCCGCGATGATGCCGGTCGCGAGAGCGAGTGGCTTCCACGCCGCCGTGAACGGGATCAGCACGTTGGCCCAGGTGAAGCCGAGCGTTGGGTCAAGCAGCACGGTCACCAGGTGCACCGCGAGGGTGAGCAGCGCGAGAATTCCCAGATACTTGTGCATGTTCATCAGTCGCACAGGGGATCCCGCGGGCAGGATGCGTGTGCGCAGCAGCAGACCCCACATGATCGTTGCTGAGAGCAACGTCCATGCGGTGATGCCACTGGCCCGCATCGCGAACCACATCCAGGGCAGATTCGATGACATCAGGAGCCCTTCGTCGTGGCCTGCGGAGCGTTATTCGTGCTCTGCGGCGAGGTAACGGATGGCTTCACGGCGGTCCGAGAGCCGGTCAGGTTCTTGCCGCTCTTCTTGGCCGCGGACACCTGCTGGTCGAAGGAGGCCTGGGTGGCGTTCGTACCCGAGGAGCTCACTGCCGATCCGGAGACCGAGTTGCTGGAGGGAGAACTGGCCGAGGCGACCTGGGCCGTCTGGAAGGCGAGCAAACCAGCGATACCAGCCATTGCTCCGACAGCCAGGGCTGACGAGACGACCTTGTCCCTGGTCGACGGGCCCTTGCCCTTGCGTGCTGCGCTCATGATCTCTCCTCCGTGCCCGCCACCATGCGTGACCTGATTTCCTGTTACATCAGTTATAGGTCGGGGGCCGTTCGGATAAACGCCGAGAAAGGCTAAGTGCAGGTAAGGAGGTAGCTCGCTGAGTCCCAGGCCCCAGCGTCAAGGCAGATATCCTCACAACAGTCCGAATCCATGAGGGGATCCCGCCGTGCAGACTGTCGAGCAGAGCCTTGACCAACTTGTCGAGCGTGCCCGAACCCTGGCCGTTCCGGGCACTCGCACGATCCTCGGGATCACAGGCGCACCTGGAGCGGGCAAGTCGACAGTCGCGGAGGCCCTTCTCGCCGGCCTGGGCGATCTCGCGGTTCTCGTCCCGATGGACGGCTATCACTTGGCTAATGAAGTGCTGCTCGATCTTGGTCGGCGTGATCGCAAGGGAGCACCCGATACCTTCGATGCCGCCGGCTACGTCGCACTACTCGAACGACTTCGCGATCAGCGTGATGACGTGGTTTATGCGCCGCGCTTCCTGCGTGAGATCGAGGAGCCGATCGCGAACTCGATCGCCGTGCACCGGTCGACCCCGTTGATTATCACCGAGGGCAACTATCTGCTTGTTGGTGATGGCGACTTTGGTCGCGTGCGGCCGCTACTCGACGAGGCCTGGTTCCTGGTGCCCGATGATGCCGTGCGGCAGGAGCGCCTCATCAAGCGACACATGGCCTACGGCAAGGATCCCGAGGCCGCACGCGAGTGGGCGCTCGGCACCGATGAAGCCAATGCTCGGCTAGTCGCAGCGACTGCCGTGCATGCCGATCACGTCATTCGCGTGATCTAAGCCTTAGCCCGCGTTGACGGTGATCGCGACTCTCTTGATCCGCTTGCCACCGTTCTCGACTGCATCGTCGTAGACCTTGACGATTGCGGTGCCTGGTGCGATTGCCCGGAAGGCAACAACCGAGGCGTTGTCGGCCGGCAGCACCTCGACGACAGCGGGGTCACTTGAGATCGCGGTGAAGTTGCCGTTCTTGGCGTACTCGTAGGCCGGGAATACGCCGACCTGATTCGGGACCAACTCGATTGTCTTGGTCTTTCTCTTGACCATGATGGGGGACCACGTCGCGGGATCGCCGCCAACGATGGTCGCTGATTCGCTAGCGATGGCGGAAGCCGGCGCCGATGCCGTGGCCTCGGAACTACTCGAACTTCCGCCGCAGGCTGCCAGCGTGCCGGTGGCCACGAGCGCTGCGGCTGCGGTGGCGATGATCTTGGAGGGTGTGCGCATGGTGGACTCCTCACGTTGGCCGCAGGTAGTGCGGCACTAGTTGAATGGTCCCCTGTTTGAGGGTTCAGCCGCGTGGCGACACGCAGGCTTTACTCACTCCGAACCTCAATGGGTCAAGAAGAGCTCAACGACCAGGACGAGCAAGCCGAGGAGTGCATAGCCGCAGCCGAAGACCAGTTGCCGTCCGAGCGGAAGTCTCGCGCGTCGCCCGGCATAGAAGCCCCATCCAAATAGCGAGATGAACAGCGCGATCAGGATCACCCAGGTGGTGAATCCGGCATCCCAGCCGAACAGCGTGGCGATCAGAGCGAAGATGACCGGACCAATGCACGGGTACAGATATTGCATATTGACGATGAACACGTGTCGACGGTCGTGCTTGTTCAGGCGTCGATGGAATCTGATCTGAAGATCAAGGGCCTCAGAGAACGCGTGAGCCATGGCCAGGGCGAAAAGCGGGGCAATGATCACGGCTGTTACGCGACGGAACATGTACCAGGTCATCTCACCTTCGCCCTCGCTGAAGACGGTCAGCGCGGTGATCATGATGATGGTCGCGTAAATGGCCGCCCGCGGATCAACGCGAATCGGGCCGATACGCAGGCGCGGATCCTCGTGAGGGGTGGCGAGATTGTCAGACATGTGAGCTGTACTCCCGAATCACGGCATTGCTCAGCAGAGGCCAATTCTCCATGGCCCACGGACCAAAATCAGTGTCGGCGAGGCTGACACAGGCCAGGTCGTGCGCCGGATCCACCCACAGGAATGAGCCGGACTGCCCGAAGTGACCGAAGGTATGCGCGGAATTCAATGTGCCTGTCCAGTGCGGATCCTTGCTACCCCGAATCTCGAAGCCCAGGCCCCAGTCGTTGGGAGTCTGACGGCCGTACGACGGCAGGATTCCTGCGACGCCTGGGAACTGCACGGTCGTGGCCTCGTCGAGGAGTTCAGGATCGAGTACTTGCGGATCAAGGAGCTCGCGGGCCAAGAGAGCGAGGTCATCAACCGTTCCGGTCATGTCCTTCGCAGGGGAGCCGCTGAGCGAGGTGTTGTGCATGCCGAGCGGCGCGAGGATTCGCTCGTTCACGCGCACGGCGAGAGGAGCGCCGGTGCGCTGCTCGAAGAACTCGCCCGCAGTCTCGATACCGCGGTTGGAGTAGATACGCCGGGTGCCGGCAGGAGCGAGTTGGCGGTCATCGTCGAAGTTCAGTCCCGAGGAATGCGCAAGCAGGTGCCGCAGGGTCGAACCCTCGGGGCCGGCCGGCTCATCGAGATCGAGCTCGCCCGAGCGGACAGCATCGAGAATCCCGAGCACTGCAATGGGCTTGGTGACCGAGGCAAATCTCCGTACGACATCTGAGCCACTGGAGGTCGCGAGAGTTCCGCTTGGCCCGACCACTGCGACGGCGGCCTGCACTGGCCACGCGCCCACGATCGTGTCGAGATTCACGACTCGACGATATCGCGAGCGCCGGCACACGAGATCGGGCGGATCTTGATTGGATGGGGGTAACGAGAAGAGGAGTCATGACGACGATTGACCGCGCACGCCTTGCTGCCATGCTTGATGAGGAGCGTGCACTGCATCGCGAGCGCACGCCTATGTCGCGCGCGGCATTCGAGAAGGCAGATCACCTGCTGGGTCGCGTTCCCATGACCTGGATGAATAAGTGGTCCGGTGGATACCCGCTCTATCTCGCAACGGCTCATGGCAATCGCATCACGGATATCGATGGTCACGAGTACGTCGACTTTGCGTTGGGCGACACGGCGGCGATGGCGGGCCACTCGCCCGCACCGACTATTGCCGCAGTCACCGAGCGAATCGGAGCAGAAGGCGGCATCACCACGATGATGCCGAGCCTGGATGCCGAATGGGTCGGTGCCGAGCTGACTCGCCGCTTCGGCATGCCGCTGTGGTCGCTCAGCCTGACGGCCACCGATGCAAATCGCTGGGCTTTGCGTCTTGGGCGCATGGTGACCGG
>JBIJBU010000174.1:0-3565 GCA_044345075.1 Candidatus Nanopelagicales bacterium | reverse complement strand
TGACGACGTGCGCCTGTACCTCGCCTTGCGCGAGTCCGCGCATCAACGCTTGTTCGCTCACGTTGCGTGGCTGCGTCCGCGCATCGTCGGTTCGATCGAGGAGTACTCGCGCGGCATCACGATTGATCCGAGTCAGCTCAGTGAGCAGATGAACGGCATTGATCCGTCGAACCCTGAAGCGATGCAGGAACTCCTTGCCTCCGGACTGCTCAAGCCACAAGACACCGAAGAGCAGCGCGCAGCACTTGCACGTCTCGAGACTCTGCTCGCGCTGGTCGAGGGCTGGGTTGACGATGTGGTCGATCGGTGATCGGCTTCCGTCCTCGGGTCAGGTGCGTGAAACGGTGCGCCGTCGTCGCGCTGCCGGTGGCCCGGCCGAGAAGACCTTCTCCACTCTTGTCGGTCTCGAACTTCGCCCGCGTGCACTGCGCGAGGCTGCGAATCTCTTTGCCGCCGTGCGCCATACCGGTGGCGCCGAGGGCCGCGATGCGCTGTGGGGTCATCCTGATTTGCTGCCCAGTGCTGATGATCTGTCCGATCCGCTGGGCTTCGTTGAGCGCAGCAATGCGGATTTCGACTTCGACGCATGAGCCAATCCCTGCATGTGAATGCACGTGAACTCCTGATCGCCTGGCAACCTGCCGACGAAAGCCAGTCGCAGCTCCGCGACGACTACGTCGCGCATCTCGATGAGCATGCCGACGGCACCTGGCGCGAATGCCGCATTGGCCACATCACCGGCAGCGCGTTGGTGATGGATCATGCGCGCACTCGCGTGCTTCTCACCTTGCATCCCAAGGTCGGTCGCTGGTTGCAGATGGGCGGTCATCTCGAGCGAGGTGACGCCACGCTTCGCGATGCGGCACTTCGCGAAGCACGCGAGGAATCAGGGATCTCCGACGTCGAGATCAGCGAGTTCCCGCTGCGACTGGATCGTCATCGAGTGCGTTGTGCGGCAGATGAGAGCACCCATCTCGATGTTCAGTTCTTGGGGCTAGTCGCCGCTGATGCGCGCGAGGCCATCAGCGATGAGTCCGATGATCTGCGGTGGTTCGACCTCGATCACTTGCCCGCGGATCTTGATGACAGTGTCCGCAATCTGATCGCCGCGGCACTTCCCGCCTGATTTATTTTTTCTCCACAGCAATGTGAATTGATTTCCCCTGGTCAACGCGGTGATGTCCGACTTGTCCCCACGCTCATGCACAGGCTTATGCACCTGTCGTCCACACGAAAGTGGCAATCCTTCCCCAGTGGGTCCACAGCGTGTCCACAGGCGAAGTCGGGGTTTCCCCTGTTTACGTTGACTCCCTTCACCGCAATGCTTAAGTTTTCGACGCTGGGACCCCCGGGATAACAGGCAGCATTCGCAAGGGGAAGGCGAATGGTGACCAGAGACCTGGGGGTCTCGCTCTTTTTCCCTCCCGGAACCCACCGCGTACTCTTGCCCAATGGGCGCATTGCTGTGGTGGTTGATCCCGATCGGGGCAACGGCTCTGGCGATCCTCTACGTGGTCTATCGCAGCCGCCCCGCTAAGCCCATTGATCCCCGCGATTCCATGCAGAACTTGCGTCGTCTGCAAGATGCCATGGAGCGCCCGTTGCCTGATCTGGATCCGGAGGGCCCACGCCCGTGAGCACCCATGCACGGCGTCATCTCTCCTCCCGAGCTCGAGTTCTGCTCGTCAGCGTGACCAGTGTGCTGGTGCTGCTTGCCGTGGCCCTGCTGCTGCCCGTGCCCTTCGTGAAGCTGGCCCCCGGCCCGACCTTCAACGTGATCGGTGAGTTCGAAGGCCAGCCGGTCATCAAGATCAGCGACACCACCACCTACCCCGTCACCGGTGAGCTCGACATGACCACGGTGCTGGAATCGGGCGGGCCTCGCGGCGGACTGACCTTCGTCGATGCCATCGCTTCGTGGTTCAGTTCATCGAATGCCGTGCTGCCGCGAGAGCTGATGTATCCCGACGACGTCACCGGCACTCAAGTCAAGGCCAGGCAGACCGCGTTGTTCAGCACCGCGGAATCCAATGCGACAGCGGCCGCACTTGGGTATCTGAATATGCCGGTCTCGACCAAGATCGTCGTGAGTGCCGTCTGGGCCGATTCGCCGGCCGACGGCAAGCTTGATGCGCGCGACGAGATCATCGACATTGACGGCACGAGCATCACGGCAGCCGATCAGGTGCGCACACTCGTGCAGGCCAAGCCGATCGGCACTGAGTTCGTGATCAAGGTGGTGCGCGATAGTGAGTCAGGTGCGAAGAATCTTGACGTCACTGTCACCTCTGAGCCGAATCCGAATGACGACACCAAGCCGTACATCGGCATCAGTGTCAGCGAGTACTACTCAGCGAGCTTCCCGATCGCGTTTACCCTCGAGACTGTCGGCGGTCCGAGCGCAGGCCTGATGTTCGCCCTGGGCCTGATCGACAAACTCGCGCCCGATGACCTCGCGGCCGGAAAGCACATCGCCGGCACGGGCACCATCGACTCCGAGGGCAAGGTGGGCCCGATCGGCGGAATCCGGCAGAAGTTGGCCGGTGCCCGAAGTGCGGGAGCCGAGCTCTTCCTCATGCCCGCATCGCACTGCGCCGAGGCGGCCGGGCACATCCCTGACGGGTTGACGGTGACCCCGGTCGAGACCGTCGACGAGGCCGTCGCAGCCCTGAAATCGTGGGGTAAGGGGGGCCAAGTTTCCTCCTGTCCGATCTCGTCGTAGGTTGTCTAGGTGAGCTTCGATTTCAGCGCCAGCATGAGTCCGGATTCCGCCCAGCCGAAGCCGCGTCGCCGCGGTGGAGTGCTACTTCCCACGATCATCGTGCTGGGCCTGATCGTCATCTCCTTCGTGATCTTCACGGGCTTCTACACCGACTGGCTGTGGTTCGGTTCCGTCGATAAGTCCGAGGTCTTCACGACCACGCTGATCACCCGCGTAAGCCTCTTCCTGGGCTTCGGCCTGCTCATGGGTGTCTCTATCGGTCTGGTGCTGTTCTGGGCGTACCGCACGCGGCCCACCTTCCGCGGGCTCACCCCCGAGCAGGCAAGCCTCGAGCGCTACCGGGTCTCCATCGAGCCGGCCCGTCGCATCGTCACGATCGTCGCCTCGGTAGTGGTGGGCGTTCTTGGTGGTCTTTCCGCCGCAGGGGAGTGGACAACCTTCCTGATGTGGCGCAATGCGACACCATTCGGTGTCACTGACCCGCAGTTCGGTCTCGACCTGTCGTTCTACACCTTCACGCTGCCGTTCATTCGCTTCATTCTCGGTTTCGCGTTCACCTTGCTCCTGATCCTCCTGCTCGCCGCAGTCGTCGTGCAGTACCTCTACGGCGGTCTTCGACTGCAGCCGAAGGGTGATCGCGCATCGGGTGCCGCGCAAGTGCAGTTGTCGCTGCTCATCGCGCTCCTGCTGCTCGTCAAGGCTGCGTCGTACTGGTTCGATCGTTACAGCCTGGCCACCAAGAGCGAGAATCTGGTTTCCGGCTTCACCGGCCTGAAGTACACCGATGTCAACGCAGTTCTGCCCTCACTGACGATCCTCACGTTCGTCGCCGTGCTTGTGGCT
>JBIJBU010000173.1:0-3581 GCA_044345075.1 Candidatus Nanopelagicales bacterium | reverse complement strand
GAGCATGTTCACCGAAGAGGAATGGTGCACCTGCGCCCGTTGGGGTCTGTGAACCCTCGCACGCCCTTAGAGTGACCGCGTGTCACTCTCCAATCTCCAGCCCGAGGCCATGGCCGCACTCGATGCCGCCTATGCCCGCGCTACCGAGATCGTCGACCCGTACTTCCTCTATCTCGCGGAGTCGCGCATCGAGCAGTTGCTCGGTGGCTCGGATTCCCCTGGTGCACTCGTCACCACCCAAGATCTCGAGCTGAGCGAGCTCGTCGACCAGATGCTCATCGACGTAGCGGGGCTCGATGACAAGACCGCCAAGCGTGCCGGCCGCTACTTCGAGGGCGGCGGAATGACCGACTTCGTCACCGCTTCATACATCATCGAGGCTCGTACGCGCCTGCGAATCATGAGCGAGCGCCTGCTGGGTCGTGACTCATGAGTGATCTCTCCCGTCCCAATCGCGCCATTCGCGTTCCGCTCGACGACAACGGCAAGGCGATGCGCGATGCGCAGCTCTACGCACTGCTTGGCGAGTACCAGAACACTGTCGTCAGATCTACGCATCTCGATGTCGTCACGCAGGAACTCATTCGACTGCGCTGCGCACGGCAGCACGACTGCCGCATCTGCCAGACCCTGCGTCTTGCCGATGCGCAGCAGTCCGGCGTCAACGCAGACATGGAATCGAAGATCGACTTCTACGAGACGAGTGATCTCAGCGAACGTCACAAGACGGCGCTTCGCTTAGTCGACGCATTCATCTGGCGACCGCAGGACATCAGCGATGAGCTCGTGGCACAAGCGCACGAGTACTTCAGCGACGCGGAGCTCGCCGAGATCCTGGTTGATATCACCAAGTGGTCAACCCAGAAGATTCACGTCACTTTGGGTATTGATGGCGCTGATCATGTTCAGACAGATGATCGCGGTGTTGCGTACTTCGTCTTTGCCGACGACGGCAAGGTGGCACGTATCAGCGCGGAACTCGGCTAGTCGTGGCAATCCGCACGCCGCAGAATCCATTCGTACGCTCGGGTATCCGACTCGCCACCGGCATGGTGGTCGTCGATCTCATCTGCGTGTTCGTTCTCGACAACGGCCCGGGAGCGCTCATGGCGTCCTTCGCCGTGATGATCCTGCTGTTCTTCCTCGACTTTGAGGGGGGTCCACGGCAGCGGCTTGCTGCCTACAGCGCAGCCTCACTGGTCGGGCTGATCGCCCTCCTGATTGGCGTATACGCAGCACCGATCACCTGGGTGGCTGTCTTGGTCACGTTGCCGGTTTCCTTTGCATTCGCCTACGCACGAGTGCTCAAGGGATTCATCGCACGCTGCGCGGTCGGCCTACAGCTCGCCTACTTCCTTCCGGCATTGCTTCCGGCGAATCCTGAGAACGTCTGGCGCTATGTCGGCGGCTGGGTATTGGGCTGCGTGATCGCCATCATCTGCGCACTGGTGATCCTGCCGCGCCAGAGACTGACCTTCACTCGCAAGGCATTGGCTGACTGGTGCCGGGCAGCCGCCAAGATCACCAGGCTCTACGAAGTCGGCAGCACAACGGGTGAAGGTCGCGAAGGCCTCAAGAGCGCATTCGATGAAATTCAGGCAATGACGGTTGGCAGCCCGACCCGGCCGGGTGCCCTGACTCGGCGCCTACGCGCACTGCTCCAGATGGTGCAGTACGCAAACTCGTCCACAAATCTCGCACTGTCTCTCAAGCAGCTTCCGCCTGACTCTCACGTGACGCTGCTCGCTGATGCGAGCGCTACAACCTTTGACTCCTGCGCCGAGATTCTCCAGAACGAGAGCGCCAAGCCAGACTCGATCAACATGGACGCCCTGAGAGACAAGGACCTCAGGAATGCGCAGGAATGGTGCGCGAAAGGCCTGTCCACTGACCCGGCAAAGACGTTCGACCAACTGCGTGACCACTACCCCGTGCGACTCATCGCGATCCTCGCCGCCGTCATGCAATGGCTGGCCCTGAGGTCGAGGGGAACACAGACGCCGATGCCGGCACTCGGTGCGGTCGAGTCGAGTTCGCCTCTCGAGTTGTTGCGCGTGAACCTGCGTTTCAGTTCACCATGGTTCCGCAATGCATTGCGGGTCGGGATCGCTGCCTCCATTGCAGTTGGCATCGCTCAGGCGATGGGGCTCAAGCACGGATTCTGGGTGGTGCTTGCCACACTGTCGATTCTCCAGCTCTCCTTCACTAGCCCACAGACGAACCGCCTCGCGCTGCGGATGATCGCCGGCAATGTCGCGGGCATCACCGTGGGCTTCATCATCATCGTTCTGGTTCCGAATCAGGCCGCCTTCTTCGTGATCCTCGCAATCGGGGCATTCATAACGAAGTACGTGCAAAGTCGCTCGCTGCTGATCTCGCAATTCGCCTTCACGCCGTTCGCGATCGTCAACCTCTCGCTGCTGACCTGGCCACCATCGACTGACACGGTGCTGAACCGCATTCCTGATCTTCCCTCGCGGAATCAGCACTCTCATTGCGACCACTGGCACTAAGGCAATGACTTCGATGCAGGCATATCTCGATTCCGTGCTCGATGCGATAACCGGCCGCACGCACGGCGATGACATTGCGTCCCGACGAACGAGTGCAGAGCGAGCGCTGGTGGCTTACGCCGACACGTTGGATGCCGCCTTCATGTCAGTGCGCACGGTCAATCCATGGATCACCTCACTCGAGGCGCAGCAGGCGTGGCTGCAGGATGCCCTTCTGGCGGGTGATGTGATGCGTGGACTGGTTGGCCAAAGCGATGAGCTCGTGAAGGTGCCGGAGATCATCTCCACCCTCGATCTCTCGAGCGGTGATTGTCTTGATCGGATGCGCGAGGTCGTGGTGAGAGATCACGATGGGCTAGCGCTCCACCCGGATGCTTTCGTCAGCGCAGTGTGGTCAGGTTGGTGGCTCGATTTCCTGCAGCGCACTAAGCCGGCTGACCACGCACCAGCTAAGGCGTAGGCGCCGGTTCGACGACCTTGCCCTCGGCCTTCTTCGGCATGAGGAAGAACGCAGCGAAGGCTGCGATGACAAGACCTGCTGTTGCGATGAGGAAGGTCTCGCCTACGCCGATCACGAATGCCTCGCTCGCTGCTTGACCGGCCGCAGCACCTGCCTGCTTTGCGACTTCACCGGCGTTGCCGGAGGTGACGAGTGTTTGCACGGCATCGGTCTGGGCTGCCTGCGGCGCAAGTCCAGTCCAAGCGGCGAGAGTGCGCGCTGCAGCGATGGAGCCAACAACTGCGATACCCAGCACTGACGCGACCTGACCGGAGAGTCCGATGACACCGGAGACCGAGCCCATGTCGTCCTTCGGAGTTGACGACATTGCTGCGCCGGAAACCGCGGGCATCGACAGACCCAGACCGATACCCATGATCGAGAACGCGATCGCGATGTACCACGGGCCGGTGTCGACCTTGATTCCGGCGAGCATGAGCGTGCCGCCTGCCGCGAGCAACAAGCCGATAAACGAGACAACGCGTAGACCGATTCGTTCGGCGATGTACGGCGAGGCGGGCGAGAAGCCAATGAAGAAGATCGACGCACCCAGGCCGACAACACCGGCA
>JBIJBU010000048.1:0-12643 GCA_044345075.1 Candidatus Nanopelagicales bacterium | reverse complement strand
GACGCGATCCAATCGCTCTACAGCCCGCAGACCTGCATCATCGTGCCGGCGACCGACGTCCTCGATACCGACGGTGACGGCGTGGCAGACGCGCCCGACGCGAACGGCGATGGCATCCCCGAAACCGCGGACACCAATGGCGACGGCGTAGCCGATGCAGCCGGCGATGCCAATGGTGATGGGCAGATGGACACCGGTGCTGCCCCGGCTGCGCCCGCGACAGCTCCGCCGATCGCACCGTGCCCGCCAGTGAAGACCAAGGCACGTGCTGCCTCTACGGACACCGTGGCGATCCTCTGGAAGAAGGCGATCAAGCCTCCCAAGGGAATGACTGCACCTGACCCGTCCGCGACCGCAGCCGCTGCGCCCGCTGAGGGCAAGGACGCCGCCGGTGCACCTGCAGCAACCGACAACGTCTGCGATCCGGCCAAGGAGATCACCGGCTTCACGGTTCAGCGCCAGATCTTCACAGGCTGGTCGGATGTCTCACCTGAGGGCAAGGCAGATGACACTGCCCTCGAACTCACCGGGCTCTCACCCGACACGGAGTACTGCTACCGCATGCGTGCAAAGGCTGCCGACGCAAACTCGGTGTGGACGAAGAAGTTCTGCACCCTGACGTTGCCCGGTATCGATCCGGCACCGGATCCCAGCGCCACAAGCCAGCCGACTCCTGCTGCGACCGCTTCCGGAAATCTAGTTCCGTAACAGGACCTACTGATTAGAGCCGGAACCCACGCCAGGGATCACCGCGTTTCGCGTGCCGTTCTGGAATCCGAACACCTTCGGCGGCTGTGGTACTTCTAGGAACTCGGTACCACTGATGGCGACTTCGCCGACGCCCATCGCATTAGCTCCGCGCGGGGGGTACACGGAATCAATCCTCAGGACGATCTGCTTCGTAACGTTCTGCGGGAACTGCACGAGCTGGCGTGAGTTGGTCTTGATGTCGAGCGACTCCAGCGTGGCCTGAGTAACCGTGCCATCATCGAACGTCAGCGTGATGTCCTTGGGCGAAGCGAGCGCTCGCGAATCGAACTGCGCACTTTGGATGCCCGGGAAAATCACCATGCGATCGATCTCCGATTCGACTCCCAGGGTGTACGTGAGAACCGTGCCGACTCCATAGTCCTTCGATGGGGCCGAGGCCCAAAATGTTCGAGCGTCTGAGGTAGCGATCTGCTGGGCATCAGTGCCCGGAAGGGTGGAAGAGGCCACAACTGTCTCAATGGTTACTGCCCTGCCGCTATACGGGTCAATCCACTGATTGATGACCTGGAAGGCACGGGTCATTCCGAAGCGAATCTGGAACGCGCCGGGACCGAGGAAGGCGAAGGCGAATGCACCGATCACTACTGCGCCGATCGTCAGGGCAAAAATCGGTGTGCGCCAACTGCTACTGACGCCGATCTTCTTGCGCTTGCGCGCTTCCTCCGCCTGCTTTTCCGCCTCAGTCTGACTCACTGCCACCACGGTCGGCGCCACGGGCGCGGTACCGAGAACGAGGCCGCACTGTTCGCAGAACCGCCTATTACTCGGATTCATGCGCCCGCAGCCCTCGCAGCGCTGGTCAATGCTGTCGTCGACCTGAATACGCATCGGGGCCGTACGTTCAATTGTCGAGTTAACGGTTTGCGGGGCGCGTGCCTCGATCGGCGCTTCATCCTCCATCACCGTGCCTGCTGACACGACAGGCTCCGCAGCCAGAATCGCTACCTCGGCGAGCATTCGCCTCTCTGCCTCGCGCTCCAGCCGAGCGCGCTCCGCCTCCTCCTCCGCAAGGCGACGGAATTCCTCTGCTTCGGCAATCTCGAACTCGCGCTGGTCGGGGATCATCCCGAAGATCGCGACCGAGACAAGGGCCCATCCGATGAAGAAGGGTGCGGCGATCGTTGCTGACGCCGGACCGCTAATGAGACCGAACACGAGGATGAGAATGATCGCGAGGGTCAATGCGGCGAGGTATCCGGTGACGTGCCGGTCAGGATCTCGTCGTAATCCGCGGCTCAGCAGCGCGAAGGCACCTGGCTCAACAGGCTCGGGCACGACGTCGACTGCCGCATCGGCGATTGCATCGGCCTCATCGTGCTCAATCGGAAGCATGGTTATGGTCGAAACGGGCAGCACCGCGCGCTCGTGTGCCTGCTCGGCGATACCACTGTCACCGAAGTCCTCCGGGTGCTCGATGGCCGGCGAGTCAGGGGGGATCGGTCCATCGGGAATACCGAGGTCTGATTTCGGCTCGGCTTTCAGTTCGACGGACTCGATCTCAACTACAGCTTCGGTCGGCTCATCTGGGTGCCACGGCGGAACACCCGCGAACTCGAGATACGCATGGCAGTGCGGGCAATGGGGACGCCAGGAGACCACCGTTGCGCACTTGGTGCACAAGATGTTCGGATGCTCCTGGGTGCTCATGATGCTCAGCTGCCTGCGACTACCGAGATCACCACGTGTGCAGGCACAACGTCACGAGCAATGCGGGTAATGCGCTCCAGCTCCGACTGGCTGCGATCGGTGGTCTTGATCTTGAGCACCACCGTCTGCGTGGCCGGCTCCTTCCAGGATGCCGGGTCACTCGGGCGATCCGAGGCCTCCACGCCACCGAAGTCGGTGATGGTCAGGCCGAGCACTTCATGGGGCACGAGACGATCATGCAGTGCCTTCGCGGTACCCGCCCACCTTGCTCGTTGAGCAGCGGTCGTGACGTCGCGACGAACTTTCTCCTCGGTCCAGAGGTCATCCATCGACGCCAGGACCCAGTCGCCCATGTAGCGCACCATGTCGAGTGGTGCCATCTTCGCATCGAGGTAAGCATCGAAGCAGTCGAGAACACTGATGACGGGGGCAATGACCTCATCAAGTCCATCAAGGAATCCGCAGACAAACGGATCTTCCTGGAGCATCGCCGGCACCTGGGTGCGCATCGGAAATGGACTCTGGAGTCCGGCTACCTCGCGTCGACTCGATGCCTGCATGAGGCTCAGGTCGCCGGTCATTCGACGGTCTCCAATTCATTGCCGACGCAGAAGATCAACTCGCGCGGGCCCGGCTGAACCTTGTCTGTGGGCTCACCGCGTACTCCACTGACGACATCGACGGGGACGAGTCGTACGACATCCACATACGCGACACCCGGCACGCGCTGGATGACAGCATGTGCGTCACCGACCAGCATCGCGCGACCATACGGCCAGCCCGTTCCTGCGTAGCCACCGACAGTGGGGTGCATGTAGCGCCGAAGTTCGCGATCAGCCTGCTCCAGCACCACCTCGCGTATCGCACCGGGCGCGAGCGCGATGCGGGCAGCCACGGCGGCTCCGAGGTATCTCGGCGGCTCGATGTGCACGATCGCCCCGAGAGGTCGGCGCTCCTCGATGTAGTCACGAGCCTGCTTGAGCACAGCCTTGCGCGGTTGCAGAAGCTCGAAGTCGTGCACGTCGTCGGGCACGCTCGGAATGACCTGGATCAGGACGTGGCCAGGACGATCGAGAGCGGTGCCATCGATGCAATCGACGCGAGCGAGCGAGGGTGCAGCCAATGAGGTCAACAGCTCATAGTCGCGTACGGTGACAGCGCGCATCTGGGTTCGAACCGTGATGGCCGCACGTTCCTTGACATCGTCGAGCGTCTCGGCATCCATGCCACCTGTCGCGGCCTGCGGATTAGTCACTCGTGACACGAAGGGGATGCTGGAGCGAAGAATTGTCAGGGTGCCGTCATCGATATTGCCGTTGACTCCACCACCCACCAAGTAGCGCGGCACGCGCACCATCGCACCTGACATGGGGGTGGCGCCGTAGGCGCGGATCCCACCCTCGGGAAGACGCACCATCGGTCCGAAGCGCAGTTGTCCAGATACTTCATCGATCGTGAAGTGCTTGTCCTCGGGGCCGGAGTCAGCGAAGCTCTCGACGCGGGTCCAGGGCTCCCAGCCGTCGATGGTGCTCACCTCGGCGATGAGATCCTCTTGTCCTGCGATGAGCGGGAAACGGCTCAGCTGGTGGCGATCACCCGGGGTACCCGAGCACGGACCGACGATGTCGTCCAGAACTGGCTCGCAATGCTGTGCTTCGACGATTCCGCCGAGAGTGGTTGCGCGCACCTCGAAGATTTCCGGAGTGTTCGTGTACGGCGGCTGATCGCCGACTGTCTCGACTACCTGCACGCGCAGCCATGCCGATGACATTCCACCAATGGATGATCGGGCGTGACGCGGGATGAAGATGTCGATGTAACCGGGACGGTTGAAGCCACCCGTGTCATCACGAAGGATGGGCGCATTGATCCAGTTCTGGCCATCCCAAGCCTCAATCACGATCGGAGGTCGCTTCGGGTCCACTCCGATGCCCTCGAAGTTCTCGTCACCCAGCATTTCGAGGCGGACGAAGCAGTGGGGTGCCGGCTGGCTCAGTCCGAGGTACATCGCATCGCCGACGAGGGGCTCGGGGGAGAAGATCGGGAACTCGATGTTGCGCGCGAGTGCTTCCTCCTGCCCGACGAAGGGTCCATCAACGGTCTTCGTGACCATCCGCTCGACCTCGACAGTCGCGATGACGAGATCAGACATCGTCGTAAAGATCGTTGCCATTTCGGCCGAGTTACGCACTGTCGATACCTCGGTACCCCGAGGAACGTCGACATCGATGTCCTGCGCGACTGACAGCCAGAATTCGACAGGAGCAATTGCGGCGGCCGGCGGGATCATGCGCTCGCCGAGGAGATCCAGGAACTTCACGTAGTGCAGATCAGGCACTCGGTTGAGTCGGTAGATCAGCTGATCGACCAGGTAGGCGAAGGTCTCGATCAAGGTGACGCCTGGATCGGACACGTTGTGATCGGTCCACTCGGGATTGCGCAGCTGCACGAGTCGCTTCGCCTCGTCGACGAGATCCTGGAATCCGCGATCATCGAGATTAGGTGCGGGAAGCGTCATGGTTGCTCCTCAGAGGGGATCAGGTAGAACGGAACGAGCAGGTTTCGCGGGTCATAGCTGCCCTTGAGCTTGTAGCTCACGTCGATCAGCAGCCGGCTGGGATCTCCGTCGTAGAACACCTGGACCCCGAGGACATCGATTCGCGGCTCCCAGCGCACGAGCGACTGCTCCACCTCGATCTGGATTCGGGTGACAAGATCTGGCGTGCTCGGCTCGAAGAGCATGTCGTGAATCGCGCAGCCGAACTCAGGGCGCATCGGGCGCTCGCCGTAAGCCGTACCCAGGATGAGCCGCATCGCTCGCTCGACATTCGCCTTGCCCGATACCAAGGCAAAACCGCCGCGCGCATTGATACCGAACGGGAACGCGAATCCTCGACCGGTGAACGCAGAGTCAACCCTGCTGATCTCGTTACTCAATTGAGCTTCACCACCGCGCCCTTGAGAGTGAGCGGGCCGGATGACTCAACTGTCACTCGCGCGCCCTTGATCTTGGCGCTGCCGCTCGCGTTCAGGTTGATGTTGCTGGCCGTCACATCAAGGGTGCCTTTGCCGTTCACCTTGATCGCGCCCTTGCTCGTAACGGCCACTTCATTCGCAGTGACTTTCGCGTTCTTCTTCGTGGTCACGGCGATATCGGCATCCGAGTTGATGATCACGCCACCCTCACCCTTAGTGGTGATCGTGATGCCCTTCTTGTCGCTCATGACAATTGAGCATGTCTCGCCACCCTTGGTGCGGATCGTGATGCCCGAGTCATCACCTTCGTCATCGAAGATCAGCTGGTGTCCGGTCTTGGTGGTGAACACCTGCTTTACCGGTGATCCGTCCTTGATCAGCTGAGCCGTGGGGACTTTGCCGGTCGTGGAGGCAAAGAGCCCACCGATCACGTAGGGGGTCTCGATCTGACCATTCTCGAATGCGACGAGCACTTCGTCCTTGGGTGCAGGAATCGCCTGCCAGCCAACGCCCTTGCCGGCACCCATCTGAAGTACCTGCGCCCAGCCGGTGATGTAGGTGGAATCGAGCCAGGGCAGGGTGAGATTCACTCGACCCTTCTTCTGTGGATCCTCCACCGAGTTGACGATGGCGGGATAGACCCCGTTGAGCTTGGTTCGTCCGGGAATCTCGCCTTGCAGACCGGCCAGCGTTCGATCCTCAATGCCCGTGCAATAGATCGTGGTGATGAAGCCGTCTTCGCCGCCGAACTGATGGGTCACCGCCGTGGCAACGAAATTGCCCTCGAGGGTCAACGCATCGTCGAGGTAGATCGCCTCGTTGAGCCGGGCGGCTGGGTGGCCGCGCACGATGAGCTCAACATCGATGGCAGAGCTGGCCAAGCGCTTGGCATAACCCTTGGCCATCGCATTGGCCTCGGCCGTCGTGCTGGCCATGCGCTCGACAAGGGTGCGCTTGCCGGACTTGCTGCTCCGGAACTTGCTCGGGCTTCCCTTGATGTCGGTGCCATCAGACGGCTTACCCGACAGGCTCGAGGAACCGACCGACCCGCGCTCCTGCTTGTGATCCCAGCCGGCTACGAGCGCGGAGGAAGGAAGGCCCATTCCCGAGACCATCGCGCGCAGCGACAAGATTCGACCGTCTCCGAGTTCGAATCCCTTCTTGCTGCTTGAGCTACCCGGCCCCGAACTCGCCTTCGGCGGCGGGCCCCAGGACAGTCGTGCCTTCGACCGAGTCAGTTCGGTGAAGGGATGCACGAAGGCGACGTAGCCGAGTTCACGTGCCAGCCGGCACACGAAGTCCCAGTCGGACTCGTTGAGCTGAACGATCGCGTCGTGCTTGTTGGAGGTCGAGGTGATCCGCGAAGTCGAGGTGAGGCTGAAGGGGTTGAGGCTGTATTCCGCGGCAACCTTCTTGATCACTTCTGAGACAGTCATCTCCTTGAAGAGTCGTGTCTTGGTCGCCGCGATCATGTCGCTGGCTACATCACTGCAGCGGAAAACGGTGCGCGTTCCGGAGCCCTCATCGGAGAGCATTTCCATTCCGGTGATCTTGCCCTTGAACAAAAGTTCACCCGTCATGTTGCCGGCCGCGTAGGCGAAGACCGCGACGTCGGCTCCGGGATTGAGCAGTGAGTAGGTGTACTTACCGATGTTGTTCGGAGCCTCGGTGAACTCGATCTCGCAGGTACGCGGGAGAAAGATGGATGCATCGACACTTACGCGAGAAATGGTCTGCTGTGCAGTCTTCGAGATTTGCGATCCACCGGAGAAGATCTTGAACTCCGAGGAGGCCTTGTCATAGTCGTAGGCCATCAGGCGTCCTCATCGACATACGAGTCATCGACGATGTCCATCGCAATTCCGCCGCCCTCGCCGCGCTCGGGGAGCGCATCAGGGGAAGGAAGGAGCATTCGACGACCAGCTGATACGCGCAAGGGATCGTCGACCCCATTGTGAATGGCGATATCCCGCCAGGTCTGCGGATTCTCATAGGTGCGGTACGCCAGGTGAGCCAAGGTGTCGCCCTGCAGGACCGTCTCGGCGAGCTCGGGAGCCACGCCGCCCGACGTCGGATTCGTGCCGGAGGAGTACGAGGGGAACTGGCGTAGCTCAAGCTTGCCCACGGCCTTGGTCGGTGTTCCGTCAGGGCCAAAACGGGTGATGTCGGCCTCGAGTTCGGTGATGTACATCAGGGGGGAAGCGAACTGGCCCCACAGCAGCATGACCAGCGGCGGAGACTCAGCACTGGAGAACAGGCCGCTCGAGTACGCCTCGCACAGTGTGACGAGCTTCTTGAGATCGTCCATCACGGTGCGCGGCTTGCCGAATCCAAGGCTGTCTCCGCCAATGCCAGCGAGATTGGCAAGGCCGCCCAGAAGGCCACCGCCCGCGGCGAGGCCACCCAGGAGTCCACCGGTAGTAAAGCCGCTGAGCTTGGTCGTCTTGAGTAGGAACTGAAACGACATCTTCATCGGCGTCGGACCCAGATACGTGGGCGGACCGGAGGACTTCGCCTTGGAGGACTTCTTGGTGTACCAACTGGACTGCTTTTTTACCCTGATCGATGCAGGAGGCAGGTATAGCTGAATCGAATCCAGCGATGCTGCGTATCCAGCGATCATTCGCGCCGATGAGTTCGAGAGCATGCCCAGGCCTAATGCCGCAGACACGCCGTTTTGACCCGTCGTCCAAGAACTCATGCTTGCGAGCATGCGTGCGCTGATTCCGCCTGCCGGAATGATGACGAGCTTGAACGGCTCGACTTTCTCCTCCGTGGAGATCGAGGAGTCGACGAGCGCAGTCGCGCTCGAGATGGTCTCGACCTTGTATCCCGAGAACGAGAAGGTCAACGTCTCAAGGGTCGTCGCCTGCTGCGGAGTGTTCGTGTACTGATTCAGCAGTCCCGCAGTGAGCTGGGGCGCTCCCCACTGCTTCGGGTAGCAGTCACGGAAGATGATGTTGAACTTCTTGCCGGGCAGATCGGACGGATCCATTCCGGTCGCGACGGCGAGTGATGAGACCAGTGAGGCAAAGAGGCCGCCGATCCCGGCCTCGGATGCCGAAGGCACCTCGACCGTGATGGCTACTGAAGTCGAGCCGTTCTTCGCTGCCCAGGAGAACCACTCGGTGATCCGTGCGCTCGTACCCGGCGACCATGCCCGAGCAACGGTGACCTCACCGTAGGAAATGCGCTCGACCTCGCGGATGGAAGTGCGAATGTAGCCGCCGGCCGGCAGCTCATTGGTGTGCATCTCCATCGTGCCCAAGGACATCGTCTGCCAGTTGCCGCCCAGGCTCGAGTCATTGGTGATCGCATCGACGGACAGCGCGAAGCCCTTGATGTATCCGCCCGGGAATCCGCTGTCGGAGAGCACGCTGCCGAAGCTGCCGCCGAATGAGGAAAGAAAGCTCATGACTACCTCCATTCCCGGGCTAGGCGGCCGCGACGCTCGCGGTCACGGACGAGTTCTGCGCGCAGGCGCGAGCGCAGGTAGGGGTACAGGGTGTCAGCCTGACGCTCGAGCTCACCACGCCGGTCGTCCATTGCCTCGGACTCCTGGGGTGCCTCGGGAGACAGCATCATTCGGGAGAAGTAATCGAGCGCCTTCTCCTTCGGCCCTGGTTCGGGCCTCGGCGCATCTCCGGTGCTATCGGCCTGACCTGAACCGCCTGAGTCGGCACCCCCCGAAGGGCCGGTCGTGGAGGTGGGTGAGTTACGCACCGCGGGAGCCTTCGGGCTAGAGCCGCCGCCTGCGCGCTGGGTCTTGGCCTTGGGAGCCGCCGGTGACTGCATCATCCGCTCGAAGACGTTCATCGCCTTGGCGCCCCTGCCCGGCGACTTCCGGGCAGCCGGCCGCTCCTGCCGCGAGATGAAGGTGTCACCTTCAACATCTTGATAGTCGCTACGGTCACTGTCGACATCGGAGTCGTCGGAATCCTCGCGCACCGGCGGTGCCTGGCCCGCGTGGATGAGATCAACCTGTTCGAGAACGGACGGCTGCTGGACGCTGGCATGCGCGATCGCGGGCTCTGGTTGCGCCGGCATTCCGATGCTCGCGTCATCGTCATCGTCGTCGTCGCGATTGATCGAGCCGTAAGACCCGATCTCCTTGCCGCGCCGTTGAACTCCCTGCGGTGCATTGACGGGGGCAGAACCCGAGGGCTCAGACCCACGTGCATGGTCGAGGGAGGAAGGCGACGGCGTCTCGACTTCCTTCGCCAGAGCACGCTCCACCTTGAGCGCTGCCTCCTCGTGGGCCCTGCCCTCTCGCGTGGTTTCATCCGGCATGCGCTCAGTGCCACCGCGCTGCTGCACGACATGGGTCAACTCATGAGCGAGGAGTGCCTGACCGCGCGGTGAATCAAGCGAAGCATCGCCTGCGAGGTAGATCTCGCCATCGCGAGTGAAGGCCTCAGCGTTGAGCGCCTGCGTCTCGGCGTGCGAGTGTGCGCCCTCATGAACGGTGACGGCGTCGGGTGCTTGGCCTGTCGCCGCGGAAACTGCCTTGCGCACTTCCGGCGGGACGTCGATGGTGCGCGAGGTCGGCGCCGGCGGCGGTACGGAGGCAGTCGGCGCAGTTGATGCCTCGGCACGCGCCTTGCGCTGCACGCCGGTTCGGCCGGCAGCACCCGGCTTCGCAGGTGACTTTGGAGTGGAAGGAGTCGCTGAGCCCGGCCCCACCAGAGGTGCACGCTCGCCCAGCAGTGATCGGCTTGATCGTGAGCCACCGGCTGCGGCAGGAGCGGTGCGGAGATTTTCCGCGCGTTCATCATTTACCGCGGACGTTTCAGTCGGCGTGAGGGCCACCGACTCTCCGGCAGGTGAAGCTGCACTCGGGCTGGTGGTGCCCGCCGAAGGCGGGGCATTCCCCGTGCGCTCAGTGAGTTCGGTGGGCGCGGGGGATGCAATCGGTGCAGTGGTATCGGGCATGCCGCTGTCGACGGATTCTGCGACGCGATGCACGAGTTCTTCCGGTGCGGATTCCGTTGCCGTCTCAACAACACTCGTATCCGGTGAGCGAACTTCTGATTGGCTGCCGACCAACGGTCGACTCGGGGGAATCGCGCCCGGGGGCTGCGCACCGCGAACGCGCGTTCCGCCTGTCAGCGGGGGAATGTCAGCGGCACTCGGCGCTTCCAGGGTTTCGAGATCGATGACATCGTCGTCACCCATCATCGGTGGGGCCGTGGCCGGAATGGGCGCCGCCGTCTCGGGCAGGGCTGCGCCGCCGCGGCGACGCATCACCGGCGCGTCGGTCGAGTTCTCCGCGCGTGATGCTTCGCGCACTGCGGAGAGTTCCTCTTCTCTCTCCGGAGCAAACGACGAGCGAGTGTTGATGCTCGGGGCACTCACCGAGCGATGAACAGAGGAGACCGACGGAAGTTCACCGACGGTGTCCACTGGTGCCGCCTTGGTAGCACTCGCCTTGAGGCGGCGCGGCGGTGTCGCAGCGGGAAGCTGCTGAGCCGGCTCGTCGAATTCGAGCTCCTCGACATCTGCATCGCGTCGATGAACAAGGGGATCTCGCGCAGGACGTGGTCGCGTTGACCGGCGCGCATTTGCGCGCACCATGCCGAGTCGCTGCGGATCAATGTCGTGCGCAAGCGGCTCATTGGTGACCGCGGTCGGACGGTGAGTGACCAGGAAGTCATCGAGGGAGTGCTGGATTCGAGGCGGGGTGCTGAACGTGGGACGCAGGGGCGGCAGCAACATGAAGTCGCCGCGCATTTCGGGGGCCGAGTCGACGATGGAGTCGAAATCCGGAGAGGACCCGCTGGTGTCCGAGATGCCTGCGGCATCATCACGAGAACGGCGACGAAGGAGGTCGAGAACGCCCACCGCTAACCCTCCGTGACTGCCCGGTTGAAATTGGAAACCATTCCGGTCATTCGCTGACGATCACTGTGGGTCATGTCCAGGATGTCATCAAGCGACCAGTGCAGGTAATAGGCCAGAAATCCGATCTCTTCCCAGAGTCGATCGGTTCCGACCGTTGCTATTCCCCCGGTGCACCACCTCCGACGTCAACCATCACCAGTTGGCTGCAATGTGGGCACGTGACCTCGGCCACGGTGGTGCCTTCGGTGTTGATGCGTCGGTAGAGATCCTGCAGGAAGGCGAGATCTGTGGCCCAGAGGCCACCGATCACCTGATCGTCAATATGAGTGAGAGTTCCGAGCCTGGTCACCACTCGGGCGAGCAGCACGAGGCTCAAGAATGCCTCGTGCTCACGCACCTTCGGATCGAGCAGCGGCATGAGTTCATCGCGTGCGGTCGCCAGTCGCATTGATCCCTCGCGGTGAACATTGCCCTGGTTGTCGACGAAGCCCCGGGGAAGGACGAAGTCAAAGCTTGTCTGCATCACGCTCATTGCAATTGCCTACTGCTCTCTCGTTACTACTAGGAGACCTTCATCTCCGTGAAGGTCATGCTGAGTGTCAGGTTGATACCCGAGGACTCGCCAGCCTTCAGGGCGCCGTAGGACACACCGGTCACCATGAGGTTGGTGAACTCGACGGTCTGCACGGGTGCGCCGTAGGTGTCCTTGTAGATCAGGGTGCCGGTCTTGCGTGCGCCCTTGAAGTCGCCGCCGAGGCCGGTCATGAACCATGAGGTCACGGCCGGGTCGCCGGTGCTGAGCACCGTGACCGAGAGCGAGCCGGACTGACGTGGGCCGAGCATCTGCTGGATCTGGTAGATGCCGGACGGGGTCATCGACTTGGTCTCGATGGTGTTGGTCTTCTGCTCGATGCTGTTGATCTCCACGACGTTGGGGATGGTCGTGCCGTCGATCGCGAACTCGAACGAATAGGCGGTTAGGACTTCACCGTCGATAAGTGCCATTTCTGAACTCCTCTTTCAGTCTTGTTCGCGATTAATCGGAGATGGAAGTGCCGCCGGAGAACTGCGACAGGCGGAAGATGACGAACTCGGCGGGCTTCACCGGCGCGACGCCGATCTCGACGATCACCATGCCGAGGTCGATGCTCTCGGCGGTGTTGTTCTCGCCGTCGCACTTGACGAAGAATGCCTCGTTCGGCGAGCTGCCGAAGAGCGCGCCCGAGCGCCACTCGTTGACGAGAAATGCGCTGATGGTGCGGCGAATGCGACCCCACAGACGCTCATCGTTGGGCTCGAACACGCACCACTGGGTGCCCTGGAGGATGGACTCCTCGAGGTAGTTGAAGTAGCGACGAACGTTGACGTAGCGCCACTCGGCATCACTCGACAGGGTGCGGGCACCCCA
>JBIJBU010000172.1:0-3602 GCA_044345075.1 Candidatus Nanopelagicales bacterium | reverse complement strand
GTTGTTGCCTTCCACGCCGGCCTGAATGTTCCTGGCGGCTTCACAGGCGTAGACATCTTCTTTGTCATCTCTGGCTTCGTGATCACCGCGATGCTCGCACGCGAATGGCAGAGCAACGGCACTCTGCGTTTTCGTACCTTCTACGCACGCAGGTTTCGTCGACTCACGCCCGCTCTCGCAGTCCTCGTTCTTGTTGTCGTCGTCATCTCCGCACTGATTCAGTCGCCGCTGGGTGCGCAGCAGATCACCGCGGAGACCGGAATCGGCGCGCTCTTTCTCGCCGCGAACATCGTCATCGCGAACAACACCGGTGGCTATTTCGATGCACCTGCCGCAGCTAATCCGCTGCTCAACACCTGGTCACTGTCGGTCGAGGAACAGTTCTACTTGATCTTCCCGCTCTTGCTCTTCATTGGCTGGAAGCTGATGAAGCGCCTGCGCACTCGGCAATCGCCCGTGATCTCGATCGTGGTGCTGGTCGGCATCGTGTCGTTCCTAATGGCCGTCCTCGAGGCCGGTGGCTATCGAATCCCGTTCCTGCCGAGCTGGCTCGTCGGGTTCTACGGACCAGTCACTCGCGTCTGGGAATTCGCCGTCGGGGCTCTGCTTGCTCTGTTGATCGCCGGAGGCATGCGCGCCCTTCGTGCCACGACTGCCCTGATTCTCGCCCTGGCCGGCGTCGCAGGCATCCTTGCGAGTCTGTGGCTCATTGATCCCGCGACAGCATGGCCCGGACCGATGACCTTGCTGCCGGTCATCAGCACATTTGCACTCCTCGCCGCTGGCACCAGCGCGAATCCCGTGAGCCGCCTACTCGGCACGCGGCCTTTCGTCGCTGTCGGCGATATCTCGTACTCCTGGTACCTCTGGCACTGGCCGCTCATTGTCTTCGCACTGCTGCTCTTCCCGGAAACTCCGGGCATTGCCGTCATTGCCGCGGTCGTCTCGTTACTCCCGGCACTTCTTTCCTACCGATTCGTCGAGCAACCCATTCGAAACCTTCGGCACGTCAGCCGGGCGCGCATGGTTCGGATTGTCTCCTTCACCCTCGTTCCGCCAGTGGTGATTTCACTGCTGCTGATCGTCGCTGCTGACAACGGCTTCTGGAATCAACGCATTCGTGACTTCACTGCTGCCGTAACGCCGATGCATGTGGCGAATGCAGCCGGCTGCAACGAGTCGCGGGCCTTCGATGCACCGAAGGCGGCTGAATGCCTCTGGAATGAGTCGGCGAGCGGCTCCACGATCTACCTTGTCGGAGATTCACACGCAGATCACCTCAGTGAGGCAGTCATTGCTGCAGGTGAGGCAACCGGTCATCCGGTGCGCATTGCCACCGCGAACGCGTGCCCGTTCTTTGACGTGTACCTGAAGTCGACGGCGAAGCGACAGTGGCCGTGTCGGTCGTTCGTTCAGGGCACCTTGGACTACCTCGACCAGCAGCCGCCCGGCATCGTGATCGTCACGTCGTCAAGCAGCTACTGGAACTCGCGGGTCTTCTCTGCCGGATTGACTCCTGATTCGCTCTCGCGAGATCCGAAGATCAAGCACGCGGCCCTCGAGGCCGGACTCGAGTCGAGTCTGAGTCGGCTGCAGAAGGCCGGTCACCAGGTCGTGCTGGTGCAGGACGTCCCGTACTTCGGCGCCCCACTGAGTGCCGATCCGCAGCAGTTCTCCGCGATCCGAATTGCTACAGATGATGATCTGGCGGTGACCATGTCTCGCAAGATCGCTGACAAGGCACAGGCGCCCGCACGAAATGCGTTCACCGCAGTTGCTGATCGTCTGGGCGTCACGCTGCTGGACCTGCGTGACTTCTTCTGCGCAGAAGGCTTCTGCACCACTCAGCTGGGAGACGACTACCTGTACCGCGATGACGGACACATCAGCATTGCGGCCTCACATGCACTCGCCGCAACCTTCAGTGGCGCGCTCGCCACACTGCCGGCTTCTGCTGAGCAGTGAAGCCGCGCAGGCTCTAGACCTGCGTGCGGTGGAAGTTCGCGAAGGAGCGCGACGGAGTCGGGCCGCGCTGACCCTGGTAACGCGAGCCGTACTTCTCTGAGCCATAGGGATGCTCGGCCGGTGACGACAGACGGAACAGGCAGAGCTGACCGATCTTCATTCCCGGGTACAGCACGATCGGAAGATTCGCGACATTCGACAGTTCGAGGGTTACGTGACCGGAGAAGCCCGGATCGATAAAGCCGGCGGTCGAGTGGGTCAGGAGACCGAGTCGGCCGAGTGAGCTCTTGCCCTCAAGTCGACCGGCGATGTCGTCAGGAAGGCTGACGACCTCGAAGGTGGAGCCGAGCACGAACTCGCCCGGGTGCAGCACGAAGGGCTCATCGCCATCGGGCTCGATCATGCGGGTGAGGTCAGGCTGCTCCTGGCTCGGGTCGATGTACGGGTACTTGTGGTTCTCGAACACACGGAACCAGCGATCCAGGCGCACGTCGATACTCGACGGCTGGATCATGGACTCGGTGTAGGGCTCGAGGGCAACGCGGCCCGCGGAAATCTCGGCCTTGATATCGCGATCAGATAGCAGCACGGGACGAGATTACTCGCCTGGCTGAAGCAGGGTTACGGCAACAGGCCCGAAAGATCATCGGGGGCGTCAGCCGCCGATTCCACGAGGGAATCCAGGGGAACGAATTGCAGGGCTGCTTCGTTGGTGGCCCTGAGTACAACAGGCGCCGCCACCCCGGCCTCAAAGCTTTGCAGCCAGCGCCCTGCGCAAACGCCCCACTGGTCACCGGGCTGAAGTCCCGGAAATCCGTACTGCGGCATGGGAGTCGACAGGTCGTTACCGATCAACGCCTGATGGGCCAGGAAGTCGGCGGTGACAACAGCGCAGACCGTATGCGAGCCGACATCGTCGGGGCCAGTGTTCGTGTAGCCATCGCGGTAGAAACCGGTGAGCGGCTCGAGACTGCAGACCTCGAGTGATCCGCCCAAGACATTTCGCTGCTCCATGCCTGCAGGCTAGCGGAAATGTCTACCTAGGGCAGTTGGTCAAACCAGCTTCACACGTGTTCCAATGGCCCATGCGCAGAATCCTTGCGGCCACCTGTGCCCTGACCCTCAGCGGTTTGGCTGTCGTGGCCATCCTGCCCACCGCTGCTTCCGCCTCGACCTCCTCGGTCACGATTCGCATGGGCGTCAATGCAGCTTCGGTCACCGGAGCCCGCAATGTTGCGCAGGCCGTGGTGACCTTCCGGGCAGGGATGAATGCCGTTCTTGCCAATTACCTCAAGGACTATGGCGACCGGCTGAGTGACAGTGAGCTCAGCACAGTCAAAGGACTCATCGCTCAGGCCGACTCGAGCCTGAACGGCGTGCAGAACGCCACCGCGCGCACGGCCGCACTGGCGGCGAAGGGTGCGAGCAAGGCGCAGGTATTCGCGGCCTCGCGAGCAGCAGAGAAGGCCTTCACGACATCGAATACTCAGGCCTTGGCAGCTCTGAACCAAATCACTCCATTGCTGCAGCCGAAGCTCGGGCTGTTCGAGGCGCTCGGTGCTAAGCGAGATGCCGATGCTGAGCTGGCGAAGTTTGACGCAGTCGGCAAGAAGATCACCGCTCTGACGAAGGCAATC
>JBIJBU010000171.1:0-3606 GCA_044345075.1 Candidatus Nanopelagicales bacterium | reverse complement strand
CTCAGCGACGAGGCATGGCTCAAGGGTCTCGAGTGGAACGCCAGCACCGCGTTCTGGGGTACCCGCCGTGCACTGAAGTACATGCTGCCCGCCGGTTACGGCCGCATCATCAACATTGCTTCCATCGAGGGCAAGATCGCCTCGAAGGTCGCGGTCAGCCACTACATCGCCGGCAAGCACGCCATGATCGGCCTGACCAAGGCCACTGCGGTCGAGTACGGCACCACGGGCGTCACTTGCAACGCGATCTGCCCCGGCCCGATCGAGACTGAACTGATGAAGGACGCAGGCGCTCAGGTCGCCGCAGCATCGGGCATCACCTACGAGGCATTCCTCGAGGACTTCGCCAATGACTGCCTGACCAAGGAGCTCCAGACCGTCGAGCAGGTTGCCGGCATGGCATTGTTGCTGGCCGGCCCACTCGGCAATGGCATGACCGGCGCGACCTACAACGTCGACGGCGGCTCGGCACCGTTCTAAGCAGCATCTATTCGTCCGACTGCACCGCTCGCGTACCCTGCGAGCGGTGCAGTCGCACGAAGAGACCAGATAAGAATGCACTTCTCGAACACCGAAGCGAAGGAACTCCCATGATCGACTCCTGGATCGCCGACTGGCAGCGCGACGAGCGCCTCCCGTTTTACACCCGCGCGAATGCCGGCGAGGTCCTGGCCGATCCGGCGAGCCCGCTCGGTTGGTCGTTGGTGTTCGAGGAGGGCCTGCTGCCCGGCTGGTTCCGCGGCTTCGTTGACTTCGGCATTTACGCAGAAGACGAGATGTCCGGTCCCAAGTGGCCGGTGGTCGGCGTCTTCGGCGGCTACTTCTACCTGAACCTCTCGCACATGCGCCTGCTTGGCCTGCGCCTGGGCGCTGACCTCGAGAAGTTCGACGCGGAGTTGCTTGGCTCGCATCCTGATACTCCGCCATACATCGCCCAGGAAGGCGATATCCGCCCCGATCTCACCGAGAAGGCGATGGCCACCATTGGCGGCATCCTCGCGGCTACCTCGTTCCCAGTGTTCGAGGAAGACCGGGCTCGCACGAGTCGCTTCCGTGCCGAGCGCCCTGATCTCACCAAGCTCAGCGATGCCGAACTGGTCGCGCGTGCGCGCTCATTCGTGCCCGAACTCGACAACGCGTTCTACCAGCACGACTTCTCCAGCCTCGGCTCCACTCTCGGCCCATCAATGCTCGTGGGTCTGTGCGCGTCTGTCGGTCGCCCCGAACTTCAGCTCGAACTGATCTCGGGCCTGGGCGAGGTGCCGTCTGCCGCGCCATCGACCGGCCTGTGGCACCTCTCGCGCGAGGCCAATGCCTCGGCGGAGGTCACTGCGCTGTTCGACCAAGGCCCCGAGGTCGTGCTGGCAGCCGTGACGAATCCGTCGACCGACGCCGAGAAGGCCTTCGCGAAGTCCTTCCATGATTACCTTCTTGAATTCGGCTACCGCGGCCCGAACGAGTGGGATATCTACTCGCGTTCATGGGAAACCGATCCCTTGCAGCCCCTTCGCCTGATCAATGGCGTGCGCAAGGCATCTGACGCTGATTCGCCTGCAGCGCGTCACGAGGTACTCGCAGCCCGACGTGAAGCTGCAGCCGACACCATGCGCGGCCTGCTCGCCGGTGACGACGAGGCACTCGGCACCTTCGAGATGGCGTTCGCGTCAGCGAAGATCAGCGTCCCCTCGCGCGAGATGACCAAGGCCACCTCATGCGCCACCATCAACGAGGTGCGCATGGCCATTCGCGAGCTCGGTGCCCGTGGTGTTGCTGCCGGGCTCTACGCCAACCCCGAAGACGTCATGATGCTCATGAACGACGAGCTCGACGAGTACGTCAAGGATCCCGCGCTGTTCAAGGACATCATCGCCATTCGCCTGGGCGAGTACGCGCAGCTGTTCGAGATCGAACCGCCGTTCATCATTGCCTCAGATCCGCTGCCGCTGTCGCAGTGGAAGCGTCGCGCCGCAACACGCATGACCCCGCTTCCGGTTGGCGGCGTGCTTGCGGGCATTGGTGGCGGAGCAGGCCGCTACACAGGCAGGGTGTGCGTGCTCAATAATCCGTACGACATGGCCAAGCTTGAGCCGGGAGATGTTCTCGTCGCGCCGTTCACCGATGCGGCCTGGACTCCACTGTTCCTGATCGCCGGTGCAGTCGTCGTCGACGTTGGCGCGCTGAACTCGCATGCTGTCGTGGTCAGTCGCGAACTCGGAATTCCGAGTGTGCTTTCGGTGACCGTAGGCACGACTTCGCTCGTTGATGGCATGGAGGTCACCGTCGACGGTTCGGCAGGCACCGTCACGGTCGTCTCGGTCGATGGGGCGACTACCCTCTAGCCATGGCATCTATCACCCTGGACGACGTTCTCGAGGAGTTCCGCGAGGTCACGGTTATCGAGCGTCTCGACGAGGCGACCGGGGTCATCAGCCTGAGGTTCGCTGATCCGACAGGTGCGGCGCTTCCTGAATGGGAGCCGGGTGCTCACATCGATGTCGAACTCGGTGGCGACATGATCCGCCAGTACTCGCTGTGCAGCCGCCTCGATGAGCCCACGTGGCGCATCGCGGTGCTCAAGGAGCAAGCCGGCCGCGGCGGTTCGCAGTACGTCCACGACAACCTGCAGGTCGGCGACATCGTTCGAGTGCGTGGTCCACGCAATCACTTCCCGTTCATCATGGCGAAGAAGTACCTCTTCATCGCTGGTGGCATTGGCGTCACCCCGCTCATGCCCATGCTGCGTCGTGCAAGTGACAACGGCGCTGAGTGGTCCTTCTACTACGGCGGTCGCGCTCTGGACTCGATGGCCTTCGTCGAGAAGATGGCTGACTATGGCGTCATTTCGTGGCCGCAGGATGAGAAGGGCCTGCTGCCGCTGGCCCAGCTGATCGAAGAAGCCGGCCCCGATACCGCGATCTACTGCTGTGGTCCTGAGCCACTGCTCTCGGCCCTTGAGAATGCGTGCAAGGAAGCCTTCCGTCCGGCTCCGCACGTCGAGCGCTTCGCCGCCAAGGTCATCGATACCTCTGGCGATGGCGGAGACCACGAGTTCACCGTCGTCGTGAACAGCTCCGGCAATGAGTACCAGGTGCCCGTCGGCACCACCATCGCCGAAGTGCTGCTGAAGAACAATGAGCGCATCGTGACCAGCTGCGCGGAGGGCGTCTGCGGCACCTGTGAGACCAAGGTGCTCGAGGGTGAGATCGTCCACCGCGACTCCTTGCTCAGCGATGAGGACAAGGAAGAGGGCATTTACATGATGCCGTGTGTCTCGCGCTGCAAGGGCGATCGTCTCGTCCTGGACATCTAGTCCCGGCCGCACCTGCGCGGGGCCCGAGTACCCCTGAAATTCCTTGTAAGTTGTATAGACAACTGCTAGATTCAGGATGTTCTGGCCCCTGTGAAAGGCATGATCATGGTCTTCGTACCCACCCGCGGTGACAACACCCTGCGCTTCGGCCCGGATATCCCGAACACGCCTTTCAAGCCCGGTGTCGTGCCGGCCGCCTGGTACACCGACCCCGAGCGCTTCGATCTCGAGCGCAAGTACGTGCTCAACCCGAACTGGCAGATCATGTTCCGCTCGGAGCAGATCCCCAACACCGG
>JBIJBU010000170.1:0-3612 GCA_044345075.1 Candidatus Nanopelagicales bacterium | reverse complement strand
GACGACTGCGCGTGCGCGATCCATAGCGCGGCAATAACGACGGCGAGGATGCCGGAGCCCTCGATCTGCTCTGCGGCCAGGTAGAGCACGAAGGGTGCGATCACGATGAGGCCATTGGAGGCCACTACATCGGTGGTGCGTCGTGAGATGACCGTGACTGTCCATCCGCCCACTGCACCGACGACAACCCCGCCGATGATCGAAAGTGCTAGAGCGCCTGCGACCTCGCCGATGGTCACAGTGCCAGCCAGCAAAGCGATCACCGCGACGCGCAGCAGCGTTAGACCCGTTCCGTCATTGACTAAGCTTTCGCCCTCGAGAATCGAGACGAGTCGCCGATCAAGTGAGGCACGGCGAGCGACAGTGCTGACGGCGACAGCGTCGGTAGGCGCAAGCACAGCACCGAGAGCAAAGACGAGCGCGAGCGGCGCTGCGACCATCAGGCTCAGCACTCCCCCGACCACCAGGGTCGTCGCGAGCACCAGACCGATGGCCAAGGTGAGAACGGGCTTGCGCACCTTGCGCAGATCCAGGTACGAGGAGCCCAGCGCCTCGCCGAATACCAGCGGCGCCAAGATCACAGCCAGTACGATCTCCGGATCCGGCGGGGCGCTCGGCCCCACGGGAAGGAAGCCGACGATCACTCCTGCGAAGAGCACCGGCAGGGCCATGCCCCAGCCGCGCTGGCGAGTGAAGGCCGCGACACCAACCGCGATAAGTGCGGAGGTCGCGAACCACATGAAGATCTGCACCCATGCAGCCTAGGGGGGTGGCGGTCTCGGTAGGCCGCCTTAGCGCGGAGGATAAACTCCCGCTGTCCGCGTATCAACATCGCGTTCGCCCCTGTAGCTCAGTGGTAGAGCAACCGCCTTGTAAGCGGTAGGTCGTCAGTTCAATCCTGACCGGGGGCTCTCAGCTCCGAGAGTCGCATTCCCGCCTAGTCTTTGGGCATGAGCACCCTGCCCGCCCGCGCGCGCGTCGTCATCATTGGCGGCGGCATCGTCGGAGCCTCTGTCGCCTACCACCTGACGAAGCTCGGCTGGAGTGATGTCGTGCTCATCGAGCAGGGCCAACTCTCATCCGGCACCACGTGGCATGCGGCAGGCCTCGTCGGCCAACTGCGTGCAACCGAGGGCGGCACACGCCTGGTGCAGTACTCAGCGAAGCTGTACCAAGAGCTCGAGGCCGAGACGGGTCTTGGCACCGGTTACAAGGAGTGCGGCGGCGTAACTGTTGCCCGCACCCCCGACCGCATGGTTCAGCTACTGCGCACCGCAGCGGCTGCCGAGGCCTACAACCTCGAATGCGAGATCATCACGCCCGAGCGCGCCAAGGAGCTCTATCCCGTCCTGAACATCAGCGATATTCAGGGCGCTATCTGGTTGCCGTATGACGGCACGGCCAACCCCACCGATGTCACCCAGTCGCTTGCCAAGGGTGCCCGCATGCGCGGCGCCCAGGTGTTCGAGCGCACGCGCGTTCTCGGCGTCACGACCAAGGACGGCGTCGTCACCGGCGTGCAGACCGATGCCGGCGATATCGAGGCTGAGATCGTCGTGAACTGCGCCGGTCAGTGGGCCAAGGCGATCGGCGCGATGTGCGGGGTGAATGTTCCCCTGCACTCGGCCGAGCACTTCTACGTGGTGACCGAGCAGATCGAGGGCGTGCATCGCATGATGCCGATCCTGCGCGACCCCGATGGCTACACGTATATGAAGGAAGAAGTCGGCGGCCTTGTCGTCGGTGGCTTCGAGCCCGAGGCCAAGCCATGGGTCTCCCCCGACCAGATTCCGTACCCGTTCGAATTCCAGTTGCTCGAGGAGGACTGGGATCACTTCTCGATCCTGATGGAGAGCGCCCTGCATCGAGTTCCGGCTCTGCAAGAGACCGGGATCAAGATGTTCTACAACGGCCCCGAGTCGTTTACCCCCGACAACCAGTTCATCCTCGGCGAGGCGCCTGAGCTCAAGAACTTCTTCGTCGGCGCCGGATTCAACTCGGTCGGCATTGCCTCCGCTGGCGGAGCAGGCCGCGCACTGGCCGAATGGATCGTGTCGGGTGAGCCGCAAAGCGATCTCGTCGGCGTCGACATTCGCCGCTTCGCGCCCTTCAATGGCAACAACCAGTGGCTACGTGCCCGTGTGGGCGAGGTGCTCGGCCTGCACTACTCAGTGCCGTGGCCGAACCGTGAGTTCGCAACCGCGCGCCCATTCCGTCAATCACCGGTTCACGATCGCATCGCTGCAGCCAACGCCTGCTTCGGTTCCAAGATGGGCTGGGAACGTCCGAACTACTTCGCGCCCGCGGGCGAAGATTCTTCGATCGACTACGCCTGGGGCAAGCAGAACTGGATCCCGTGGGTCGACAACGAGCAGCGTGCCACCCGCAATGACGTCGCTATCTTCGATGAGACCAGCTTTGGCAAGCTTCTGGTCAAGGGCCGTGACGCCGAGCGTTTGCTCCAGTGGCTATGCACTGCTGACGTGAACGTTGCCACTGGTGATGTCGTGTACACAGGCGTGCTCAATGAGCGCGGCACCTACGAGGCCGACGTCACGATCACCCGTATTGCCCATGACGAGTTCATGTGGGTGACGGGTTCGGCATCCGTCGTGCGCGATGCCGACTGGATCAACCGCCATGCCACCAACGACATGCATGTTGAAGTCGTCGACGTGTCTAGTGCCTACGCGGTGCTCGGCCTTATGGGCCCTAAGTCGCGCGAGCTGCTCTCCCGCGTCTCGAAGGCAGACCTCTCGAACGAGGCGTTCCCCTTCGGTACCTCGCAACTGATCGACATCGGTTTCTTCACCGTGCGTGCTACCCGTCTCACCTATGTCGGTGAACTGGGCTGGGAGCTCTACGTGCCTGCCGAGTTCGCGAACGGGGTCTTTGACCTCTTGCACCAGGCCGGCGCAGATCTCGGAATTCGCAACGCGGGCTACTACGCCATCAATGCGCTGCGACTGGAGAAGGGTTACCGGGCGTTCGGCCCCGAGCTCAACCCCGACTATTCGCCGGTTGAGGCCGGCTTGCTCTTCGCTACCAAACTCAAGACCGACATCGACTTCGTCGGTCGCGCTGCTCTCGATGCCATCAAGGAAGCCGGGCCGCGACGTCGGCTCGTCTCTTGGGTGGCCGGCGAAAGCGACGCGATGCTGTGGGGAGGCGAGTTGATTCTGCGCGACGGAGTTGGTGTCGGCCAGGTCACCTCGGCCGCCTTCGGCACGACTACCGGCGCTTGCGTCGGTCTCGCCTACGTGCGTCGACTCGACGGTGAGGCCGTCACTCCGGACTACCTCGACGCGCAGTGGTCCGTGAACGTGGGTGGTCGCATCGTGCCCCTGAACGTCTCATTCAAGGCGCCCTACGATCCGGCTTCCGAACGAGTTCGTTCATAACGACACAGCAGAGGGGCGGATGGCCTATCGCCACCCGCCCCTTCGCATACCTAGCGCCGTCTAGCTGTTAGGCGGCTGATGGAAGCCCTTGTGCTCGTGCTCGAGGGCGATCTCGTCAGCGGAGCTGACACCTGCAGGCAGGTCGATCGTCATCTTCGGGCCGGTGAACCACTTCTTGGCCGACAGGTGCCAGCCGATCCACAGCAGGATG
>JBIJBU010000169.1:0-3614 GCA_044345075.1 Candidatus Nanopelagicales bacterium | reverse complement strand
TTTTCACATCCGACGTGACTAACCGCCTACGAGCTCTTTACGCCCAATAAATCCGGACAACGCTTGCACCCTACGTATTACCGCGGCTGCTGGCACGTAGTTAGCCGGTGCTTCTTCTGCAGGTACCGTCACTTTCGCTTCTTCCCTGCTGAAAGCGGTTTACAACCCGAAGGCCTTCATCCCGCACGCGGCGTTGCTGCGTCAGGCTTTCGCCCATTGCGCAATATTCCCCACTGCTGCCTCCCGTAGGAGTCTGGGCCGTGTCTCAGTCCCAGTGTGGCCGGTCGCCCTCTCAGGCCGGCTACCCGTCGTCGCCTTGGTGAGCCACTACCTCACCAACAAGCTGATAGGCCGCGGGCCCATCCCTGACCGAAAAACTTTCCAACCCCGAGGATGCCCTCAGGGTTCATATCCGGTATTAGCACCTCTTTCGAAGCGTTATCCCGAAGTCAGGGGCAGGTTGCCCACGTGTTACTCACCCGTTCGCCACTGATCCAGGGAGCAAGCTCCCCTTCACCGTTCGACTTGCATGTGTTAAGCACGCCGCCAGCGTTCGTCCTGAGCCAGGATCAAACTCTCCATAAATGTTTGAGTTGATTCCGGCGGACAAAACTAGCAATTTCTTGCATTTTGTCTACCAAAGGAATTTCCGCCGTGGCATAGGTCCGAAGACCTAACCCACGTACGGGGTATTGGTATTGATATGTGACACGCTGTTGAGTTCTCAAGGTTCGGGCGCGCACCTCATCGAGCCTCTCGGCCAGATTTTGGGGCAACGTTCCTAACTTACAGATTTCTTCGTATACGGTCAAATCACCTTGGCAGGCGTGTCGGACCGAGAGGATCTCTGTCAGTTCCCGCAGGACCGGCCTTGCTTGGCGCACTCAGTGCGGCTTGGTGTCCGTTACTCCCTTGCGGTGAGATAACACTATGCCAAGGGGCTTGACAAGGTCAAATCGGGCATCTCGGCCACTCCTGCCTGACCCAGCCTGATTGCAAGAAAGCCTTGCAGCGCAGGGGGTTTGGGCTAATTCAGCACCTTGATTCCGCCGACCGAACGCTTACCGCGACGCAGGACAAGCCACTGCCCGCCGAGGAGATCGGCCGTCGTGGGGGCGTACGACTCCTCCGTCACTCGGACATTGTTGAGGTATGCCCCGCCCTCACCGATGGTGCGCCGAGCCTGGGACTTGCTTGTCACGAGGCCACTGCGCACGAGCAGCTCATCAATGGGGGGCAGCGCCTCGCCCACGACCTCGGCGGCCTCGATCGTTCCATGGGGTGTCTCGGAGAGGGCTGCGGCCAAGGTTGCCGCCGGCAGATCAGCCAGATCGCCTTGGCCGAACAGCGCTCGACCGGCAGCCTCTGCTGCGTCACGCTCAGCCGCCCCGTGAACCAATTCCGTGAGTTCGAGCGCGAGGGCCCGTTGAGCCGCACGCTCATGTGGGCGCTCCACCGTGGCCTCGAGGAGGTTCCGGATGTCGTCCCGACCCTTGAAACTGTACGTACGCAAGAGGACCGGCACATCTCGGTCATCGGCATTAAGCCAGAACTGGAAGAAGGCGTATGGGCTCGTGAGGGCAGGATCAAGCCAGACCGTGCCGGACTCCGTCTTTCCGAACTTGGTGCCATCTGCCTTAACCAGCAGGGGCGTGGTGAGCGCATGGACGCTTACCTGCTCCACGCGACGGATGAGATCTGTGCCCGCGGTGATGTTGCCCCACTGGTCAGAACCACCGGTTTGCAGGGTGCATCCATGGGATCGGTAGAGCTGGAGGTAGTCGAAGGACTGCAAGAGCTGGTAACTGAACTCCGTATAGGAAATACCTTCCTTGGCCAATCGGGCAGCAACCGCCTCGCGATCGAGCATGCGGTTGACGCTGAAATGCTTTCCGATGTCGCGAAGGAACTCGAGAACTGAGACTCCGACAGTCCAGTCGTAGTTGTTCACCATCTCTGCGGCGTTGCTGCCATCGAAGTCGTAGAAACGCTCGAGCTGAGTGCGGATACGTCCCACCCACTCCTCGACCACCTCGCGGGGATTTAGGGTGCGCTCCCCCGTCATCTTGGGATCGCCGATGAGTCCGGTGGCACCGCCCACGAGCGCCAGCGGTCGGTGGCCGCTCATCTGAAAGCGACGTACCGTCAAGATCTGCGCAAGATTGCCCAGATGCAGGCTGGGCGCGGTGGGATCGAAGCCGCAATACAAGGTGATCGGGCCAGCCTCAGTCGCTGCCTGCAAAGCACCAAGGTCAGTGCTCTGGGCAATGAGCTCGCGCCAGATGAGTTCGTCGAGGATGCCTGTGGTCACTCGCTCATCTTTGCGCACAAGCCCTCGAGTCGAGGCGCTGACTCACCGATTGAGCGTTACGCCCAGATACCGGCATCCGCAGCGATCATGCGCTCGAGATCAACAAGTTGTTCCCGTACCCGCGCGGGTGCCGTGCCACCGAAGGCCGAGCGAGAGTCCAGCGACCCACGAACGGAGAGCACCTCACGCACCTGAGGCGTCAGGTGCACTGAGACCTCCTGAAGCTCGGCATCGGTGAGATCCCACAGTTCGACGTCACGAGCCTCAGCCGCACGCACGCAGGCTCCAGCGATCTCGTGAGCCTCGCGGAACACGACACCGGAGCGCACAAGCCACTCGGCGATGTCGGTCGCCAGCGCGAAACCCTGTGGCGCCGATTCATTCATTCGTGCGGTATCGAATCTCAAAGTCGCAATCATCCCGGTCATGGCAGGAAGCACGAGCAGGAGTTGCTCCACCGTGTCGAACACGGGCTCCTTGTCCTCCTGGAGATCCCGGTTGTAAGCAAAGGGCAGCCCCTTCAGGGTCGCCATCAAGCCGGTCAGATTTCCGATGAGGCGTCCAGACTTTCCGCGCGCAAGTTCGGCTACATCAGGATTCTTCTTCTGAGGCATGATCGATGAGCCAGTGGACCATGCATCATCTAGCCGAGCCCAACCGAACTCACGTGAAGTCATCAAGATGACCTCCTCGCCGATCCGTGACAAATGAACGCCAAGCATCGCCGACACGAAAAGAAACTCCGCCACCCAGTCACGATCACTCACAGCATCAATCGAATTGCCCAACGCGCGATCGAAGCCAAGATCCAGAGCAACCGCGCGCGGATCCAGGCCAAGACTTGAACCAGCGAGCGCACCCGAACCAAGTGGCGAGCGTGAGGTGCGTCGATCCCAGTCTGCGTAGCGCTCAATGTCGCGCCCGAGTGCATGGACATGCTTGGCGAGCTCATGACCGAAGGACACGGGTTGCGCATGCTGAAGATGAGTGAAACCGGGCGAATAGGTCTCCACGTGCTCACTTGCCTGTTGCAAGAAGGCAGCCTGCAAATCGATGACCGCCCGAACAATTGACCGCACCTGATCACGGAGGTACAACCGGAAGTCAGTTGCCACCTGATCGTTGCGACTGCGTCCTGCGCGAAGCTTCCCGCCCAGGTCACCTAGGCGAGCAATGAGGTGACGCTCGATTGCCGTGTGAACATCCTCGTCTTGCGCTTCGGGCCCGATCGACCCATCGGCGACCTGCTCGGCAAGATCAGCGAGTGCGCCATCAACAGCGGCGAGTTCGGTGTCAGAAAGTA
>JBIJBU010000047.1:0-12692 GCA_044345075.1 Candidatus Nanopelagicales bacterium | reverse complement strand
GCAGCACTGCGCAGACTCGAGGATGAACTCGATCGACGGCTGGGCGATCTACATGACCCTCTGCTCGTGTCCGTGCGCTCGGGCGCAGTGTTCTCGATGCCGGGCATGATGGACACGATCTTGAATATCGGCCTAAATGACGCGTCGGTGAAGGGTCTGGCCGATATCTCAGGTGATGAGCGATTCGCCTGGGATTCCTACCGACGCCTCATCTCGATGTTCGGTCGCACCGTGATGGACATCGAGCCTTCGATCTTTGCCAATGCACTCGAACACGCTGTTGACAAGGCAGGTGTGGCCTCAGAGAGCGAGTTGAGTGCCGAGGTTCTCCAAGAACTCGTGGCTCACTACAAGAAGGTCGTGCGCGAGCACACCGGCCGCGAGTTTCCCCAGCATCCGCGCGAGCAACTCGATATGGCCGTTAAGGCCGTGTTTGAATCGTGGAACGGTGATCGCGCGAAGCTCTACCGCCGCCGTGAGCGCATTCCCAATGATCTAGGCACAGCTGTCAACATCTGCGCCATGGTCTTCGGCAATCTCGGCGAAGACTCCGGTACTGGCGTTGCCTTCACGCGTGATCCCGCGACCGGCTCACCCGGTCACTATGGCGATTACCTGCAAAACGCCCAGGGAGAGGACGTCGTCGCCGGCATCCGAAATACTCTGACTCTGGCTGATCTCGCCACCGTGAATCCGGCTGTGGCCACGCAACTCGCACAGACCATGCGGCGACTTGAGACTCACTACCGCGATCTTTGCGACATCGAATTCACGGTCGAGCGCGGAAAGCTCTGGCTCCTGCAGACGCGTGTCGGCAAGCGGACGGCAGGCGCAGCGTTCCGCATCGCTACTCAGTTCCTCGACGAAGGCCTGATCACCGAGGACGAAGCGTTGATGCGCGTCTCGGGTCAACAACTCTCGCAGTTGCTCGTTCCGCAGTTGGCGGTAGGAACCGAGCGCCTCCTGCTCACGAAGGGAATCCCTGCTTCACCAGGTGCGGCGGTGGGCCAAGTGGTCTTCGATCCCCAGCGGGCAGTCGATTGGGTCGAGGATGGTCGCACCGTTGTTCTGGTGCGCCGTGAGACCAACCCCGATGATCTCGCCGGCATGGTGGCGGCGGTCGGAATTCTCACCAGTCGCGGCGGCAAGACCAGTCATGCCGCCGTGGTCGCTCGTGGCATGGGCAAGCCGGCAGTGTGTGGCGCCGATCAATTGATCGTCGACGAGTCCTCGCATACCGCGGTTGTCAAGCTCGATGACGGTCAGCGCCTGACCATCAACGAGGGTGACTTCATCTCCCTCGACGGTGCTTCCGGTGAGGTCTTCCTTGGTGAGATTCCGGTGTCACCGTCTCCTGTCGTGCGCTACCTGCTTGAGGGCATGGAAACGGTACTGCCGACCCTCGACGAGGATTCCGCAGCGATAGTCGACTGTGTTGATCGACTGCTTGCGCACGCCGATAGCGTCCGACGCCTGCGCGTGCGCACTAACGCCGATACTGCTGACGATGCTGCACGGGCGCGCCAACTCGGCGCCGAGGGCATCGGCCTGTGTCGCACCGAGCACATGTTCCTGGGTGAGCGTCGCGAGCTAATTGAGCGGGTGATCTTGGCCGATAGCGCAGATGAGCGCGGGTTCGCACTCGACGCCTTGATGCCGCTGCAGCGCGCTGACTTCATCGAGCTGCTCTCCGAGATGGACGGTCTGCCGGTCACGGTCCGACTGCTGGATCCGCCTCTGCACGAGTTCTTGCCCGATCGTGCTGATCTCATGGTTCGCGTAGCGCTGGCTCAGGCGGCCGGTCACGACACCACGGCCGATGACAGGCTGCTGGCTGCCGTCAATCGACTTCATGAGTCCAATCCAATGCTCGGTCTGCGGGGTGTGCGACTCGGTCTCGTGGTGCCGGGGCTTTTTGCCCTCCAGGTGCGGGCCCTTGCTGAGGCCGTGGTGGCGCGAACGCGCGAAGGTGGCACACCGGTGGCCGAGATCATGGTTCCGCTTGTCGGATCGGCTCAAGAACTGATCCTCATGCGCGATGAGCTCGAGACGGTGTTGTCCGAGGTGAGCCTGGAGACTGGCATTGAGTTGCATTTGCCGATCGGCACGATGATCGAGTTGCCACGAGCTGCCCTGACCGCCCACCGCATCGCCGAGGTCGCCGACTTCTTCTCCTTCGGCACTAATGACCTGACCCAGACCACCTGGGGCTTTAGTCGCGATGATGTCGAGGCCGCCTTCTTCGCCCAGTACCTGGAGAAGGGTGTTCTCACCATCTCGCCCTTCGAGACCATTGACGCTGATGGAGTTGGACGCCTGGTGGATATTGCGGTCAAGGAAGGTCGGCAGACCAAGCCCGAGTTGAAGATGGGTGTCTGTGGTGAGCATGGCGGCGACCCGGAGTCGATCCACTTCTTCCATCGAGCCGGATTGAACTATGTGTCAGCCAGCCCGTTCCGCGTTCCCGTCGCTCGTCTGGAGGCCGGTCGTGCCGTCATCGAAGTGGCGTCCAGCGACTCGCGCTGACGCACATTGACGGGCGTCCAGCGACTCGCGCTCATCGGTGCGGGGGCGATGTCTGACCCCGCTGTCACAATCGAGGTGTGCTGACCTTCGCCATCACTGCGGTGATCGCCGCCGCCGTGGGCTACCTCGTGTCCTGGCTTGTCTCGTCGCGCCGTACAGCTGAGCTCTCCGGCCAGATAGCCGTGCTCTCAGCCGAGAACTCGCGACTGAGCTCTGCGGCTACTGCGCACGGCGATCTCCTGGGCCTACTGGCGCCGGTGCGCGAGAGTCTTGACGGCCTGCAGCGTTCAACGGCCCAGGCCAGTGAGCGCCGTACAGAGGCCGAGACAGCCATCCGTGAGCAGATCGGCGCCATGCGCGATCAGTACGCCTCGCTGTCTTCCGCAACCTCCCAGATCGTCGCCTCCATGACCAAGGGCCAGACTCGCGGCCAGTGGGGTGAGATGCAGCTGGAGCGCCTGCTCGACCATGCTGGGCTCGTCGAAGGCGTTCACTACCGGCGCCAGGACACGCGGGCGGGGGAGACCGTGGGTCGACCCGATATCGCGGTGCTGCTGCCGGGCGGGGGCGAGGTGCTCGTCGACGCGAAGTTCCCCTTCGATTCCTACTGGGCGGCCGCAGGTGCTGACGACGATCTCATCCGCGAGCAGTCATTGGCCAAGCATGCGCGTGATGTCATGGCGCGAGTCAACGAGCTGGCGGGCAAGCGATACTCCGATTCTGCAGTCAGTCCTGATTTCGTCGTGATGTTCTTGCCCTTTGAATCGCTGCTCTCCTCAGCCCTGGACTCCGATGGCCTCCTGCTCGAGAAGTCCTTCGAGAAGCGAGTGGTCATTGCCACGCCCACCACGATGCTGGCACTGCTGCGCACGATCGGTTTCGGGTATGAGCGCAAGCTCATGCACGACAACGCCGAGGAGATTCGCCTGGCTGGTGCTGAGATGCTCAAGCGGCTCGGTGTGCTGGTCGAGCACCTCGCCGACATGCGGGCCGGCCTACAGGCGGCTGTTAACGGCTACAACAAATTCGTGGGCAGTTTTGACCGCAATGCGATGTCCCAGGCCCGAAAACTCAATGAGATGGGTGTCGCGAGCACCCGCAGTCTCCAGGCACCCGCAGAGATCGAGGCGAGCCTTCGCGGCGACTCGCACCAGGGCATGCTTCCTGAGTAGTGCGCGTGGCGAGTGTTAGCGTGTGCGCACCAGGAAAGGAGTCAGTGTGCAGCCGTTGTACTTGGTAGCGATCATCAAGCCCAAGATCGAGATTCGCGATGCAGTGCGGGCCCAAATTGACGCGCTCGTCACGGCATCTTTGGCGGAGGATGGCTGCGAGATGTACGACCTGGTGGTGTCTGACGAAGACCCCGACACCTGGCTCATGCTCGAGAAATGGGCGTCGAGAGAGCAGTGGGATGCGCACATGCTGACCGACCACGTCGTCGCCTTCAACGAGCTGGGTGACTCACTCTTTCGCGAGACCACCGAACTGCGCTTCTACGACCCCGCGTGAACCTGGTCGTCGGCGACGACGGACTCGCGCGATGCGCGTGGGGTGCGGGTACGCCCGACTATCGCGACTATCACGACCTCGAATGGGGCAAACCGGTTCGTGGTGATCGTGAACTGTTCGAGCGATTGACCCTGGAAGCATTCCAGTCAGGGCTGTCGTGGATCACGATCTTGCGTAAGCGCGAGAACTTTCGCAGGGCATTCGCGAACTTCGATCTGCAGGTGGTGGGTGCATTCACCGACGCCGATCGAGAGCGCTTGATGGCAGATACGGGCATCGTGCGCAATCGAGCCAAGATCAACGCAACCATCACGAATGCTCGGGCGCTGGCTCACTGGCATGACGATGAGGGTGATGGAGCTCTTGATGCTCTGGTGTGGTCGTTCGTCGAACCGGGGCGCTCGCGCCCGAGCTCGCTGTCAGATCTCGCAGCGCAGTCACCTGCCTCGAAGGCACTAAGCAAGGCGCTGAAGAAGCGCGGTTTCGTGTTCATCGGCCCGACCACCATGCACGCGGCCATGCAGGCAATAGGCGTGATCGATGATCATCTGGTGGGCTGTTCAGCGATTCGCTGACAGCGCCGGAGACTATTTGGAGTCAGTGACTATTGGCTCGACGTACGACTGATACGGCCTATCTGGGTCCTTGTTCGTGACGTATTTAAGGACCCCATAGAGGGCTCCTGCGACCGGTACGGCAATCAGCGCTCCGACGATACCCAGGGTGAGTGAGCCCGCCGCGATGGCGATGATGATGGCGAGGGGATGGAGGTTGACCGCCTTGCCCATCACGAGTGGCTGCAGTACATCGCCATCGAAGGAGCCGACGATGATGGTCAGCACGATGCACAGGAGCGCAATGATCGGGCCGCGTTCGGCGAGCGCCACCACCGCGGCGAAGAACGTGGCGACGGGTGCTCCGATCACGGGGATGAAAGCTCCGATGAACACGACTGCGGCCAGAGCGGGCGCGAGAGGAACCTGCAGAACAAGCAAGCCAATGAAGACCAAGGTTGCATCGCACAGGGCAACAATCACGATGCCTCGGGTGTAGCCGGAGATCGAGTCCCAGGCAATGTGTCCCGCGGTGTCGATGTGATTGGCGGCCTTTTTGGGGATCCAGCCCAGCAGCCAGTTCCAGATGGTGTTGGGGGTCAGCAGGAAGAAGATGACGCCGAAGAGAAAGACCGAGCCGCCGATGACGATGGTACCGACGGAACCGAGGGCGCCGAGCGCATCGCCCAGGAAGCCCTTGGCGACATTGCCGCCCGCGGTCTTCGCCTGGTCGAGCAGGTTGCCCAGTGAACTGTCAGACAACTGAAGTGGGCCGTCCTGCAGCCACTTCTTGATGTCGTCGAAGCCAGAAGTAATCGAAGCCACCAACTTCGGTCCCTCGCTGATGGACGAACTGACGACCACGTAAAGAATCAGCAAGATCGCGGAGATGATCACGATCAGCGCCAAGATCATCGAGATGACCTTGGGCAGCACCTTGTGGAAAAGGTTCATGACCGGCTGGGTCCAGGCGGTGACCAGCATGGCGAAGAAGAGTGCGAAGACAACTGCGAAGATCTGGTTGAAGATCAGTCCGATGACAGCCAGGCCGGCCAAGATGATGAGGATGCGCCAGATAACCCCGGCGGTGCTCTTGAGGCCTTCTGGGATTCCGTCGCTCTGGCTCACGTTCGACTCCTTAGGCCGGTGACAGGGGTTCTAGTCGATACGGACGAGGCCGTGGGGCGTCGTGAACGTTACCGCCAGTACGCCGGGCTCGTCATCGGAAACCCACACCACGTCGATTTCGTCGAGGGGGTGGTCGTTGGGCTCGCCGAGGTAGGTGCAGATGCGGTCTGAGTCGCCGCACATTTCGATGCGGTCAATGGCGACCTGGCTGGCTCCGTTTGAGGGATGCAAACTGCGATCGCCCCCCCACTCGACGAAGAACGGAAGCTGCGCGTCTTCCATGACATCGAGGACGCCAATCTGCTTCCAGGTGAGCTCGACGCCATCGGGACGAATGCGGTGCCCGGCGCGTGCTTCGCGCCCCAGACGCTTCTCGACAACGGCCACGTCATCTACCGAGACGACCCAGCTCATCCATCCGCCGCCCTCGTTGGCGCGCTGCTGGACAGCGCGGCCGAAGGCTGCCTTGTCGGCGGAGGGGTGGTCGAGGGCTGAGACAACCTCGATGTAGCACCCACCAGCGAGAGGGAGAATGAAGTTGCGGGTGCCGAATGAGGGGTGGCGGCCGCCATCAACGAAGGTGGCGCCGAGATCGGAACCGATTCGCTGAACGGTGTCCACGAACTCGGCCGAGGTGCACGCGTAAGAGATGTGATCAAGCCGCATAGGGGAATACTGCCGCGCCCGTGTTTCGGCCCCGCAGGGGCCCCCCGATTTCACGATTTTGTGGCAGGCTCCGCACATGACCGATCAGCCTGTAGCTAACGATGCCAGTCAGAATCCTGAATCAGGGGGCGGAGCCGCGAGCAAGCTCGACCCGAAGAAGTCGATCATTCTCGGAATCGTGGGCATCGCCTTCATCGTCCTGATCTTCTGGAAGGTCATTCCCCAGATCGGCAGTTACCAGGACGCCTGGAACTCCCTGCAGTCAATGGGCGCTGCGGCGATGATCCTCGTGGTCGTCACCGTGCTGCTCTACTTGCTTGCCTACGGCTTCCCGTTCAAGGCGGCCACGCCGGGCCTTAAGTTCTGGCGCTCGGAGCAGGTAAACCAGGCGGCGTTCGCGATCAGTAATGGCGTTCCTGCCGGTGGCGCAGTGGGCCTTGCAGTCCAGTACGGCATGCTCACCAGCTTCGGCGTGACGCCGACGGCGAGCACCGCTGCCATCACCGCGGTCGGCATCTGGAGCACCTTCATCAGCCTCGGTTTCCCGATTCTCGGTGTTGTCGCCTTGACCTTGGCCGGCGGCGAGAACTCGTACACGGCGATCGGGCTCCTTGGCCTGACCATCTTGATCGTGGCCATCGTGCTTTTCGTGCTGGTCATGCGGTCCGAACGCCTGGCCAACTCCCTTGGTCGTCTCGGCAACAAGCTGATCAACCCGCTGCGCGGCAAGATCAAGGCTCTAGCCACCATTGATCTTGTTCCCCCGCTGACCAAGTTCCGCGCTGACATGTACGGCCTGCTCAAGGCCCGCTGGGCGGCGATTACCGGTGCCCAGATCGCCGTCTCGTTGACGCAGTTCCTGATCCTGTACGTAGCCCTTCGTGGAGTACAGGGCTGGGACGAACCCGGCACCTCGTTGATCGCGGCCTTCGCGGCCTTCGGCATCAGCCAGATCATGCTGATGGTGCCGATCACCCCGGGTGGCTTGGGCACGGTCGACGCCCTGATGATCACCATCTTGGTCAGCCTCGGTGCATCGAAGGGTGATGCCACCGCGGCCGATCTGGTCTGGCGAGCGAGTTCCTACGTACCGCAGATTGTTGTCGGCATCGGCTGCCTTATCGGCTGGTACCGGAAGGCCGGGGAGCGCTTCGCCACCACCAAGTAAGCCACGTGTCGAGTTTCGGCGTGTCGGTGTCGAGAGGCCGACGACGTACGCCTATGGTTCTGTCAGATCGGTCGTCGCAGGAGGGGAAGCCTTCGACGGCCGATCGTCTTTTTTCCACATGGTGACTTGCCGCCCACAGATCCTGATCCGGCAACTTTCGTCCTCGCGTTGGCCCGCACAGTTCGGGCATGGACATACCTGATCTCGTACTCTCAGGCCCCGATTCAATTGCTGCGAGCATTCCTTTCATCGTTGGTTTCACTCCGCGCGACAGTCTTGTCGTGATGTGGCTGCACGATGGTCGTGTTCGACTCACGATGCGCATGGATCTTCCGCCGGCACACGCAGCGCCGCATGATTGGGCTGACGCCGTGATGGCACATCGATCATTTAACGAAGAAGTGATCCTGTGCGTCATTCCCGCTGACGCAGACTCTGCGCGCGAGAGCAACGGCGAACTGCATTCGCGGGAGCTGATCTCGGCAATGCTCGAGCAGCTCAGCGAGACCGACTGCCAGGTGCGTGACGCCTTGCTCCTGTCGGAGCAGTGCTGGTGGAGCTACCTCTGCGAGGAGCCGGAATGCTGCTCTCCCGCGGGCACCCCGCTCGATCTCGAGATCGCTGAGAAGGTCGCTGCCCAGTTCGTCTTTGCCGGCGTCGGCCGCCTTCCCGATCGCGATGCGGTCATTGCGGTGTGTGCCCCTGACCCAGTCAGACAGGCAGCTAACCGAAGCAGCGTTCGTGAGGCAGCTCGAGCCAGGTTCCAAAGACTGGGTCAGGCTGGTGACCGAGCCCTGGAATGGGACACCTGGCGTGATGGCGCCATCAGGCTCGTTCTTGAGTCACTGATCGACAACCCAGCGGCTGGTTCAGGCAGTGAGGCCGAGATCTTGCTCGCGCTGTGCGATGTGCGGGTGCGCGACACCGTCTTGTGGGAGATCGCTCATTCCAATGAACATGACCCGCATCGAGCGTTCGAAGCGGCTGCGGCATTACTGCGCGGCGCACCTGTCGGAGTGATCGCTCCGATCGGCACCGTGACCGCACTGCTCGGCTGGCTGATCGGCGATGGCGTTCGGGCAATGGCGGCGTTGGACCGTGTCTGGGACGAAGATCCCGACTACTCGCTGGCCGAGTTGCTGGGCCGGTCAATCAACGCAGGCCTACCGCCCACCAGTTGGCGGGAGATGATGAGCGGCCTTACCCGTGAGGTCTGCCGAGGGGCCCAAGTGTGGTTGCCGGCGCCTGGGGTGAGCTGAACTCGAGGGTGTGCTCGGGTGCGCCCTGTGCTATTTTTTCCCCAGGTCACGAGTACCAGCGTTAAGTCTCGGCTAGCTGGACGGCAACCCTCCAACCGCGGTGGGGTGCTCCGAGAGAAGACCTGGCCCCTTTGGGGGCAAGCGCGGGTCTGGCGAGAGCCAAGGCCCAACTGAAGGCATCGTCAACGACGTACGCATGTCGCGTACCCGAATCAGTAGGAGTTTCCATGAGCAGTACCTGGTCTTTCGACACTCTCCAGATCCATGCCGGCCAAGCGCCTGACGCGACCACCAACGCCCGTGCATTGCCGATTTACATGACCACCTCGTACGTCTTCAATGACACGGCGCATGCGGCGAACCTGTTCGCGCTGAAGGAACTGGGCAATATCTACACCCGCATCATGAACCCAACCCAGGCTGCGGTCGAGGATCGCGTCGCAGCGCTCGAGGGTGGCCTGGCGGCTCTGCTGGTTGCTTCCGGTCAGGCAGCCGAGACCCTGGCCATATTGAACATCGCGGAGTCTGGCGATCACATCGTCTCGAGCCCGTCTCTCTACGGCGGCACCTACAACCTGTTCCACTACACGCTTCCGAAGCTGGGTATTGAGGTTTCGTTCGTGGAGAACCCCGATGATCTCGACTCGTGGCGTGCAGCTATTCGACCGAACACGAAGGCCTTCTTCGGAGAGTCGATCTCGAATCCGAAGAACGACATTCTCGATATTGAGGGCGTGGCCACGGTCGCTCACGAGTTCGGTGTTCCGCTGATCATCGACAACACGGTCGCGACTCCGTACCTGATCAAGCCCCTTGAGTTCGGGGCCGACATCGTCGTGCACTCGGCAACGAAGTACCTCGGGGGTCACGGCACGGCGATCGCCGGCGTCATCGTCGACGGCGGAACCTTCGACTACGCGCAGTACCCCGAGCGCTTCCCGAACTACAACCAGCCTGACCCGAGCTACCACGGCCTCGTCTACGCGCGTGATCTCGGCGTGGGCGGTGCATTTGGCGTGAACCTCTCCTTCATCCTGAAGGCCCGTGTTCAGTTGCTGCGCGATCTTGGTGCGGCTGCGTCACCGTTCAATGCGTTCCTCATCGCACAGGGTATTGAGACTCTTTCCCTGCGCGTGCAGCGTCACACCGAGAACGCTCTCGCTGTGGCGAAGTTCCTCGAGGCACACCCGCAGGTCGTGTCGGTGAACTACGCCGGGCTCGAGTCCAGCCCGTGGCATAACCGTGCCAAGAAGTACGCCCCTAAGGGCACCGGCGGCGTTCTCAGCTTCGAGATCGTCGGTGGACTCGAGGCGGGTCAGAAGTTCGTCGAGGGCCTGCAACTGCACAGCCATGTCGCGAACATCGGTGACGTGCGCAGTCTGGTGATTCACCCGGCATCGACGACTCACTCGCAGTTGACCCCGGAAGAGCAGGCCACCGCCGGTGTCACGCCGGGCCTGGTGCGTCTGGCTGTCGGCATCGAGGACATCAACGACATCCTTGCCGACATCGAGCTCGGCTTCACCGCGGCGAAGGCGTAGTTTTCACTACATGTCCAGCGTCGAGTACGGACCACTGACCTACGACGGTCTCCCTCCCGCCAGCGCCGCCTGGCGAGAGGGGGATCCGTTGGGCAGCAGGCTGTTCCTCGACACCGGCTCGTTCACCACCGAGTCGGGCTTCGAGTTTCCCTCGGTGCGCATCGCGTACGAGACCTGGGGCACCTTGAATGCAGATCGCAGTAACGCGGTCTACGTCGCACATGCCCTCACGGGTGATTCGCATGCATGCGGTCCTGCCGGACCGGGTCATAAGACGGCTGGCTGGTGGGACGGTCTCGTGGGCTCCGGCAAGGCGATCGACACCGATCAATGGTTCGTGGTCTGCGCGAATGTGCTTGGCGGCTGCCAGGGCACGACCGGGCCCGCAAGCCTGGCCCCTGATGGAAAGCCGTGGGGGAGCCGATTCCCGATTGTCACCGTCGCCGACATGGTGCGTATCGAGCACCGACTCACTGATGCACTCGAAATCGACACCTGGGCGATCATGCTCGGCCCGTCACTGGGTGGCATGCGCGTGCTGGAGTGGATGGTGCGTTACCCCGAGCGAGTGCGCAGCGGACTGGTTCTCGGAACGACAGCGGCCGTCACTGCCGATGAGATCGGCACTCATGAGGTGCAGCTTTCGGCAATTCGCTCCGATCCTCGATTCAATGGCGGTGATTTCTATGACGCTGCTGACGGTGAAGGTCCGCATGTCGGCATGGGCATCGCGCGTCGCATTGCGCACCTGACGTATCGCAGTGAGATTGAACTTGCGGAGCGCTTCGGTCGAAATGCGCAGCCCGGCGAGGATCCATACTCCGGCGGCCGATTCGAGGTGTCTTCATACCTCGATCATCACGCCGACAAACTAGCCCGCCGATTCGACGCCAATACCTACATCGCACTCACCGATGCGATGAGCCTTTTCGATCTCGGACGTGGTCGAGGCGGAGTCCCGCAGGCACTCAGCGCCATCAAGGCTCCGCTGACAGTGGTGGCCATCGACTCCGATCGGCTCTTCCCGCAGCGGCTGCAGGAGGAGATTGTCGAGTTCACCCCAGGTGCTGATGGGTTGCACGTCGTTAACTCGCTCTTCGGACACGATGGCTTCCTTGTCGAGGACGATCAGGTAGCCGGTTTTGTCGCGCATTCACTCGCACGCATTCCGCAGTAATCCACAGCCTGCATTTCAACCCTTCCAGCCGCCCCGCGGCCTGCTTACGGTTGCTTTATGCGAATACCTACACGATCTAGTGCGCTGCTTCTCGCCGCACTCGCCGGCCTGTGTCTCACGCCAGTTGCATCGGCGGTAGAGGTGGGCGCCGGTGGCGATCGGTACACAGGCACAGGCGGGCTTGTGCTGCCCTCGGGCATCGACTCAGGCACCCGCCGAGAGGCTGCCGAGTGCTCGGGGTGTCGCTGGGCACTCAGTGACCCCTGTTCCGCCGACGGCGGTCCGTGCCTGGCTGTCACCCGGGGCTGCGCTCAGTTGGCCTACCTGCTGCGACTTCGACTATCGACCGATGGCGGCGCCACTTGGTCGGACAGGGGCCTGATGTGCATTCCTCCTTCGGGCCCGATCACCGTGTCCGACGTCAGGAGTGAGGTTCACCGCCGATTCGAACGGCTCGTGCCTGCCCTGGAGCCTCGGATCCAGCCCGCCCAGGGTGTGGTGACCCAGATCCCGGTGAACTTCATCAGCGGTCACCCGGCTGGCCTGTCTCCGAGCATCCATCAGGTCCTCGGTCGGTCAGTAGTGCTGCGGCCTTCGGTGCGGTGGTCGTGGGATTTCGGTGACGGGGCCGTTGCCGAATCTGACCAGCCTGGCTCGCTGTACCCCACAGGCACCATCCGTCACCCGTATCGGCGAGCAGGAGCGTGGGTTGCCGTGGTGCGTGCTCACTGGGCCGGCACCTTCGAAATCGACGGACTGGGCCCATTCCCGGTGGGCGGGGGCATCCATCAATCGGCCTCGGTGCGGGTGCCGGTCGGCGAGGGTCGGGCCGTGTTGGTCCCCTGAAGGTCTCATGGCACAATGGCGGTATTCCACGGCCCGTCCAAGACATAAGTCTTGACACGGGCTTCCTTCGTGGCCGTTTAGCGAAAGGGCTGGCGAGCGTGCCGACTAAGTCAACTGCCAAGAAGACCGCTGCACCAAAGAAGGCTGCGCCCGCCAAGAAGGCTGTTCCCGCCAAGAAGGCTGTTCCTGCGAAGAAGGCTGCGCCCGCCAAGAAGGCTGCGCCTGTAAAGAAGGCTGCGCCTGTAAAGAAGGCCGCGCCCGCCAAGAAGGCTGCGCCCGCCAAGAAGGCCGCGCCCGCCAAGAAGGCTGCTCCTGCGC
>JBIJBU010000046.1:0-12879 GCA_044345075.1 Candidatus Nanopelagicales bacterium | reverse complement strand
CAAGTTGGTGGCGGCCTTGATGACATTGGCGGGGCCGATGAGCCATCCCACGCGCCAGCCGGTCATTGCGTAGGTCTTCGCGACGCCGTTGACGATGACGCAGGTATCAGCGAGACCGGGCACGAGTACCGGCATCGAGCTGAACTCGGCATCGCCGTAGACGAGGTGCTCGTAGATCTCGTCGGTGACGACCCAGATGCCGTGGGCGAGGGCCCACTCGCCGATGGCCTTGACCTCGGCGGGGGAGTAGACAGCGCCGGTCGGGTTCGAGGGCGAGACGAAGACGAGCAACTTGGTGCGGGGGGTGCGCGCTGCCTCGAGTTGGGCGACGGTGGCGCGGTAGCCGCTGGTCTCATCGGTCATGACCTCGACGGGCACGCCACCGGCGAGACGGATCGCCTCGGGGTACGTGGTCCAGTACGGAGCGGGCAGGATCGCTTCGTCCCCGGGATCGAGCAAGGTGGCGAAGGCGTTGTAGAGCGCCTGCTTGCCACCGTTGGTGACGAGCACCTGGGCCACGGTCACTGCGTAGCCGCTGTCGCGCAAGGTCTTGGCCGCGATGGCCTCCTTGAGCTCGGGCAGGCCACCGGCCGGGGTGTAGCGGTGCATGGCCGGCACGCGGCAGGCCGCCACGGCCGCCTCGACGATGTAGTCGGGGGTCGGGAAGTCGGGCTCACCGGCTCCGAAGCCGATCACCGGGCGCCCGGCAGCCTTGAGGGCCTTGGCCTTGGCATCCACGGCGAGGGTGGCTGACTCGGTGATGGAGGAGATTCGGGCGGAGATACGTGAGGTCATACGCCTATTGTTCCAGGCGCGCTCCGAGGCGCTGATCGGGCATCCGTAGGGGTGTCGATCCGGGCGTTGGACAGCCCGAAATGCCCGATTGGACCGTCCTTCGGCGGGGGCCGTAGACTCACCCCTCCGTAAGGAAGCTTGGCGGCAGCCTGCCCAAAGGCAGTCGACTTCTCCTCACAAAGGGTCGTAGCTCAACTGGCAGAGCACCGGTCTCCAAAACCGGGGGTTGGGGGTTCAAGTCCCTCCGGCCCTGCGGAGCGGTCTTACGACCGCGCAGCAGGTTGCACCACCAGCACTACTCGTGAACACGAAGAGAAGGCAGTCATGACAGACACCGACACGTCAGAGCGTTCGAGCTCCGACGCGCGTCGTCCGCGCGGGAACATTTTCTCGCGCCTCGCGCTGTTCATTCGCCAGGTCGTCGTCGAGCTCCGCAAGGTCATCTGGCCGACCCGCAAGGAGTTGATCGCTTACACGACGATCGTCATCGTGTTCGTGGCAGTCGTCGCAGCGATCATTGCCGGCTTCGACTACATCTTCACCAAGGGAGTCTTGCTCATCTTCGGATGATCACGCTCACTTCCCCCACCCTGTTCGTCTATTAAGGAGAATGACCGCCGTGTCCGATCTGGACCAAGAGTTCGCCGCTGATGACTTCGAGGCAGAGGTCGCCGCTGTGCTGTCCGCCGCGGATGAGATCGCCGAGACGGCGGCTGCGGATGTCGTGACCACTGCTGCACTCGATGCAGAGATCGACGCCGAGCTGATCGTGGATGCCGCAGTGATCGAGATCGAGGCAGAGATCGCCGCTGAGGCCGTTGTTGAGGCCGAGGAGGAAGAAGAAGATCCTGTCGCCGCATTCAAGGAGCAGATGCGTATCTCTCCCGGTGACTGGTATGTCATTCACTCCTACGCCGGCTACGAGAACAAGGTCAAGGGCAATCTCGAGAGCCGCCTTGTCAGCCTCAACGTGGAGGACTACATCTTCCAGATCGAAGTTCCGATGGAAGAGGTCACCGAGATCAAGGGTGGCGTGCGCAAGCTCGTGCGTCGCAATAAGTTCCCCGGTTACGTCCTTGTCCGCATGGAGCTCACCGATGAGTCATGGGGCGTCGTGCGCCACACTCCTGGCGTCACCGGCTTCGTGGGTCACGGTCACCAGCCCGCGCCGTTGACCCTCGACGAGGTCGTCGCGATCCTCGCGCCCGTTCCCGAGAAGAAGGCAGGCGCACCCGGTTCGCCCGCAAGTTCGGGTGGCTCGGCATCGAGTGCACCGGCTATCGAAATCGACTTCTCGATCGGCGACTCGGTCACAGTGGTCGATGGCCCCTTCGCCACCTTGCACGCCTCGATCTCCGAGATCAACATCGAAGCGCAGAAGGTCACCGGCCTGGTCGAGATCTTCGGCCGCGAGACCCCGGTCGAGCTCGCCTTCAGCCAGATCCAGAAGAACAACTGAACTTCTGCGGGGTAACCCGTGGATTGCATGACCCCGCCGAGCACGATCCGGCGGTTAGCTCGTCCCTCGCGGGGAACTCGCGAGGTAATCACACAGGTAAGGACCCGAATCACCATGGCACCCAAGAAGAAGAAGGTTGCCGGCCTGATCAAGCTCCAAATTCAGGCAGGCGCCGCTAACCCCGCGCCGCCCGTTGGCCCTGCACTTGGCCAGCACGGCGTCAACATCATGGAATTCTGCAAGGCTTACAACGCGGCCACGGAATCCCAGCGCGGCAACATCATCCCCGTCGAGATCACGGTCTACGAAGACCGCACTTTCGACTTCGTCCTGAAGACCCCGCCGGCATCCCGCCTGATTCTCAAGGCCGCTGGCCTGGAGAAGGGCTCGGGCGAGCCGCACAAGGTCAAGGCCGGATCCATCACGCAGGATCAGGTCCGCGAGATCGCCACCACCAAGATGCCCGATCTCAATGCCAATGACATCGATGCCGCGATGAAGATCATCGAGGGCACCGCTCGTCAGATGGGCATCACCGTTTCCTAACGGAAACCCCAAAATCCGATTCACGTGGGAGAGCCTGCGCGGCTCACTAACCACACACTGCGAAGGAGCAGACAATGAAGCGCAGCAAGGCATACCGCGCCGCCGCTGAGATGATCAATCCCGACGAGCTGTACTCACCGCTCTCGGCCGTTCGTCTCGTCAAGGCTGGCGTTGCACAGAAGTTCGATCCGACCGTTGAGGTCTCCATGCGTCTGGGCGTTGACCCTCGCAAGGCTGACCAGATGGTGCGTGGCACCGTCAACCTTCCGCACGGCACCGGCAAGACCGCCCGGGTCCTGGTCTTCGCCAACGGCGAGAAGGCTGATGAAGCACGCGCAGCAGGAGCCGACTTCGTCGGTTCCGATGAGCTCATCGAGAAGGTGCGCGGAGGCTGGACTGATTTCGACGCAGCCGTCTGCACGCCCGATCTCATGGGCAAGGTCGGAACCCTGGGCAAGGTGCTTGGCCCGCGTGGCCTGATGCCGAACCCGAAGACCGGCACCGTCACCATGGATGTCGCGAAGGCAGTCGATGACATCAAGGGCGGCAAGATCGAGTTCCGTGTCGACAAGCACTCCAACCTGCAGTTCCCGATCGGCAAGGCCTCGTTCACCGAGACCCAGCTCGTCGAGAACTACGCAGCAGCCCTCGACGAGGTTCTGCGCCTGAAGCCGTCCGCGGCCAAGGGTCGTTACATCAAGAAGGCAACCTTCTCCTCGACCATGGGTCCGGGCGTGCAGGTTGACTCCAACCGCGTCAAGAACCTCACTGCTGAGGACGACATCTAGTCGTCACGCACGTATCGAGGAGGGGCAGCCGATGGCTGCCCCTCCTTCGTTTTGTCCCGAAATGATTGACCGACCACGGTGCTCGCGACAGACTGGAGGACCGCCAAAGGGGCAGGGTGAATCAACGGGTGATGGACGGAGTCACATGAGCGGGGTGCCGGCTGATTCGGCGATCTCACTTCGTGACATCTCGATTCGACTCTCCGGGCTGCAGATTCTCGACTCCGTGAGCATCGACGTGCCCAAGGGTGCTGTCACCGGTCTGATCGGTCCGAACGGCGCCGGCAAGACCACGGTGTTCAACGTGCTCTCAGGTTTCCTCTCCGCCGACTCCGGAACCGTGACTATCAACGGTGCTCAGCAGCGCCGCATCCGTCCTCAGCGACTCACCAAGCTTGGCGTTTCGCGAACCCTGCAGGGTGTCGGGCTGTTCGCATCCTTGACCGCGCTCGACAACGTCATGCTCGGTGGCTCATCTTCAATCCGCACCGGCATCATCGCCGATGGACTCGCGATGCCGTGGGCGGATTCGCGCACCACTCGCTTGCGCGAACGAGCGCTCGCAGTGATGGATGAACTTGACGTTGCCGATGCACGCGATCGACTGCCCGCCGAGCTTCCGTATCCGGTGCAGAAGAGAGTGGCGCTTGCGCGTGCGCTCGTGAGTGATCCCTCGATCGTTCTTCTTGACGAGCCCGCCGGCGGCGTGAGCGTTGGAGATATTGCCGAGCTCGGCGCACTCATTCGCAGCTGGACACCGCAACGCACCGTGCTGCTGGTCGAGCATCACATGGATCTCGTCATGAACGTCTGCGACCTGATCTGGGTACTCGATGCCGGCAAGGTCATCGCTTCTGGCACACCCGAGGAGATCCGCAACAACCCCGCGGTTCTTGAGGCATACCTCGGACACGAGGAGGCCGTCTGATGCTTGAGGTCAAGCAACTGAGCGTCAGCTTCGGTGCAGTTCAGGCACTCGACAGCGTGAGCCTTGTCGTGCCGCGTGGTGAGGTCACCGCGGTGATCGGTGCCAATGGCGCAGGCAAGTCCACCTTGATGCGCACACTTGCGGGTCTGGTGAAGCCTCAATCCGGCTCGGCCGAGCTCGATGGTGTTCAGGTCACCGGTCGCGCGCCCGAGGACATCGTGCGCTCCGGCCTGGCGTTGATTCCTGAAGGGCGTTCCACGATCCCCGAGCTCACCGTCGAGGAGAACCTGCATCTGGGCGGACTCTGGCGTCCGAGTGCAGAGCGCAAGGCCACCTCGGCCGAGATCTACGACATGTTCCCCGTGCTGGCCGAGCGTCGGCGCATGCGATCCGACACCCTCAGTGGTGGCGAGCGTCAGCAATTGGCTATCGGTCGCGCACTGATGTGCGATCCGACCTGTCTGCTTCTCGATGAGCCGTCACTCGGACTCGCGCCGTTGATCGTGACGCAAATCCTGCAACTGGTGAATCAGTTGGCGCGAGAGAAGAACCTCGCAGTTCTGCTGGTGGAACAGAACGCAGTGACAGCGCTTCGCGTGGCCACGACTGGCATCATCATGAACCTCGGCACAGTCGTACGGGTCGGCACTGCGGAAGAGATCGCGGCCGATGACGAACTACGCGATGCGTACCTCGGGTCGTAGGCGCTGACATGACGACATTCATCGACTACCTCCTTGGTGGGTTCTCCAGCGGTGCGGTCATCGCGTTGTTCGCGCTCGCTCTTGTTCTGGTCTGGCGCTCGACTCGAATCGTGAATTTCGCGCAGGTCGGCCAGGCGATGTTCACGACTTTCATCGCCTTGGCCGTGCAGCAGTCGACAGGATCGTGGTTCCTCGCCCTGCTTGCCGGCCTGGTGGGCGGAGGCATCCTCGGCCTCATCGTCTACGCACTCGTGCTACGCCCGGTACAGCGGCTCGATACGTCGGGCTCGATCATTGCGACCTTCGGTGTCCTCATCTCCTTGCAGGCGCTCGCGTCCATGATCTGGGGCGGTGAGCCGCAGTCCTTCCCACCGCCGGTCGCGAACAACGGCCTTGAGATCGCCGGACGCATCTGGCCGATCTCCTGGTACGACGTTCTCGTCTACGCCGTCACTGCAGTGCTAGTCGTTGCGCTCACGCTGCTGTTCACTCGCACATCACTCGGACTTTCCATGCGTGCCTCGGCTTTTAATCCCGAGGTCGCGAAGCTCTCGGGTATCCGCGTTAATCGCATGCTGGCATTCGGCTGGGCACTGGCCGGTGTCGTGGGAGCAGTGGCCGGTGTGCTCGTCGCACCCACAGCAAGCCTGTCTCCGAACAGTTTCGACATCCTGCTGATCTTCGCCTTCACCGCTGCGGTGGTCGGCGGCCTCGATAGTCTCATCGGCGCCGTGGCATTCGGAATTGGCACAGGGCTGGTGCTTGCTCTCGTGACGGGTTACGGCGAGGCCGGCGATGCGCCGATCATCGTGCTGATCCTGCTGGCGATCACCTTGGTTGTGCGCCCCGGCGGCGTTTTCGGTCGCGGTAAGTCGAGGGCGGTGTAGTGATGCCTACTTGGCTGCGCAATTCCCGACTACTTGTTCACGCACCGCTGTTCATCGTGATCTGGTTCGTCCTGTCACGTCTGAACTTCATGGTCGAACCGCTAGTGAGCTACTACCTCGCACTTGCGGCGATGTACGCCACGGCAATGTTCGGCATGGTGATCCTGGTCGGCCTCTCCGGGCAGGTCTCGCTCGGCAATGGCGCGTTGATGGCCGTGGGCGGTTACGTCTTCGCCGTGACCAGTCTCAACTGGCAGACGGTGCCGATCCTGGGCATGCAGTGGAACGCCGTGTACTCGGTGATCTTCGCCGGTCTTGGGGGAGTGATCGCCGGCTTGATCATTGGACTGCTTGCCGCGCGATTGCGAGGCCCCTATCTCGCTGGCCTCACGCTTGGCATCGCCGTCGGCCTTCCGTCCATTGCCGCGCGATTCCCCGGCCTGCTCGGCGGAAGCCAGGGCCTGATGATCACGGTGCCGTACCCCGAGGGTGGCTACGCAGCTGACAGTGCAGCTGAGGTCGACGCCGCTGCCGAGACTGATGCTGCGGCCCTGGAAGCGGCGCTCTCGGGCGGAACCTCGTCGTCCTCGGATGTTGCCGGTTCCGAGGACATGCTCACGGTCGACGACGTCACCGGTGCGGGTACATCAGAAGACATGCTCACGGTCGATGACGTGACGGGCTCTGCTTCATCGGAAGACATGCTCACCGTTGACGACGTCACCGGAACGACCGCACCCGACGACATGCTGACTGTCGATGATGTCACGGGCGCAGGGTCAGCTGACTCGGGTGAGACCGCCCCACTTCCGTCTCCCTCCGCGATCTCCTCGACTCCCTCGGGCACTGTCACCGATGTCGGTTTCGTGCTCGAGCAGTGGCAGGCCTCGGTGTCGATCGCCGTGGCCTGCATCGCCGGCTTCATCGCACTGAACCTGGTGCGCGGGCGGCAGGGTCGGGTCTGGAAGGCCGTCCGTGATGATCCGATCGCCGCGGCGCTCTCGGGCATCTCGCCAGCGGCCTCGAAGGTGTCGGCGTTCGTGGTCAGCAGTCTGTTCGCTGCCCTGGCCGGTGCCGTCTTCGCCCAGATCCTGACCTATGTCGGCCCTGGGGCCTATGGCGTTGCCCTGTCACTCTCCTTGCTCGTGGGCGTAGTGCTGGGCGGCCGTGGCTCACTCCTCGGCGCGGTGATCGGCGCAGTGCTGCTCGTGGGCCTGCCTGCAGCGGTATCGAATCTGGCAGGTGAGCGGGGCTGGAGCGAGCAGGTCACCAATAGCCTGCCCAGCCTGGCCTACGGACTCCTCCTCGTGCTGGTCGTGCTTATTGCCCCTGGCGGGGTCATGGGATTGCTTGGCGCCGGCTGGCGCAAAGTTGCTACTCGTCGGTAGCAAAGTGGTGACAGAAGGCCCTGTGAACAGTTAGCCTTCACGAATCTGAGTCGTACGCCAGGGGTGATCTGGGCAAATCCCGGATGAATCTGGCGTGCGGCTCCCAAGCCAAGGAGTGCACGTGAAGAAGTCAATGATCGTCAAGGGGCTGGCCGCAACCGCAGCCGTGGCTGTGGGCGCCGTCGGCCTCGCAGTTCCCTCGCAGGCCGCCGATCCCGGTGTCTCGAAGACCCAGATCGTTATCGGTTCGACCTCACCGCAGACCGGTCCGGCGTCGGCGGGTTACCTGTACATCCCGCAGGCCGCCCAGGCGTACTTCGACTACGTGAACAAGAACGGTGGCATCAACGGCCGCAAGATCAAGTTCGTCGCCAAGGACGACATGTACAACCCGGCGACCACGCAGGCGCAGACCAGCGCACTGCTGCTGAGCGACAAGATCTTCGCGATGTACGGCGCCTTCGGCACCGATCAGCACTCCACTGTCATCGACACCCTGAACACTCGCGGTGTCCCGGACGTCTTCATCAACACCGGTGCCTCGCAGTTCGGCAACGCGAAGAAGTACCCGACCACGATTCCGTACCTGCCGTCCTACGCCGTTGAGGCAAAGGCAATGGCGTACTACATCCAGAACACCTCGTCGCTGAGCGGCCTCAAGCGCTGCTTCATGTACCAGGATGGCGACTTCGGCATTGACGCCTCGAATGGCTTCAAGGCTGCCGGCATGGACTTCACGACGACCACCTCGTTCGCTGCTGCGAACATCGCCGCGGGCTTCGCCTCGCAGGTCGTGAAGATGAAGACGGCCGGCTGCCAGCTGGTCACCTTCTTCGGCATCACCCAGGCCACCGCAGCACTCCTGGCCACCTCGGCCAAGGTGGGCTTCGCTCCGACCTGGATGGTCACCTCAGTTGGCTCCGAGCCCACCATCATCAAGGGCATCCTCGGTGCTGCGGCCCCGGCACTGATGAACAAGATGTACACCCCCAGCTTCCTGACCCCGATCACCGATCTCGGTAACCCGTACGTGGCTCAGATGAAGACCCTCGTCGAGGCCAGTGGTCTCCCGTGGAACTTCTACACCTACTACGGCGTGAACACCGCCTATGTGATGTCACAGGCGATCAAGGCAGCCGGCCCGAACCTGACCCGCAAGGGCCTGCTCGACGCACTGCAGACCAAGGCATCAACCTTCCGCTCGGCTGCAGCAGTTCCGATGGTCGTCACCAAGACCTCTCACCAGGGCCTCACCGGCTACTGGATGGGTCAGTACGACTCGGCCGGCACCCTCGGTCGCCTGACCGACTACGTGATGCTGGCTACCAGCGCACCGACCGGTGGCGCCAAGAAGGCCGTGTACAAGCAGGTCGGCCCGACTAAGAAGTTGCTCCCGTAAGGGAAAGCTCGTAGTTGCTCCCGTAAGGGAAAACTTCAGGGGAGGGGGTGGCTTCGGCCGCCCCCTCTTCGCTTGTCCGAGGACGGATTTGCCGCGGCACCCTTCGGCCCCCTAATCTGATCCCACCAAAGACCGCTGGTCGCCCACTCGAAAGAGAGGGTCGAAGGCTCCGCTCAGGCGGACGGCCCGCGTAGGTGAACTGGAAAGACCGCGAAAGCGGTGTTGCCCCGTGCGCCTGCGCCGGGGCGTTTTGCTTGTCGGGGCATATGAAAGGAGCCCCATGGCACGGCCTGACAAGGCGAATACAGTCGCCGAGCTCGCCGACCACTTCCGCACGTCAAGTGCGGCAGTGCTCACTGAGTACCGCGGACTGAGCGTCGCGCAGCTAAAGACGCTGCGTCGCACCCTCGGTACCACGGTCACCTACGCGGTCGTCAAGAACACCTTGACCAAGATCGCAGCGAAGGAAGCCGGCGTTGCCGGTCTCGACGACCTGCTTGCCGGTCCCAGCGCTATCGCTTTCGTAAAGGGCGATGCTGTTGATGCCGCAAAGGCAATTCGTAATTTCGCCAAGGAGAATCCCGCCCTGGTTATCAAGGGCGGCATCATGGACGGTGCGCCGCTGAGTGCATCTGACATCAACAAGCTTGCCGACCTTGAGTCGCGCGAGGTTCTCCTGTCCAAGCTCGCCGGAGCCATGAAGGCAAAGCAGTCGCAGGCAGCAGCCCTGTTCGCGGCACCGCTTGCCAAGACAGCCCGCGCACTTGGCGCCCTGCAGACCAAGCTCGAGGCGAACCCGGGCGCAGCAGCAGCTGCTCCCGCCGCCGCGGCCGAGGCTGCCCCCGCCGAAGCAGTTGCCGACGAGGCAGCTGTCGAAGCAGTTGAGGTTGTTGCCGATGAGGCAGCCGCCGTTGACACCACCGAGGCAGTTGCAGAAGCAGCCGCTGAGGAAACCACCGAGGGCTAGAGCCCAACACCATCCGGCCGCCCTCGGGTTTTTGGCCGGCTTTACCGAAAGGACGCCATCATGGCGAAGCTCAGCACCGCAGATCTGCTTGACGCATTCAAGGAAATGTCCCTCATCGAGCTCTCTGAGTTCGTGAAGATGTTCGAAGAGACCTTCGACGTCACCGCAGCCGCACCGGTTGCCATGGCAGTTGCAGCAGCACCGGCAGGCGGCGGCGACGCTGGCGCAGCCGGCGGCGACCAGGATGAGTTCGACGTCATCCTCGAGTCGGGCGGCGACAACAAGATTCCGGTCATCAAGGAGGTGCGCGCACTCACCAGCCTCGGTCTCAAGGAGGCCAAGGATCTCGTGGAGGCAGCACCCACCGCTGTTCTGGAGAAGGTCAACAAGGACGCTGCGGAGAAGGCAAAGGCACAGCTCGAAGCAGCTGGCGCCAAGGTCACCGTTAAGTAGTTCTCTCGCAGCTTCGGCTGCACGCAAAAGGGCGTCCCCATCGGGGGCGCCCTTTTGCGTGCCCGAATTGGGGCATTCGGTCCGGATTAGGTCTCGCTTTGGTCACAGCACGGCGCTTTGTGCTTGACTCCCAAGGCTTTTCGGGTCACCATCCTCCTGCGCAGTTGGTTTTACCCCCGCGTGCACGACCCGAAGATCGAGGATTCACCCGCAGGTTGCTGGTTTCGCTGTCGGAGCCAGGGCAAAGGGTGCAATCGAGGAAATTCGGACAATCGAGACCGGGGTCGACAGCGGCTTGCCTTCTCAGGTATGCTGCCGCTTTGCGCTGCCCTTTCTAAACCTCTAACCCGGTACGTCATTTGACATATCGGGTTAACGGTCATGAGGGAGGAGCGCGGCCCAGCCAAAAGCGCCTCGGAAGGACCATCTTGACCGCCTCGCGTTCAACGGACGTCACGCCCCTTTCCCCCGGACTCCACCGGGCATCCTTCGCCAAGATCCGCGAGCCCCTGGCCGCACCCGATCTCCTGGCTCTGCAGACCGCCAGTTTCGACTGGCTGCTCGGCAATGACCTCTGGAAGGCCCGTGTGTCCGCGGCGCTGGCCAGCGGCACCACCGAGATCCCGCAGGTCTCCGGCCTGACCGAGATCTTCGAAGAGATCAGCCCGATCGAGGACTTCGCCGGTGCGATGAGCCTCTCGTTCCGCGATCACCGCTTCGAGCCGCCGAAGTACACGATCGAGCAGTGCAAGGACAAGGACTTCACCTACTCCGCACCGCTGTTCGTTACGGCTGAGTTCATGAACAACGAGACCGGCGAAATCAAGAGCCAGACCGTGTTCATGGGCGACTTCCCGCTCATGACCGACAAGGGCACCTTCGTCATCAACGGCACCGAGCGCGTGGTTGTCTCGCAGCTCGTGCGTTCTCCCGGCGCCTACTTCGAGCGCTCGGTCGACAAGGCCAGTGACAAGGACGTCTTCATCGCCAAGATCATCCCGAGCCGTGGCGCATGGCTTGAGTTCGAGATTGACAAGAAGGATCTCGTTGCCGTCCGCGTTGACCGCAAGCGCAAGCAGCCCGTCACCGTTCTTCTCAAGGCCCTTGGCTGGAGCCACGAGCAGATCGTCGAGCGCTTCGGCAAGTACGAGACCTTCATGGCGACCCTCGAGAAGGATCACATCGCCACCCAGGAAGACGCTCTGCTCGATATCTACCGCAAGCTGCGTCCGGGAGAACCGCCCACGGTCGAGAACGCGCGCAACCTGCTCGATAACTTCTACTTCAATCCGAAGCGTTACGACCTCGCAAAGGTCGGTCGCTACAAGATCAACAAGAAGCTGGGCATCGACGCACCGCTCACGCAGAGCGTGCTCACCGTCGACGACATCGCTGCTGCGATCGAGTACATCGTGTGCCTGCATGCCGGCATCGTCAGCATGGAGTCAGAGCGCGGCGAGATCCGCGTCGAGACCGATGACATCGACCACTTCGGCAACCGTCGTCTGCGTACCGTGGGCGAGCTAATCCAGAATCAGATCCGCACCGGTCTGTCCCGCATGGAGCGCGTCGTTCGCGAGCGCATGACCACGCAGGACGTCGAGGCAATCACGCCGCAGACCCTGATCAACATTCGCCCGGTCGTCGCCTCCATCAAGGAGTTCTTCGGCACGTCGCAGTTGTCGCAGTTCATGGATCAGACCAACCCGCTCGCGGGCCTGACCCACAAGCGTCGTCTGTCGGCACTGGGCCCAGGCGGTCTGTCGCGTGAGCGTGCAGGCTTCGAGGTCCGCGACGTTCACCCCTCGCACTACGGCCGCATGTGCCCGATCGAGACCCCGGAAGGCCCGAACATCGGCCTGATCGGCTCGCTCGCGACCTACGCGCGCATCAACGCGTTCGGTTTCGTCGAGACCCCGTACCGCAAGGTCGTAGGCGGCAAGGTCACCGATCAGATCGATTACCTGACTGCCGATGAGGAAGACACCCACGTCGTCGCACAGGCGAACACGAACATCGATGGCACGGGCATCATGCTCGACGATCGCGTTCTCGTTCGCCGCAAGGGTGGCGAGGTCGATTACGTGCTGCCCAAGGACGTCGACTACATGGACGTCTCACCGCGCCAGCTGTGGTCAGTCGCCACCTCGATGATTCCGTTCCTCGAGCACGACGACGCCAACCGCGCACTGATGGGCTCCAACATGCAGCGCCAGGCAGTTCCGCTGCTGCGCGCCGAGGCACCGCTCGTCGGTACCGGCATGGAGTTCCGTGCGGCATACGACGCCGGCGACATCATCACCGCGAAGAATGCGGGCGTTGTCTCCGAGGTTGCAGCCGACTCGATCACCATCGCTACCGATGGCGGCGAGTACGAGACCTACCGCGTCGAGAAGTTCCATCGCTCCAACCAGGGCACCTGCTTCAACCAGCGCCCAGTTGTCAGCGAAGGCGAGCGCATCGAGAAGGGCCAGGTCCTCGCGGACGGTCCTTCAACCGATCTCGGCGAGATGGCACTCGGCAAGAACCTGCTCGTGGCATTCATGTCATGGGAAGGCCACAACT
>JBIJBU010000045.1:0-12938 GCA_044345075.1 Candidatus Nanopelagicales bacterium | reverse complement strand
GGCTTCACCGGCACCATCGAGTGGGATTCCTCGAAGCCCGATGGCATGCCGCGCAAACTGCTCGATACCTCGCGCATCAACGCCCTTGGCTGGACGCCACAGATCTCCCTGCGCGATGGGCTGACCTCGACCTACGCCTGGTACCTCGAGAACGTCGCCTGAGCCCATGGCCGGCAGCTCATCAATGGATTCAACCGAGCCACGTCAGCTCTTTATTGCCGGCCGAAAGTCTGCGCTCATTCGCCTGACCTGCGCCGCAGGAATGCGTCCTGCATTGCTTGAGGTGCTGAATACCTACGTCGACACCCTCGCCGACGAACCCGGCACCGAGATGTTCATGGTGCACCTCGACCCTGATGACGAGAACAACATCTGGCTCTACGAGACCTTCCTTGACGATGACGCCGCTCTCGCCCATCGCTCGACTCGTGGCTTCGCAAAGCTGATGAATGACATGCCGCCCCTGCTTGAGGGAGCGCCCGCGATCTTGCGCATGGAACCGCTGCGCATGTCTGTCCAGGAGTCCGTGCTCACCGAAGATTGGTCGCTGTAAACATGATTCTCGAAGTTGGCTTCATTCCGATTCTTGAAGACCGCAAGAACGAGTTCGAAGATGTTCTACGGTCGGCAGTTGAGAACCTCTTGGCTGAAGCCGATGGCTTCATCGAGTTCATCGGTCACGGCTGGGGTGTCGAGCGCCCCAATGTCTACATGTTCAGCGTGAAGTGGGTGACCCTCGAGGATCACATTGTCGGATTTCGCGAGTCAGAGCTCTTCACCGAGTGGCGTGCCCAGATCGGCCCGTTCTTCGACGGTGCACCGTTTGTCGAGCACTTCGAGGCGTGACCACACGCCAGCGCGTTACCCGGCTAACTGAACGGCGGACGATCGTCGAGCTTGATACTCGCCTTGCCAGCCACGCGCCACAGGCGCGCAGTGGTGTCAGTGTCTTCTTCGGTCACGAGATTTCCCATCACCCGCAGAGCGATCGACATCAACGTGCGCGAGCGCATGCCGACCGGGCCAAGGGTCGGCAGTAGCTTCGGCACGGTCAGTAGACCGGCAAGACGACGCGCGATCGAGAACGCTGTGCCGTAGCGCGCCTGCAGAATCGGTGCCCATTGAGTCGTGTAGTCCATGCGGGCATTCGGGATCGTGCCCTCGAACAACTGAGCTGCAAGGTGACCTGTCTCGAGGCCGTAGTCGATGCCCTCGCCGTTGAGCGGATTCACGCAGCCGGCAGCATCGCCAATCAGAACCCAGTTCGGCCCGGCAACACCGCTGACCGCGCCACCCATCGGCAGCAAGGCCGACCACGGATCGCGGATCTCGCCCGAGAGCTTCCAGGTCTCGCGCTGCTGATCGGTGTAATGCGAGATGAGTTGACGAAGGTTGATGTCGGCCGGGCGCTTATCTGTGGCGAGCGTGCCCACGCCGATGTTCACGCTGCCGTCGCCGAGCGGGAAGATCCAGCCGTAGCCCGAGAGGATCTCGTTCTTCGTGCCACGCAGTTCGAGATGCGAAGAAATCCACGGATCATCGCTGCGCTCAGAGGTGATGTACCCGCGTGCGGCCACGCCGTATGCCGTTCCGCGATGCCACTCGCGGCCTAGTTTGCGGCCAAGCTGACTCTTCGCGCCATCAGCGACGATCAGACGGCGGCAACGAATCTCATGCGTGCTGCCGTCGCTCACCTTGAAGAGCACCGAACGCACCTGACCATGTTCGAAGGTCACATCGACAGCGCGATGACCCTCGACGGGGGTCGCACCTGCGTCGAGAGCGACCTGGCGGATCTGGGCATCAAGCAAGGTGCGCGGGGCTGCACTGCCGTGACTGGGTAGTGAGCCCCCGGGCCACGGAAGGTAGAGTTCCTGGCCGAAGCCCGCGGCACGCAGCCCCCAGTTGATGGAGCGGCCCTTGAGCCACGGCGAGAGGCCAAGCGCATCGAGCTCTGCGATTGCACGCGGGGTCAGGCCATCACCACAGGGCTTATCGCGCGGGAATGTCTCAGCATCGGCGAGCACGACATCGAGCCCCGCTCGCGACGACCACGCAGCAGCGGCGGAACCGGCAGGGCCCGCACCGATGACGAGAACGTCAGTATCTGCAACCGTGCCCATAGTGTCTCCATTCTCCTGGGGCGCGGGAGATTGGGCCAATCGGGCGTTCGGGCCCAGTAGATTTCACGCGTGATGAGTTCTCCCACCCCCAAGGTCGCCGGCTTCAGCGTCGTCACGCTGCTCGTGCTGGCTGTCGGGCAGTTCCTGGTCGGCCTCGACATGAGCGTGGCCTCGGTTGCCCTTCCGAGCATCGGTCGCGAATTCAACGTCGGTCTGGCCCCGCTTCAGTGGACCGTGATGGCGTACATGATCGCCGGCGCTGCTCTCTCGGTGCCTGTTGGCGCTCTCGGCGACGCGGTCGGTCGTCGCAAGATCTACCTGCTCGGCCTCGTGCTCTTCGGTGTCGGATCACTCGTTAGCGCAATGGCCACAGGCACGGGCATGCTCATCGCCGGCCGCGGTATCGCAGGAGCCGGCTCCGCAGCGATGGCCACCCTCGCACTTGCGATGCTCACGTCATCAGTAGCTCATGACATGGTGACCAAGATCGTCGGTCTCTGGACTGCTGTCGCCACGGCATCGTCGGCACTCGGCCCACTGATCGGCGGCCTGCTGGTCACCGCATTCGGCTGGCGCAGTGTGTTCGCCATCAACATCATCCCGATCATCGGCCTCGTGCTCTTCGTCCTCTTCAAGTTCAAGTTGCCGGAGAAGCCACGCGGTGGACGCATCGACTGGCTCGGCGCCGGTCTGCTCACTGCAGCATTAGTGCTGGTGTGCACCGGCTTGTCGCAAGCAGAGTCGGAGAAGTTCTCGAGCCCGCAGGTGTGGGGTCCGGTCGCTGCCGGCCTCGTTGTCGTACTCATCATGGTGTTCCAGCAGAAGCGTTCCTCGGCGCCGATGGTGCCCTGGAAGCTACTCAAGGCCGCACCGATCCCCGCGACGATCATCTTGCTCATCGTGCTGGGCATGACACTCAGCGGCTCGATGATGCAGCAGAACTTGCTGCAGCAGAACATCCTCGGCTTCTCACCTGCACTCGCTGGTGTTGTCGGTCTGGGTGCGTCGATCTTCTTCATCGGCTTCTCGCCCGCCTCGCCGTACATTGCCGAACGAATCGGTCTACGCGTTGTCTCGTTCATCGGCCTGCTGCTGGCAGCCGGCGGCACGCTCATGCTCGCCGGAATCAAGGTCGACACCGGCCCCTGGTACATCGCGATCGCGTTCTCGATCATGGGCATTGGTCTCGGCCTGTCGATGCCGGCGGTTTCAGGCGCGGCGATGTCGTCCACGCCAAAGGACGACATGGGCTCGGTCTCCGGTGTCATCGGACTCTCGGGTCAGGTCGCGTCTGTGCTGGGTATCGCGGTCGTCGGCTCCATCGCGGCGGCGCGCACACTTGCCGCGTGGACTGGGCTTGCACCGCAGGCCGCACAGACTGATGCCGTGCAAACACTCGTCACGTCAGGCAACGCCAGCGAAGTCGCAAAGCAGGCTGGTGCTGCGGCCGGTCAAGCAGCGAGCGAGGCATTCGTGATCGGCGTGGGCGAGACCTTCCTCATCGCAACCGCAGGTTTGGTGATCGCTGCCTTCGCGGCGTTCTTCCTCATGCCCAAGAAGGCCGAGGGCAAGGTCGTCGAACCGGCGCCTATGCCTTAGCTGGAGCGGGGTCACTCGGCTTCGTGCGCTCGAGGAAATCGAGCCACCAGCCTGACCACACTGCGCTGACGAAAGCATCCGGGTGGAGTGACAGCCGCTCGTGGTCTTTCACCACGACCTCGCGCATCCGATCCAGGCAATCGCCGCTTGAGAGATCGAGGGTCGAGATGATCTCCGGCACCTTTACGAGCTCATCGCTTTGTCCGACTAGTCCACGCATCACATCGCCCGCCAGAAGCGCATCCTGCAGCCACGCTTGCTGCGCCTCAAGTGAGGAGATCCATGGATTGACGGTGCGCACTGACATGAAGGCGGCATCCAACGTGTCCGCGTAGGCCACTAGTGCTCGCTCCGCACTCGTTCGTCGGGACGCAATGTCATCGCCGTGCGTTCGGCCGGTGATCGCATCGAGCACGGAATCGAGGTACGCCTGCATGGACGTCATTGCCTTCGTACCCGTAGACGAGATGAGCGTGGTGATGCCACGCGGGAAGATCAGGAAGGTCAGCACGATGGCAACAGCGAGCCCGATCAGTACGTCAGTGATGCGGTTCAGCACCGTGTCAGTTGAGGGTGGCCAGGTAAGCAGCGAGAGGTTGACGATCGCGAAGGGCGTGAACGCGAATTGCGAGATCAGCAGCGAACGGCTTTGCACGTACTTCACGATGAACGCCCCGATAGCGAGGATCACGAAGAAGGCGGCCTGATTCGGAACGAGAACGATGATGATGAAGCCCACGGTGATGCCCGCGACGTTGCCGGCGATCATCCGCACCGCAAGTCGGTTGGTCTGCGGGCTCGTAAAGGAGAGCTGAAGAATCGACAACGTGGCCAGCACCACCCAGAAACCGTGCTTGAGCCCCATCGCCTGCGCGATACCGACTGCAATCGAAGCCGCGATGCCGACCCGCAATGCATTGCGGAACCACGGTGAACTGAAACGGAGATTCACGCGCAGCAATTCCAGTGGCGAACTCGACTCGAATGCACCAAGTGCCGGCATCGGTGTCTCAGTTCCTCGCGACCTCAGTGCCAGCCATTGCATGGCGGCAGCGAGAATCGCGATCAGACGAACCGGGTAGTGGTCGCGAAGTTGGTCAAAGGTCTTTGCTGGATCAGTCGAAAGGCCCTTCGCGCACCATTCCTGCGCATTTCTGAGGTCTTCGCCTCTCAAGGCATCCATGTTGATGGAATCCGGCTTGGCGCTCTCGCTCTGGAGAATTTCGGCGCAGGAGTCAAAAGTGGTGGCGCTCGCATCGGCGAGAAGAGTCACGTGAGAATCAGGCGGAAGTTGCTTGAGGGACAGTGCGAGATTTGTGGACGAGTTTGCGTACTGCACCATCTGGAGCAGTGCGCGCAGGCGCCGAGTCAGGGCGCCCGGCCGGGTCGGGCTGCCAACCGTCATTGCCTGAATTTCATCGAATGCGCTCTTGAGGCCTTCGCGACCTTCACCCGTTGTGCTGCCGGCTTCGTAGAGCCTGGTGATCTTGGCTGCTGCTCTGCACCAGTCAGCCAATGCCTTGCGAGTGAAGGTCAGTCTCTGGCGCGGCAGGATCACCAGTGCGCAGATAATCGCGATGACGCAGCCCAGGAGCCAGCCGCCGACGTAGCGCCAGACGTTCTCAGGATTCGCGGGAAGCAATGCCGGAAGGAAGTAGGCGAGCTGCAGGCCGACCGCGCAGCGTGCGATGAATCCCTTGAGCACTCGTGCGTAGGCGAATGCAAAGGAAACCGGCAACGTGACCAAGACAGCCACCCAGGTGATCGGTGCCGCGTATACGCCAATCAGGAGGGCGATCAGCCCGACCAGTGAGGCTGCGCTGTAGGCAGCAAGCCGCTGCCGTGGACCCCCCTCAAAGTCGAGGAAGAACAACAGGATCATCACGGCGAATGACGCCATCAACGCACTCGGCCCGTTATCGAGAACGAAGACGCAGATGAGATCGACGACCACCATGCCGGTGGCTAGTCGGATTCCAGAGCGTACGAATGGATTCTGTGGCGTGCGGATTGCCACGACTAGCTGAGCTCCGAGCTAATGCTTGCAACCTTGCCATCGTCGGCAAAGACGAAGTACGCAACACCTCGATCGTCTGTTTGCACGTGATCTGCGCCATCAATGCCCAAGGTGACGTGAATCTTCTGGGTTGACCACTTGGTGATGTCCACCAGGATCTCGGCGAGTTCCGCGTCGCTGAAGTACTCGTGTGCTTGTGCCACGAGTTCATCGCTCATGTCCTGCGGCCGCCAGATGAATGCGTCGACCAGCCGAAGTGCCGTCTTGTGGCGCTCGCTGAGATCACTCGTCTCGTAGAAGTCGATCTTTGATTCCATGTCTGCATCAACACCGGACTGCTGCGCGTCGGCGAGACGCAGGGTCTGGCAGATGCGGCAGTCGTGCTGACGTGCGCAGCGCAGTCGGATGAGTTCCTGGGTGACGACATCGAGGTGGGTGGATCGGACGACTGTGTTCTGGTATTCGCCCAGCAGTGCGTACAGCTGCGCATCTCGAATCGCCCTGCCGTTGTCGTTCAGCGGAACGCGAACGGCTCTATTCGGACGGGAGAGATCACTCATGAGTAACCGCCCAGCAGGCGCTCGCTCATGATTCGTAGCCGCGTACGCGCCTCGATGATGTACGAAGCGGTGACGAAGTCAGTCATGCCGCCGCCCTCGAAGTACCGACCGGCGCGCTTTGCGGTCTTGTCGTCGAGTCCCGCGACATCAATGAGCATTTGGTCGACGAGCTCGCTCAGTTCGAGATCCTGGGTGGTGACGAGGGCCCCGGGGGAATCCGAGCCACCGAGCATCTGCTCGATGCGCGACTCGGCGAGATAGAGGAAGTAGGGGTCGACGACCTCGCTGGTTCGGGCATAGGCGGCATCGAGTGCGGCCATGGCCTCCGGCTGGAGATCGGAGAGTGACACGCGGTCACTCTAGGGGCGCGCGAGGGGTCAGAGTCCCCAACGGGCGCAAGTGCACCATTCCTCTTCGGTGAACATGCTCTTGACCTGGTCGACGTGCTCGCCACAGCCACTCCAGGTGACCTTGCTGCACGTTTCGCACTTAACCGGACTGCACATCTGAAACCTCCTGCGTGGACTGAGCCAAAGTATACCCCCATGGGTATCCGATGGCGGCATACTCAGCGCCGTGATGGGAGATCCCGGCCCCTGCCCGGCCTGCGAGACAACTGACCTCGAACGCCGTGGCGGTAAGGATATGTGCCCTCGGTGCCACTACATCCAGCCGTGCTGCGATGGCGGCATCTGCACGTGAGCCCCTTCCAGACCAAGGCGCTGCCTGACCTGCCCGATGTAACTGCTCCTGATGGCTCAGACGTCCGTCTTCTCGTCTCCTCCGGTAGCGGTTCCATGGCTCACTTCAGCCTTGCGCCTGGCGCCATCTCGACCGCTGTATGTCATCGCACTGTCGAAGAACTGTGGTTCGTCACCGCCGGTGATGGCCAGATGTGGCGCTCAGCTGAGGGGGTCGAGGACATCATCGATCTCGCTCCAGGCATCTCACTCAGCATTCCCGTTGGCACCAGCTTTCAATTTCGCGCCGGTCGCACTCCGCTCGAGGCAGTTGCCGTCACGATGCCTCCGTGGCCCGGAATGGACGAGGCCTACGTAGTTGACGGGCTTTGGACGACCCAAGGCTGAACGATCAGAGCACCTGCGTTCTTGGATGACGACGGTCCCGATATAGCCGAGGCTCTGTTGTGTCCGCGAGGAGGGAACCCGCCGCCGACCGGGGCAGGAACCATGATTCACTTAATTCACACCTCAAGGAACTGGAGTCAGGAATGCGCATTTCTCGCACCCTCAAGCTGACGGCCGCCGCCGCCTCAGCAGCAACCGCTCTCGCATTGACCGCAGCGCCTGCGCAAGCCGCATCGCTCTCCCCGGCAACAGTTGCCGACGCCTACTCGGTAATGCTCAACCCAACGCAGGCGAAACTCGTTGGCATCGGCAAGCAGAGGGTCTCCATCTTCGGTGTACAGAGTTCGACTAAGGGAACGCCCGACGCGCCATGGTTGTGCGATCTGACGGGCGGTCTCGAGGTCGGGGGCAAGGGTGCCGGAGATCTCATCACTTCCGAGGTGCTCAGCCTTACCGGCAAGAACGTCACCACGATCTCGCACGATATCCACTGGTACGCAAACGAGAAGCAGGCGAAGGCGGCCTACAACGAACTCGCAACGAAGATCAAGGGTTGCGAAGGCCAGCACACACCCATCGACTCTGAGCATGAAGAGCCCGGTGCAACCATCACGACCAAGCTGACCAATGGCGCGAAGAAGGCCAAGGACGGCGACGCGTTCTTGTGGGTGAACTCCGAGACGATCGTCGGTGACCCCACCACGAACTTCGCCGACCACGACTACATCACCGTCCGCCTCTTCGGGAACTTCATTCAGTTCGTTGAACTAGAGGCCGAGGGCAACAACGAGGTACCGCTGACCAAGAAGCAGATTGCGGCTACCGACAAGCTCACCGATTCACTTGGCGATGCCTGGCAAGCGAAATTCATGTAGTTCGACACGTCAGTCGAGGGGGCCACGGATGGGCGAAGCGTTCGCCGTGTCTAGGCCGTGGCCCGCGACTGCTCTACCCGATATCGAAAAGCGTCCGTAAGTCGTCGCCTGAGCGAATCAGTCCTTCGTTCACGATTGCACTCAAGTCCCCTCCACGGCTCGGAGACTGTCCGAAACCTAGGGATACTGGTGTGAATCGAGAATATTGATGGGATGCGAAAATGAAGAAGGCAATCGGACTCGCGGTGGCGGCCTTTGCTGTCGGTGTGACTGCAGCAGCACCTGCCGCTCACGCGGCCGCACCGCTGCCCACTGATTCACCCGTGCTGTTCTCGACACTGGCACCTGCCTCGACAGTCACTGTCTCGGCATACTCCACGTCGATCACCATTCCCGGCGACAGCCCGACCACCTGGTTCACCGATCGCCCCAATCGAAAGGCCGGAATGACCACTGCCGGTCAACTCGCCTCGCGTTGGAAGTCATATGGATTCGAGGCGATCGCTCCCAATGCGGCGATCGTCATGCGACAAGGAGACACCGCGTCACAGGTGGTCGTCACTTTGAGTCGTCCGCGCATCGAGGGCCCGGTCGTCACCTTCACGGCCACACCGCTGTCGAAGGAGAAGGTTCTCGGCATGGCCTCGCGAGGAGTTCCGAAGGCCGGTAGCTACGGAGCCACTGAGCTCCTCATCGACGGCACCGCCACGGTCACCACCACCAGGACCTTCTCAGGTGATTGCCGGACGGTCACCGAGGTCACCACGACAACGAACGCCGATGGCACTACGACTCAGACGTCGAGCACCATGACCTACACGCCCTTCGACGATGCGTACCAGGTCTGCACCCACCTTCGCCTGGGTGGCAAGACGGTCAACGTCTAGGGGTGGCCGTCTGCGTCTAGAGGCGAGATCTCACTCTGGGCGCCCCTGCTGAAACTTCGGGTTAGAATGTCAGTACGTCCATGGGGGGGCTCTTCGGCCTTGAGAGGAGGCTGAGGTGCGTCGACTGCTCTCCTTGCTGTGCTCTGTGGCAGTTGCCTTCTTCGGCCTCGTCTTCATCGCCCCACAGGCGCACGCATACGGCGGAAACCTCAATTGCACGGTTGGCCAGCCCATCAGCACGGCCTGCGGAACGAACTTCTTTGGTATCGGTGGATCAAACAGCTCTTTCCAACTCGGTGGCACCAACGTGTACTACAACCCGCGTAGCCTGCCGGACGGAGTGAGCTTCGACGCCGGGCGCACGTATGACTATGGCAACAGGGCCTGGTACTACGCTCCCACCCTTACCGGGACGATCACCGGCACAGTCGGCACCACCTACAGCTTTGGCTTCTACAGCGGCGACTGCTACTACACATGCGCCCTGCTTGGCATCTACAACCTCACCGTTGTCGCGGCGACACCTGCGGTGACCAGTTCAAGTACAGCAAGCGGAACCATCGGTTCGGCATTTCCGACCTACACGATCACGGCAACGAACTCGCCTACGAGCTACAACGCCACGGGACTTCCCTCCGGTCTTTCGGTTAACACGGCGAACGGCCAGATCACGGGCACGCCTTCAGCAGTAGGCACGTCAACGGTGACTATCAGTGCCACGAATTCACTCGGAACCGGTACGAAGACGCTCACGATCTCCATTTCTCGAGCCACTCCCGTCATCACATGGGGCACACCTGCGTCTATTCCCTATGGAACGGCGTTGAGCGCGACGCAGCTCAATGCCACCGCCGCCGTTGGCGGCACCACAGTGCCAGGTACTTTCACCTACTCGCGGCCCATCGGCACAGTTCTGTCCGTTGGCACCACAACGATGACCGTCGGGTTCGTGCCCACTGACACGGGCAGCTACAACTCCGTCGCATCGACGTCGGTCAACCAGGTCGTGACCGCGCTTGCCGCTCGCACTCCCACGTTTGGAACGGTGACCTCTACTGTGGGTGGTTTCAGTGTTGCCATCACGAATCATGACGCGGCCTTTTCCTGGGGAATCAGTGCGACATCCGGCTCGGCAAGTATTGATTCGGCGACGGGAATACTCACGGTCACGGGACTGGCCACCGGTGCGACATCCACGCTCACGGTGACCACCAGTCGCACGGGGTACGCCGGCGGCACGGCGACAGTAAGCGGCAGTGCCATTGCGGCTCCGGTGATCACCAGTGCGTCCACGGCAAGCGGCTCGGTCAGCACGGCACTCAGCACGTACACGATCACGGCTACGAACTCGCCGACGAGTTTCAGCGCCACGGGCCTGCCCTCGGGGCTGTCGTTCGATACATCGACCGGGCAGATCACGGGAACGCCAACGGCATTTGGGACGTCGGTGGTCTCCATCAGCGCCACTAATGCGGTCGCCACGGCAACGAGCTCACTCACGATCTCCATCGCTCGCGGCACGCCGGTGATCACCTGGAGTACTCCCGCAGCCCTCACCTACGGCGCAGCGCTCGGATCCGATCAGCTCAATGCCACGGCGACCGTCGGTGGAACCGCAATCCCGGGAATATTCACCTATTCGCATGCGCATGGCACGGTTCTAGGTGTCGGAAGCACGACCCTCTCGGTCGGATTCGTTCCCACGGACACGACGAACTACAACTCCGTACCCTCCACGACTGTCAGTCAGTCGGTGATCGTCGCTCCCCAGTTGATCACCTGGAACTCAGTGCTCTCGATACTCACGACGACTAACCCGGCGACCATTCCCACGGCCGTCACCGATGGCTCCGGCACGATCTCCTACTCCGTCTCTCGTGTCGGTGACGCCGGATGCTCAGTTGCCACCCCATCGCAGCCCATCGTGTCCTTCATCGGCGTTGGTGACTGCGAGGTAACGGCCAACGCATCCGCCACGTCGAATCACTCCGCTGCCAGCGCCCTACTCCTCCTCACCGTCAGCCTTCCTCCGCCACCGCTTCCCGATCCGGTGTTCCAGGAGTTCGGCAAGCCCACTGTCGGCTCATGCGCGGCACTCGCTCCTGCGAGCCTCAACTGGGGCGGGGTCTCGCACGGCGGCTGGGGAGAGTCGTGGTCGCAATGGATGCACGATGGAAAGGGCGGGGCAGTGTGCTCGCGGACTCTGGTCTACAGCCGCGAGCGCGAAGCCTGGTTCGTGGCCTAGGCACATCGCTCATCGGAGCTCACCTCGCTGTAACAAGGAATTCTCCTCGACGGACAAGCCCGAGTGGTTCTCCGCTTTCAGGGGAGCGTGAACTGCTGTGATGCGTCAGCGGAAATGACAAGGGCCCCCTGGATCACCGGGGCCCTGTCGTGTGCGCGAGGGGGGAGTTGAACCCCCACACCCTGTCGGGTCGGTGACGGGATCGCGGTGGCACTCAGTGGCGACAGAGTAAAGAGCCAGAGCTTTCTGAATACTCTCGTCGATCGCAGTCGTGACGACACAAAATGGTGGATTGCCGCCCCTACACTGGCGGGATGCATGTCGTCGCCCTCACAGTGTGCACTGCGTTGACATCCTTTGTGCTGCTCTCTGGAACTGCAACAGCAGCAACCGTTGCAGATCAGCAGTCCTCTGGTTCTATTGGCGGGGCCTCCAGTTCGAGCGCAGTCGGTCAGAGTGGACAGACCTTCACCGCTGGAGTTAGCGGATTGCTCACCCGAATTGTCATATCCGAATTGACTAGAGGTGTGAACTTTGGCGGCTCGCTGACGCTCAACGTCCTTGATGCCCCCTCGGGCATGCCCGTGGGATCTGCTATTGCCTCCCAGGCGATTCCTGACTCCTCGGTTCCCCTCCAGTACGGCCAAGTGACGTTTGCATTCAGCTCACCTGCTTCCATCGTCGCGGGCAGGAAATACGCATTCGCTCTGGTACCGCAATCAGGTTATGTGTCCTACGGCCTCGTGATCCCGGGGAGCTATGTCGGGGGAGAGGCCATTCAAGGTGGTCCCACCGGCTGGGGGTCCTATGGATCGCCAACCCCGGACCTGCTGTTCACCACCTTTGTTGACACAGGTGACGAGATATCAGTGTCTGCCCCACCAGTGCTCCAGCAGTTCGGTAAACCGGCGTCAGCCCCGTGTGATGCAGCTGCTCCCGCAACGTTGAATTGGGGTGGTGCCGGGAGTGGCGGCTGGGGCGAGTCCTGGGCGCAGTGGATGAACGGTGGACTCGGTGGTGCCGTATGCACTCGCACCCTGGTCTACAACACCACGCAAGCGAAGTGGGTAGTCGGCTAAATCGAGTCCACCAATGGGACCATCGAAACGTCAGCAGCCCGCGCCTCTCACTGAGGGGAGCGGGCTGCTTCGTGTTGTGGGTGGACATGACGAAGGCCCCGGGATCGCCGGGGCCCTGTCTTGTGCGCGAGGGGGGAGTTGAACCCCCACACCCTTTCGAGTACACGGACCTGAACCGTGCGCGTCTGCCTATTCCGCCACTCGCGCTTGCCTCTTGTCTCCAAGGCCCGTGAAGGCTACCACCCGGGGAAATGGCTCCGCCAATGGCGATCTGATCAGGAGACGCTGACCCGCCGGAACACCACGGCAAGCACGATCAGCCCCACGGGAAGCCAGGTTGAGATGGGGTAGGAGAAGAGCGATACGACCCCAATAAGCAGGAAGAAGCCCGAGTAGACCCATGCCTTGAGCTGGCCTCGCTCATCGGCTGGGTTGCTCTCGTCCAGAAGGGCTGGACGCCGGCGA
>JBIJBU010000044.1:0-12946 GCA_044345075.1 Candidatus Nanopelagicales bacterium | reverse complement strand
CTTTCAAGCCCGGTGTCGTGCCGGCCGCCTGGTACACCGACCCCGAGCGCTTCGATCTCGAGCGCAAGTACGTGCTCAACCCGAACTGGCAGATCATGTTCCGCTCGGAGCAGATCCCCAACACCGGAGATCACTACGTGTGGCAGGGCCAGGGTGAGTCGGTCGTCTTCACCCGCCGAAAGGACGGCACCGTTGCCGGCTTCCACAACATCTGTCAGCACCGTGGGTCACGGATCGTGCGGAACGATGGCTGCGGCGCTCGTCGCTTCACCTGCCCCTTCCACGACTGGGTCTACGACTTCGACGGCAAGGTCATCGGCGTTCCCGACAAGGAGGACTTCGATCAGGACAAGCTCGAGGGCCTGAGGTCACCGACCGTCGAGGTCGACGAGTGGGGTGGCTGGGTATGGGCCGTTCTCGATGGCCCGGGTGTCGCACCGCCGCTGCTGGAGTGGCTGGGCGAGGACATCCTCACCGATCTGGGCGCGTACCAGATGGAGAACATGTACCTGAAGGAAGTTGTCACCTGGGACGTCGACGTGAACTGGAAGGTCATCATCGATGCCTTCAACGAGTTCTACCACGCACCGGCGTTGCATCACATCCCGCCGCAGGACGTCAAGGACGGCCGCGAGATGCGCATCTTCGAGTTCGATCACCACGCGATGATGATCGTTCCGCTCAAGGGTGCACTGCCGAAGCTGCAGGAGAACCCCGATCACCAGTCAGTGGCCATCTGCCACTACACGATCTTCCCGTCGAGCGTGTTCAACAACAATCCAGAGCACCTGCAGTTGTTCCGTCCGATTCCGATCTCGCACAACAAGACTCGGTTCGAGACCTGGGAACTTTGGTACAAGTCCGACGATGCTGCATACCTCGAGCGCACTGAGCGACACTGGGAGCATCTGAAGATCGTCGTGGGCGAGGATGTCTGGACCTGGAGCGATATCGCCGAGACCTCACGCTCGATGTACTACAAGGAGAACGTCTACAACGACCGTGAGGGCAAGATTCCGTTCTTCCACAACCAGGTCAATGACCTCATCGTGGAAGGCCAGAAGCGTGACGCTGCCGGCAAATAGTGCGCAGCTGACCCCGGCTGATTTCACCTTCTCCTACAACTGCCTCGGCGATATCGACTACGACACTCGATTCGCAGTCGCCAAGGCGGCAGGTTTCCGCGAGATCGGAATCAACCTGCGTCACATGGGCGTATGGCTGCAAGATCACTCGCTCGCTGAACTCGATGCGCTGCTCGACAAGCATGGGCTGATCGTCGGTGAGATGGAGGCCGTGCGCCTCATGCTCGCTGAGCCCGATCCCCGCGAGGAAACTGCAGCACTCATCGCCGAGCATTACCGCCCTCAGCGCCTGCAGGCGACCGGCCCGTACGAGGGAACCCTCGAGGAGGCCGCTGCACGCGCTGGCCGCGTAGCCGATCGCTTTGCCCAGTGGGGCGTCGAGGTCGTGCTCGAGCCGCTGCCGTTCACGAACATGAAGACCCCGGCCATCGCGGCCGAGATCTGCGAGATCGCCGGCCGACCGAACCTGAGCATCTGCATGGATGTCTGGCACCTGTACCGCAATGGGCTCACCATCACCGACCTCGAGCCGGCCTGGAAGCACATCACCACGGTCCAGTTCAACGACGGCACTGTCATCGCCGAGAACGACGATCTCCTGCAGGACTGCCTCGACAATCGTCGGGTGCCGAATGCCGGCGAATTCGATCTCGCTGGTCTGCTGCGGGCTCGCGATGCCCATCGCCCCGATGCCACCTTCTCCATTGAGGTCATCAACTCCGCACACGCCGGCATGACCCCGCAGGCTGTGGCGCAAAGCATTGCTGACGGCATCAACGCCGTCGTCGCCAAGCTTCAGTAATCCCGCACAGAAGGAGAACGTCATGTCCATGGCCCGCGTCGAAGGCCTGCGTATCGGTGATCGATTCGATATTGAGCAGCTGATGTACAAGTACTGCAAGGCCGCCGACATGGCAGATGCCGTGACCCAGGCTGATCTCTTTCACGAGGACTGCCGGGTGCGCTACAGCGGCACCGAGTGGATCGAAGGCCGCGCCAATCTGCTCGCCTCGCTGCAGAAGGCATTCACTCGCTACAAGCAGACCTCACACGCGGTCACGAATATCTCCATCGAGTTCCAGGACACCGATTACGCAACCGCCGACAGTCTGATCACCGCCTGGCATCGCAACTTCGATGGTGCGGAATGGACCTTGCACGGCCGCTACATCGACTCCTGGAAGCGCGATCGCCACGGGTGGCGCCTGCAGACCCGCGAGATCATTGCCGCGGGTGCCGAGAATCGCGATGAGGCCAGCCTCAACATGATCCAGCGCCTCGTCGTCAGCGACGGTCACTGATGGGCCGCCTCGCCGGCAAGTCGGCGGTTGTCACTGGCGGTGCACGCGGTATTGGCGAGGGAATCGTTCGCCTGTACGTCGAAGAGGGTGCTCGCTGCATCATCGCCGATATCGACGTAGAAGCAGGCGAGAAGCTCGCTGCAGAGCTCGCCCCCAACGCGATCTTCGTCCGCACTGATGTCACGAGCGAGACCGATATCGCGACTGCCATTGAGGCGGCGATCCTGGAATTTGGTGGCCTCGACATCATGGTGAACAACGCCGGTGTCGTCGGCGTCATCGGTCATATCGACACCACCCCACTGGCCGATTATGAGCGCACGATGAGCATCCTCGTCACCAGCGTGTTCCTGGGCACCAAGCTTGCGGCGGGCGTCTTCAAGAAGCAGCGTTCGGGCGTCATCATCAACACTGCCAGTACTGCCGGTATCAACGGCGGTCTTGGCCCGCACGTCTACACGGCTGCCAAGCACGCAGTCGTGGGTCTCACGAAGAGCGTGGCTGTCGAACTCGCACCCTTCGGGATTCGCAGCAACGTTCTCGTTCCCGGCGCCACGGTCTCCTCGCTCACTGCAGGCGTCGTCACCGGTGACAAGGACAATCTCGAGGAAGCTGCCGTTCGCCTGGGCTCGAAGTACGTAGGCGGCAAGGCACCGATGCCGCGCGATCTCGCTAATGCGGCCCTGTTCATGGCTTCCGATGAGTCGACCTTCATGAATGGAACCGTGATCATCATCGATTCGGGCAAGGAAGTCCTGAGCGATCGTGCTCGTGACAAGTTCTACCCCGCGGAGTAACTCACCTTCTTTCTGCAATGAGTGAGCCCCGGGAGATCTCCCGGGGCTCACTCATGTGGTTCGTGCGATTAGCTGGCCGAGCGTCCGACTGCGGAGCTGCCGCTGAGGATCTCCCGCTCATTCGTCACGCGAGTCTTGAGCAGGGCCTCGCCGCGCTCGATGAACTCGCGGTTCACGGTGTCCATCACAAGATCCATGGCGGTCGAGAATGCACGGCTGGCATTCTCGTAATCGCGGATCACGTCGGTGAGCACGAGGGAGTCACCCATCTGGGCGCCGGCGACCGCGGCGGCGACATCGGCATTGCCGGTCGCCTTCGCTACATCGTCAGCAAAGGCGAGGTAGGTCGGGATCTCGGTGCGCATGACCGAAATCTCCCGCTCGCTGGCGTTGACGCAGTCGTTGAGCACCACCATGAGCATGTGCATGCGAATCTGCTGGGCCGGGTCGGTGATGATCGGCATGATGTCGCGGCTGAGTTCTTCGACGACATCCTCGAGTACGCGCGAGGTCGAGGGACGAGTGATCATGAGGTGACCTCCGAGTAAGGCAGTTCGAGCGAGTAGTCGAGATACAGCTTGTTGAAGTGGGCATAGGCGGTCATCAAGAAGGTGCCCATGACACCGCGATGCTGGCCGCCGGTGACATCTTGGACTCCACGGACGATGTCGACCATCAGGTGGCTGGTGCCAAGAAGCAGGAAGTACTTGGCGATTGCCGGATTGATGTGCTCCTCGGTCATGCCGGTGAGCGCGCGATACGTCGTGAGGAAGGCCTCGGGATCCGGGTGGTACAGATGCGGGGGCATCGGGATCTGCAGGTAGTAGCCGATGTCGAGGCGCGGATCACCGATGCGCGAGAACTCCCAGTCGATGATGTACGGGTCGGTGCCCTCCGACAGCAGGAAATTGCCTGGCTGAAGATCGCCGTGCACCAATGCCATCGGCACCTCGGCAGGCATGTTCATCCTGATCTTCTTCAGGGTGTAGCGGAGTACCGGGTCGCTGTTATCGATGAGATCGAGCATGCGTTCGTAGTTGGCGATGACATCCTCGATGTGCTCGAGCCAGCTGCTCGGTCGCGGGATGGAGGCATCGATCGACTCGAGAGAGGTGTTGTGCGCCGAGGCCATGATCGCGACGAAGTCCTCACGTGCCTGGTCGAGATCGGGGCCTGAGTCGAGGTACTTCTGCATCGACGTCGAGTCGATGGCTTCCGAAATGATGGCTTTGCAGCCCATGTACTCGCCCGTGGCATCGAAGTAGCGCGGAGTCGGGATCCGGAAGTCGGGGAGATCCTTGACGGCCTGGAGGATCGCCCATTCATTGGCGCGGTCACTGCGAAAGACGCTGCTCTCCTCGGGCGGATCTCCGCGGAGCACGAACTTCTCGGTGCTGCCATCGGCCCACTGAACCTCGGCCATGACGGTGTCGCGGCTGTAGCCACCCGGAAGCGGTGATGCGCTGAGCACGGTTGCCCCGCGGTCAGGCTCCACGGCGTCCAGGAAGGCCTGGAAGCGCTCGATGTTCATTCGTGCTCCTTCGTGTTCGGCGTGTTATGCCTCGTGCGGGCGGTAACTCAGATCGGTGGTGTCGCGCGAGCCTCTGACCGTGTGCGGCCGCAGGTTTAGGTAATCATCGGCTATTGGCTCCGTGCGTGACCAGTCAACGGCTTCCGTGCGGTGTGACATTTTCCACGACCCACGGACCTTGCGGTAGCGGTCGATGTAGCGGCCGCAGATGAAGCGGTCGAAGCCTTCGGTGGCGTGCTTGTGATACGCCTGGAAGTACACCTCGCCAGTGGCCTCATCGCCATTGATCTCGAGATTGATCTGGCCGAGGAAGTGCTGGGTGTCGCTGTAGGCGGAGAGCGCCTTCATCGCCATACCGGCCATTTCGTCGGGCCCACCGGTGAACGATCCGTAATGAGTGGTGGCGTCGTCAGCGAAGACGCTGCGCACGAGAGCCTTATCGGCGCGATCGAGACCGCGCATGTAGGTACCGGACAGTGCGCGCAATTCCTCGCGGTCGAGTAGCCATTGAATACGTGCGGGATCTATGCCGGCCTTATCGGAGTCGCTCACGGGGTGATCACGCATTCCATGTGACCGAAACCGGCATCAGCCGGGTTGTCGAGATTGACGCACGTGGCGAACTGCTCAGCCCAGGCATCGGGGCGCTGCACGAACCAACCGGCGGGATCGCCCACGTTGATGGGGTGCGTGACATCCCAGACCTCGCCATCGCTGAACTCGTCGCCGCGGTAGACGCCGCGACCTTGGCCATCGGCGAAGCCGTCGTGGTAACCGCCACCTTGTAGATAGACGGGCCAGCCGACCGGGGTGTTCATGAAGCGATCGACCGTGCCGTCGGGGCGGGTGAGAGAGATCGTGGATTCCTTCAGACGCGGGTAACCATCAATGCGCTCATGCGTGACGTTGGCATCGACATACGACCACCATTCCTGCGTGGTGTCGTTCGGGATCACGATGGTCTCGAGCTGATTGAACGAGCCATCAGGCTGCTGGTGGAACTGCCAGAACATCACGCGGTCGGGCATCTTGAACATCGTCCATTGACGCATCGCGAAGCCGCGGCGGGGATCCTTGCCGACCTCAGGTGCCACTCCGGCGTTCTTGCCGCCCGTGCGACCCATGCCCCAAGAGTGATCGCGTACGCCGACCCACGACTTCGGCGATACGTGCAGCGTGCGATCACCGACGGTGATGGTGCCGGTGACGTCGAGGCACTGGTCGTAGTTGTTGCGCGTGTAGACCTTGCGGCCACCGGAGTAGCGGATGATTTCGTCTTCGAGGTAAGGCTCGTGCAGCGCCGTCCACTCGAGGTCGTAGCTGATGCCGTACTGGTTCTCATCGCAGGTCAGGCGAAGGCGCTTGAGCGGCTCGAGGATCTCGAGGGCAAGCGGCCCGACTCGAATGTCGTCGATATTCGGGCGCAGCCGGCGCGACCAGCGGCCGTTGTACTGCTTGCCGTCGACCGTGACGCAGGCGAAGCCGTCCATCACATCGGTGTTGGAATACAGGCGCATGCCCACGAACAGGCTCGCTCCGGTTTCCTGGTCACCCAAGGTGAAGTAGAAGCCGTCACTCCAGTTGGGGGAGTCGCTCGCGACCGAGTTGAAGGTGCCCGTGGTCTGGTGGCGCGGGAACTCGTCGAAGGCGGTCAGACGCTGGTTGCTCATTCCCGCAGCCTACTGGCGGTTTCGCGACTATGAGACAAAATGTCTCATAAATCGAGAATCTGGGCTATGGTCCCCGCATGAAGTCACTCATCCTCGGTGGAAGCACCTTCGTCGGACGTCGCACGGTCGAGCAGCTGCGGGAGGCAGGCCACGAGGTCACGGTGCTCAACCGCGGCAAGACCACCAGTGAGCTGCCGGAGGGCGTAAGCCGCATCGTCGGCGATCGCACCAGCACTGAATCGATGCGTGCAGCCCTCGAGGGCACCGAGTGGGATTCCGTGATCGACGTCTCGGGCTTCGTGATGGCGGCCGGCGGCGGACTCTTCGAGGATCTGATCGACCTGCTCGACGGTCGCGTGGGCTCCTACGTCTTCGTCTCGTCGATCATGGCCTACGCGCCGACCGGGATCATGCCTTGGACGGAAGATCAGCCGTATCGCGATGACCCCGACACCACGTACGGCGGCTTCAAGGCCCACGCCGAGCGAGTCATCCTTGATCGCCATGTGCGCACGAACTTCCCGGGTTCGATTGCTCGGCCGGCCGCGATCTACGGCCCCGATAACAATATCCATGACATGGAAACCGCGATGTTCCTGCGACTGCGCAAGGGGCTGCCCGTGCTCGTGCCGCATGAGGGTCTCGTTACTACGTCGTACGGCCATGTCGATGATCTCGTCACGAACCTCGTGGAGATATCGAAACTGCCGAAGGCGGCCGGCGAAGTCTTCAACATCACCGGCCAAGGCTGTTCAGCAATCGAGTACGTGCACCAGCTTGCCGACATCGTCGGTGTAACCCCCGAGATCATCAACGTTCCCACTGGGTACACCACGGAGGGCCCGCTGTTCGGCCATCTGTTCAAGGATCGCCACCACGGGATCCTCTCGGTTGAGAAGGCTGCCGACTTCGGTCTCACCGTGGAGCGCGGCTTCCGACTCGGACACGAGCAGACCTACGACTGGTTCTGCGCGTCACCTGTCGCTGATTCCCCCGATGTTCTCGCCGACCCGATGTGGGGTGCGGGCTACGACTTCGGACTCGAGGCGAAGTACGCCGAGGAGTTGCGCGCGTGACGGTTCGCATCGCTGACCAACCACTTGCCGACGCGATCGCGCGCGCTCACGAAGCTGCCGACATCGCTCACGGCGACGTCAGCCAGTGGGCGGGCATCGAGAAGTACGCGGCCACTCGTGGCGAGGATCCGACTAGTGCACGGGCTGCCGTGATCGCCGAACTACTCGGTCTTCCCGTCGGCACGGCAGCCGATGCGGCCTACGAGGCCGCAGCCCAGTCGATGCTCGCTGACTTCGGCCCCTCGCCGCTGCGTCAGGAACTGGTCGCCTGGTCCCGTGAGGATTTCACCGTCGCTGAACCCCTGCTCGCCGTCTTCACCGGCCACGGCACTGATGTCGAGCATCCGGTGATTGACGTTGAGGAGTCCGAGCTCGCGAAACTCGCGGACTGGCTGACCGCGGAGCATGGCGCTCCTGTCGAGATCCTGCGTGCTGAGCTCATCGGCGGCGGTTTCTCGCGTCGCATGTGGCGCACGACAGTGAGCATCGATGGCCACCAGCAAAACGTCATCGTGCGTATCGAGCAAGGTGGCATGTTCGGCACTGAGACCACAACCGAAGTAGCGGCAATGCGCGGGCTACTCAAGGCCGGCTACCGCGTGCCGGCCATCATGCACGTCGAATCCACTGGCCGCGTGCTCGGAGAGCCCTTCTTCGTGATGGAAGAAGTGCGCGGAGAGGTGCGTCTCGATGACGCAGGCCTCGACGACATCATTCGTTCGGTTGCCGATCTCCATCGTGTCCCCGTCACCGCGATTGACGACTCAGGTCGCACAGCCGAGCAGGTCATCAGCGACAACATCGATGGCTGGCTCGCGCTGTATCGCGCGCACGCGCCGCTACCGATCCCCGTCATCGAGCAAGGTGCCGCCTGGCTGCGCGCAAATCTCGAGCCCACCGGCCCGAGCGTGATCGTGCACGGTGATGCCGGCCCCGGCAATGCGCTCTTTGATGCCGAGAACGGACTCACCGTGCTCGACTGGGAGTTCGCGCATGTTGGTGACGCTGCCGAGGATTGGGCCTACCTCGCGCTTATTCGCGGTCGCCGGACCATGAGCCCGGAGGCCTGGAAGGCGAGGTTGACCGAGACCATTGGCCTCGAGTACACCGAGCAACAGTGGCGAAACTGGCTGGCCTACAACCACTTCCGTGGTGCCTGCGTGAACCTCACTGCGCTCACCGTGTTCGCCGAAGGCTCGCATCGCACGGCAGATCAACTCGCGATCGGCATAGCGGTTCACTTGCGATTCCTCGGCCAGATGCTCGACATCACTTGCGAGTAGTCATGACGACCGATGCCCGTTACGAGCGCTCGAAAGCTGCGGTCTTCGAGGCCGTGTGCTCGGTTCTCGTATCCGATGGTGTCGCTGGTCTCACGACTGATCGGCTCGCGGAGGAGTCCGGAGTCTCGCGCAGCACGATCTACCGCAATTGGCCAGATCTCGCGGCACTGACCTGCGAGGTCTTCGACGAACTTATGCATCGCGACTCAGCGGAGTTCGCGGCTGATCCGGTCGCGGCCCTCCGCGACTATCTGGCCGACTACGCGAGGCGCCTCAATGACCCGACCTACTGTGCTGTTCTCATTGCACTCATTGAAGGGTCAATGCGTGATGATGCCTTCGCCGAAGTCCATAGCCGCAGCTTCTCGCAGACGAGATCACGCGCGGCCGAGATCATTCGGCGCGGTCAGGCCGAGGGGGTCTTCAATGCCGATCTCGACGTGAAGCAGGGCGTAGAGGACATCGTCTCGCCCTTCCTTTATCGGCGGCTCGTCACGCAAACGCAGATCAGTTCACGTCAGGTCGAGCAACTGCATCAGCGCCTGATCGGCGCGTGGAGCCCGCCTTCGTGAAGTGACTTATCGCGCGAGGTCCCCTCGTGGTAATCCGCTTCGAGTACGACGGTGAGGCCATCGAACTGAATGAAGCTCAGGCCCTCGACGATCCACTTCTTGCCCTTGTGCTCGGCGCCCTTGGAGTCATCCATGACTGTCGCACTCATCACCCATTGCAGGGCAATGCCATCGGGGCGCGCCCAGTACTCGCCGGTCGGCTCGAGAACGAGATCGGGATAGCGCTGCAGGCCGTGTGCGAAGTACTCGCGAATATTCGACCAGCCGTCCTTCTGGCCTCCGATTGAATCCCACAAGGTGGCATCGGCGGCCATGAATTCAGCAGGTGCATCAGCATTGCCGCTGCTCCAGGCAGCGAAGAGCTTCTTGACGATCTCGATGCGCTGGCGATCCAGTTCGGTGAACTCGGCCATGGTGATCCCTCTTCTCGGTGTTGTCTTTGTTGGAATGCAGTGAACTAGCCCGGGAACATCACGCCACCATTGGCGGTGACGGTCTGTCCGCTGACGAACGATGCTCCTGGCGAGGCCAGGAAGTCGATGACATTCGCGATCTCTTGTGAGCTCGCGGAGCGGCCGGCGGCGATACCGCTGACCAGTCGTGCGTGACGCTCCTCGTCGATGCGACCCACGACGAGCTCGGTATCGCCGGTGAAGCCCGGGGCGACGACATTGCAGGTGATGCCGCGTGGGCCCTGCGTGCGCGTGAGGCTGACGACGTAGGTCTGCAGCGCTGACTTCGCGGCCGAGTAGGCGATCGAGCCATTGCCGAACTGCGCTGCGAAGGAGCCCACGATGACGACTCGGCCGCCGGGGGAGGTGACGTGCGGAAGCAACGCCTCGGTCATGAGCACCGCACTCATCAGGTTTCCGCGCAGAGTGGATTCCCACACGTCATTGAGATCCTGCAGACCGCCGGTGAAACGCGGCTGAACCGAGCCTGCGTTATTGACGAGTACGTCGATGCTCGGCAGCTCAGAGATAGCCCAGTCTGCGAAGGACTCCACTGCTGTCACGTCAGTGAGGTCGACCGACTTCACGTGGGTGGTGACTTCAGGGTGCTGCGCCGCGATCTCGGAAGCCACCTGCTCGAGCTTTTCTATCCGGCGACCGACGAGCACGACCGTGCTGCAACTGGCCGCAAGGGTGCGTGCCGTGGCGGCTCCGATGCCGGTGCCTGCCCCCGTGACGATGGCCGTGCGACTCATGACTTCCCCTGACTAGTAACTGGAGAGAGGCTATCTAGTGGTCCGGCGTCGGGGGATAGTATTAGGACATCCAACTAAAGGGAGTGTTCATGACCACGTGCGTAGTCCTCGATGGTGCCCGTACCCCGATCGGCAAGCTGCTCGGCGTCTTCTCGAGCCTTTCTGCAGTCGATCTTGGCGGCATTGCGATCAAGGCGGCAGTCGAGCGCTCCGGCGTTACTGCTGATCAGATCGACGCCGTGGTCTTCGGCAACGTGGTGCAGGCAGGCGTCGGCCCGAACCCGGCCCGCCAGTGCGCTGCGGCCGCAGGCCTGCCGATCAACATCCCCGCTGTCACGATCAACAAGCTCTGCCTGTCGGGCCTGGTTTCAGTGGCCATGGCCGTGCAGATGATCAAGGCCGGGCAGCACACCGTTGTTGTCGCCGGCGGCACCGAGTCGATGACCAACGCGCCGCATTTGCTGCAGGGCTCGCGTCATGGATACAAGTACGGCGAGGTGAAGGCTGCCGACGCCCTCGATCGCGATGCGTTGATCTGCTCCTTTGACAAGGTCTCGATGGGTAGCTCGACTGAGGGCTACGGCAACGATCACGACATCTCCCGCGAGGAGCTCGACGCCTTTGCCGCTCGTTCGCATCAGCTCGCCGCAGCGGCAATCGCGAGCGGTCGTCTGGCCGAGGAAATCGTCCCCGTCGAGATCACGACCCGCAAGGGCACCATCACGGTGACCGACGATGAAGGCGTGCGCGCCGACACGACCGCTGAGGGTCTGGCCAAGTTGAAGCCGGCCTTTGCCAAGGACGGACGCATCACCGCGGGCAATGCCTCCCAGCTCTCCGATGGTGCTGCCGCTGTCGTGGTCACCACCAAGGAGTTCGCCGAGGCACACGGACTCTCGTGGATCGCTGAGATCCGTGCCCATGGCGAGGTTGCCGGCCCGAGCCCGTCACTGCTGCTCCAGCCCGCTGACGCCATCAAGGACGCCCTGCGCCGTGATGGCAAGGCCACCGTGGCCGACCTTGACATCGTCGAGATCAACGAGGCCTTCGCCAGCGTCGGTCTTGCTTCGGTCAAGGAGCTCGGCCTGAACCCCGACATCGTCAACGTCAATGGCGGCGCCATCGCAGTCGGACACCCGGTCGGCATGAGCGGCGCCCGCGTACTGCTCAGCGCGGCATATGAACTCAAGAAGCGCGGCGGCGGCCTCGGCGCAGTGGCACTGTGCGGTGGCGGCGGCCAGGGCGAGGCAATCCTCTTCAGCACGCCGGCCTAGGCGATTTACCAAGGACGCGACGCGCTGTAGGGATACAGTGCGTCGCGTTTCCTCGTGTTAGCGAAGGGTGGAGTGATGACCAAGAGCCGTGAGGAATGGCTGCTGCATCCGCAGCCGCGCCCGCTCTCGCGCTCAGGCTGGCGAGCCACCATCATCGCCGCCGTCGTCCTGGTTGCGGCAATCCTGACCGTCTCGATCGCGTACGAGAACGAGGGCGATCTCAATGTGACCGGCGGGCTCATTCCGCCGAGCAAGCCCGGCATCACGGTAACTATTCAGCCGCTCTCGCTCGAAGCAGCGACCAACACCCTCACGGCTCGACTGGTGTTCAACACCTTCGGCTCCGATTACGTCAACAAAGACGCCGAAACCCTTGCGCAGAACACTCGCATCACGGTCTCGACCACCGAGGGCAATCAGGAGTTCTACTACCCACAAGGGAGTCGCTTGGGTGCAGCGCAGGTTGTGCTCGGCGCCGACGGCTCGGTGAGCAGCTATCCGTTCGACAGCTATGGCGCTGATCTCTACGTGCAAGCAGAAAGCGTGACGAGGGAGTCCGGCGGAGGCTGGACAATCAACGGACCCATCCCTGTCGGCACCTCCGGCGGGGGCGGGATATCGGGCTGGGATGTCTCGATGGACTTGCCCACGAGCATGGAGAATGGCGCGCAGGGTCAGATGACCGTGGTGCGTGCCTTCAGCACCAAGCTTTTCGCAATCGTTCTGCTGATCACGATGACCGCGCTCGCAGCCGTCGCGCTCTTCATCGCGCTCCTTGTCTCCTCAGGCCGTCGCCGCATGGAGGTTGCGCTGCTTGGCTGGCTGGGCTCCTTGCTGTTCGCCCTTCCGTTGCTCCGCAACTCATTGCCGAATGCCCCGCCGATCGGGGCATCGATCGACATCCTGCTGTTCCTGTGGGTTCTTCTTGCGGCCATGGCCGCGATGATCTTGTCGGCGATCACCTGGACTCGCGCGAAGAAGGCAGAGCTCAACGCCCTGCATCAGGACAACTAGACGCGCGTGTACATCAGGTCGGTGATCGGCCTGCCTGCCTCAATGGCAATGGATTCGTACTTCGTGATCGGGCGGTAACTCGGTCGTTCGATTACGCCGCCTGACCATTCGGGTGATGCACTCAGAACCTCGAGCA
>JBIJBU010000168.1:0-3712 GCA_044345075.1 Candidatus Nanopelagicales bacterium | reverse complement strand
AATCGGGACCGAGGCCGAGAAGGGTCGGCAGCAGCGCGATGAATTCCTTGGAGCCGATGGTCGGCAAGATCGCGTCGGTGCTGACAGTCGCACCGAGGGTGCGCTGCACCCAATCGGCGCATGAGCGACGGAGATCAGGGGTTCCGACTGTCGTGGGGTAACCGTGAGCGTCTGCAGAATCGCGCAAGGCGCGCTGGAGGATCTCAGGGGTTGAATCAACGGGCGTGCCGATCGACAGATCGACGATGCCACCGGGGAAGGCACGTGCACGCTCGCCGAACGGCGCCAGGAGATCCCAGGGGAAATCAGGCAGCCGCTCGGCGGGTGACAACATGATCAGTGGTCGTGCTCCTGCGGCGGAACTGTCGCCAACAACGCAGCATCAAAGGTCTGAGCGCCGAGCTTGGCGGCTCCACCGGGTGAACCGAGATCTGCGAAGAACTCCGCATTGGCTGCGGTGAAGTCCTTCCACTCATCGGGGACGTCATCCTCGTAGAAGATGGCCTCGACGGGGCACACGGGCTCGCAAGCACCGCAGTCAACGCACTCATCGGGCTGGATGTAGAGCATCCGGTCACCCTCGTAAATGCAGTCGACAGGGCACTCTTCGATGCAGGCCTTGTCCTTCAGGTCTACACAGGGCATTGCGATGACGTAGGTCACCTAAACCTCCGAAATAAGCGGTTGATCTCTGGCGTGGAGTAAACCTACACACATCCGGTCACGAATCAGGCGATAGGTGACCAAGGCGACATGACCCTAGGCTGGGGGGATGCTGCTCCATGACACCAAGGCCAAGGCTGTGGTGCCGATCGTGCCCGCCCGGGCCGGCTTCCTGAGCATCTACGCGTGCGGGCCCACGGTCTACCGCGACGCTCACGTGGGCAATATGCGCACCTTCTTGCTCCCCGATCTGATCCGTCGCGCCGCCGAGGCCGAGGGCCTGCAGGTGCGGCTCGTGCAGAACATCACCGACGTCGGGCACATGGCCGATGACACCGGTCTTGGGGACGACGCTCTCGGGGCCATCGACGAAGGCCAGGGCGACGGCGAGGACAAAGTGCTGGGCCAGGCCGCCCGCGAGGGTCGTGGCGCGCTCGCCGTGGCTCGTGCTTATGAGGACGCCTTCCATCGCGATCTCGCCCTGCTGAACATCTACCCGGCTGACGAGTACCCGCGGGCGAGCGAGTCGATCCCGCTGATGATTGACCTCATCAGCACCCTGATGGACTCCGGTCACGCCTATGTCGGCGGCGACGGCTCGGTGTACTTCGACGCCCGCAGCTACCCGCAGTACGGCGAGCTCAGCGGCAATCGACTCGATCAGCTTCGCCCCGGACACCGCTTTGATGCTGCGGTCGACGAGTCCAAGCGCTTTCACGCTGACTGGGCCCTGTGGAAGAAGTCGGGCGCGACTCGAACTCAACTCGTGTGGGACACCCCGTGGGGCGCCGGTTTCCCGGGCTGGCATACCGAATGCAGCGCCATGAGCCTCAGCCTGCTCGGCAACACCATCGACATCCATACCGGCGGAATCGACCTGCGCTTCCCGCATCATGAAGATGAACGTGCGCAAAGCAACTGCGTGACCGGCAGCGAGGTCGTGCGCCACTGGGTACACGGTGAGCATCTGCTCTTCGAGGGCCGCAAGATGAGCAAGTCGACCGGCAACGTCGTGCTCGTCAGCGATGTGATCGATCGCGGATTCGATCCGCTCGCACTGCGCCTGGCCTTCATGTCGAATCGCTACCGCCAGCAGCTCAATCTCACGTGGGACTCCATCGCCGCAGCTGACACCACGATCCGTCGTTGGCGCGAACGCGTGGCGCAGTGGGCCACCGAGCCGTCGGCCGCACTCTCGGCCGAGCATCTCGACGCGATGAAGGCCGCTTTCGCCGACGATCTCGATACTCCGCGGGCCATCACGGTGCTTCGCGAGCTGGAGAAAGACTCCGGCATTTCCGATGGCGCCAAGATGGAGACCTTCCTCGCCGCCGATCGTTTGCTCGGCCTCGATCTCGCACGCGATATCGGCAAGGCACCTGCGGTTGTCGAGCTCAGTGATGAAGCGAATGATCTACTCGAGCAGCGCCGCATTGCGCGCGCGGAGAAGCAGTGGGCACGCAGTGATGAACTTCGCGATGCGCTCGCCGCACTCGGTTTTGCCGTGACCGACACAGCCGATGGCCAGGTCGTCGAACAGATCTAGCCTGCGTTAAGCCGCTGACTTCGTGGGCTTAGGCGTGGCCTTCGCTGATGCCTTGGCCGAAGCCTTGGCCGATGCGTCAGCAGAGGGCTTCTTGCCGGGTTTCTTGCTGGCCTTCGGCGATGACTTCTCGGCAGAAGCGGCAGCCTGGGTCGGTGCGCCGTCGCCCGTCACTGAATCAGTGGCCTTCGCCGAGCCTGACTCCGATGTTGTCGCTGTAGCGCTCTGATTCGCACCGGGCCTGCCCGACGCCAAACCGGCGGGCGCGCAGGTTGGCTTGGCGTTCGGCCGCCCGCTCGGCTTCGGCAATTCACCCTCGAGGCACACGGGCAACGGCTTGGGCTTCTTGCCGCAGATGACCTTCGGCGCAGGGCGGTAAGCGGTGCTGATCGTCTCGCGCTTGGCCTCGACACCGTCGTTGTAGAACACCCGATCAACATCGATATCGAAGCCCTCGGAACCATCCTGGCCCAGGCACTTCTCTGACTTGTCGTAGATCGTGGCGAACGGCTTGATGTTGGTACGCGGTCCGAATTCGGCCTTGATCTCGTCGTAGACCTTGGTGCTCCAGAAATTCACCGTCATCGAGGTGTTCGTCATCTTGGTCGTGATGAATACGCCATAGGGGCTCGTGTTCGTGAAACTCATGTCGAACAGGCCCCAACCAACAGTTGCCTCAAGGCCCGCCTGGTAGCGCGAGATATAGATCGAGTGCGCCTTGACCTCTTTGGGTTCCATGCCGGCGAAGAAAGCTCCAGTCCACACCGTGGTCGCCGATGCCGAGACACCGCCGCCGAGATCCTCAGCGAACACGCCGCCCGGGCCAATCAGGAAGCCGACGGTGTAACCGTTCTTCTCGGTGCGCTCCTTGATGGTGTCGTTAAGGGAGAAGGTCTCACCGGGAAGAAGTAGCGTGCCGTTGACGCGTTCGGCAGCCTGGCCGATGTTCTGCACGCGATACGCGGCATACGGGAACTTCTGCGTGAATGTCGAAATGCGCTCTGTCACACCGAGAGTCTCGGCCTGGGCAGTGGTGAGCTCAGGCTCGCGGACCCCCATGGTGACGGCGACAGTGCGATCCGGCTCCGGGTTTCCGATCACCGTCAGCACCTTCGATGACAGTTCTTCATCGGAGACACCATTGCCCACGACGGAGGGCACGACGACCGGCTTTCCCTTGACGATCCTGAAGGTCGCGTTACGCCCTGTCGTCTCGACGCCGGAGAGCTGAGTGCCGATGGCCTGATGCAGGACAGCGCCGTCAAGGGTGGGCACGAAGCGATCACCCTCCGCAGTGAAGTTGAGCGCCTGCGCGATTGCACCAGGCCGGATCGACGCGATCGTGCCCGCCGCGTCAACCTGCACCGGCGCGCTCACCGCGGTTCGAGCCACATCAACGGCTTCTTGAACGGCCGCCTTCGAGATATTCGGTTCGGCAGTGATGATCGGAGCGGCAAGGGGCTTACGCGGCAGCATGAATGCCCCGGTCAACTGCTTGGCCATGGC
>JBIJBU010000167.1:0-3736 GCA_044345075.1 Candidatus Nanopelagicales bacterium | reverse complement strand
TACTCCTCGCAGTACTGGGCGGTGTCGCGGCTCAACTCATTCACACCGCTCTACTTGCCAGATCTCGCCGACAGTTGGCTGAACGGATTGGCGCCGAACTTCCCGATCTTGCCGAACTACTCGCCTTCGCTGTCGCTGCCGGAGAATCTCCTTCCGCGGCACTTGCGCGAGTTGGTTCCATGGCAAACGGTGATCTCGGATCCCTCGTGCAACGAGCAGCCGCCGACATTCGGCTGGGCACTCCCTTCGAGAATGCGATGCGAGATCTTGTTCGATCCTCGAGGTCGCCTGACGTTGAGCGTTTCGTGGATTCCCTGCTGCTCGCGATGGAGCGCGGAACCCCACTCGCCGAGCTTCTGCGCGCACAAGCAGCCGACTCCCGCGCAGCTCAGTCACGCCGGCTCATGGAATCCGCCGGACGCAAGGACGTCTCGATGCTGATCCCGGTTGTCTTCCTGATCCTGCCCACCGTCGTCGTTATTGCGCTCTTTCCAGGCTTCCGCAGTCTTCATCTATTCATCAACTAGCGAAAGGCTCACCATGTTCACCCGACTTCACAAGTACGCGCTTCGCCTCGCACTGCAAGCCTCTGATGATCGAGGTGATGTGCCGGGCTGGGTCCTCGTGTCTGTGATGACGGCAGGGCTCGTCACAGCGATGTGGCTCATTGCCGATGATCAGCTCACGGGAGTGCTGGATCGAGCGCTCACCTCCGTCGCAACCCCGTGAGGACTTCGGGGCGAAAGGACGCTGGAAGCGCGATCGTTGACTTCGTCCTTGTCGCGCCACTACTGATAGCTGTGGCTCTCGCCATTTTGCAAGTCGTCCTCGTCATGCATGTGCGCACAGTGCTCACCTCCGCGGCCGCCGAAGGTGCACGCGCCGCGGCGCTTGCCGGTGCTGATCCTCGGGCCGGCGAGAGGAGAGCGAGAGCGATCATCGACGAGACCATTGCTTCTGAATCAGTTGAGCGAATAGTTGTGCGTCGACAGATGGCAGGCGGTGCCACGATCATGGCTCTCGACATCGAGGCGAGGCTCCCGTTGATGGGTCTTTTGGGACCGACCGTGATTCATGTACGCGGTCATTCACTCCAGGAGCAGGCGTGAGTGCACGAGTGAGACGGTGCGAGCCCGCTGATCGTGGCAGTGCAGTGATCGAATTCATTGTGATCGGAGTACTGGTTCTCGTACCTCTCGCCTACATCTCCATGTGTGTCATGCGAGTTCAAGCAGCCACGGTCGCTTCCTCACTTGCGGTGCGTGAGGCGGGTCGAGCGTTCGTCACCGCCGACACCGTTCCTGATGCACGCGCTCGAGCAATGACGGCGGCGAGACTGGCGCTCGTAGACCAGGGCTTTGAGTTGCCGGCGCGCGCCCTGAGCATCCGGTGCTCAAGCGGCGGCTGTCTTCAACCGGAGTCTTCGGTACATGTCGAGTTGGCCTGGTCTGTCGATCTTCCGTGGCTACCTCACTTTCTCGGCGAGGAGCGAACCGAGATCCCGATCACGGCACAACGCACTATGCCGGTCGACACCTACCGAGGTGATCAGTGAGTCATGCAAGGAAACGCGACGAAGGCAGCGTGATGCTTCTGGGCATCATTCTCGTGACCATCTGCATTTTCGCGCTAGCCGTCGTTGTCGACGTGTCGTCACTCTTCCTCCAGCGCCGAAATCTGACCGCGATAGCGGATGCCTCGGCAGTTGCCGGGGCTCAGGCCATTGATCTCAATGCGTACTACGAGCGAGGGGCTAGCGAGGCCACGGCTCTTGATCCTGCGATCGTGGCACGAGTCGTGCGAGCGAATGTTTCGGCGGTCGCAACTGCCGATGCACTTAGAGGAGTGCGTCTCGAACAGGTGGTCAGTGATGGTGAGTCGGTCCGGGTGCATCTGAGCGCGCCCGTGGTGGTGCCATTTTTGGGAGCGATCTTCGGCGAACGTGCTGAAGTCTTCGCCAGTGCACGATTGGACTATCGCTCAGCGCGCTAGCCCTGCCCGGTGAACGAGGTCAGTGGTTGTAGCCAGTGGCCTTCGCGCGCTCGTATGACGCCTTGATCTCGGCCTCTGCATCAGTGCGACCGACCCACGTTGCGCCCTCGACGCTCTTGCCGGGCTCGAGATCCTTGTAGACCTCGAAGAAGTGCTGGATCTCGAGGCGATCGAACTCAGGAACGTGGTGAATGTCGCGCAGGTGCTCAAGGCGCGGGTCGAGCGGCACGCACAGCACCTTGTCGTCTCCGCCAGCCTCGTCGGTCATACGGAACATTCCGACAGCGCGGCAGCGAATGACGACGCCCGGGAAGGTCGGCTCCTGCAGCAGAACGAGAGCGTCGAGCGGATCGCCGTCCTGGCCAAGTGTGTTGTCGATGAACCCGTAATCATGCGGGTAACGAGTGGACGTGAAGAGCATGCGATCAAGGCGAATGCGACCGGTCTCGTGGTCGATCTCGTACTTGTTCCGGCTGCCTGCTGGGATCTCGATGGTCACATCAAAGGTGAGGGGTTCCATAGGGAGCCTTCCAGGGTTCGTGGTCGCCGATGCGACCCCATCACGGCTAGTGCCGTTGCCATACGCTTATGAGACAAGGGTATAGAGGCGAAGGAGGATCGTTGCAGCAACGTTTACTTCCTGTGGCATCGGTCACCTTGCTGACTCTCCTCGCCACAATCCTCGGCGGTAGTCCGGCATTAGCGCAGGAGACCGACCCGGTTCTCGTGCCTACTGCAATCGCTGGATCGACCGCGCCCGCGCCGAACCCCGCGGTGCTTAACTCGAAGCTCACGCCTCTGCTGACCTCGCGCAGCATGGGGGTTTCGGCCGCGATAGTCCTCGACCCGGCGACGGGCGAGTTCCTCTTCGATCGAGGTGCCCAAAACCCGCAAGTCCCGGCCTCCACGACCAAATTGGTCACGGCCGCTGCCGCCTTGCACGTGCTCGGCGCTCAGACCCGCCTCGCGACCACAGTTCAATCAGATGGTTCGACGCTCACCTTGGTCGGAGGCGGCGACGCCACTGTGGTTACCGGAACCAGGCCACGGACGGCAGCATCTCTTACCGATCTGGCAAAGCAGACGGCAGCGGCGCTGCCCGCAGGCGCATCGGTCGTCGTCAATTACGACGACTCCTTGTTCAGTGGTCCTGGGCTCGCGCCAGGTTGGTCACGTGGTTGGCCGAGGGCGGGTGTCGTCGCTCCGGTCGCTGCACTGATGACCGACGAGGGACGTGTCAGCAAGGGATCACTCGCCCGAGCATCAGACCCGGCTCGCGCGGCTGCCCAGCAGTTCACCAGGCTGCTTAAGGCCAACGGTGTCGAGGCAAGGCTGGGCACGAAGGCGACACCAGTCGAAGGCTCAGCGGAAATCGCACGGGTCGAATCGCCGACAGTCAGCACTCTCGTGCAGCAGATGCTCACCGACTCCAATAACGATCTTGCTGAATGCCTCGCGCATCTCGTCGGTCTGAAGTCGACGGGCAAGGCAACCTTCAAGACGGGTGCGAGTGCGACTATCGAGGCTGTCGGTGAGCTCGGAATCTCGACCGCCGGCATGGTGCTTGTCGACGGGAGCGGACTGTCCTCCAAGAATCGAATTGCCCCGTACACCTTGGCGGCGTTGATCTCGTCAACAGCCGGAGATCAAGCCAATGAGCTCTGGCCGATTGCGGCGGGCCTACCGGTGGCTGGCCTCACCGGAACCCTGTCAGACAGATTCGCGGTCAAGGGGATGAAGCAGG
>JBIJBU010000043.1:0-13052 GCA_044345075.1 Candidatus Nanopelagicales bacterium | reverse complement strand
CGTATGCCCACTGACATGTCGCTCATGCTCATCGTCGTCATGCAGCTGCAGGGCATTTTGCAGGAGTCAGGTAGTTCGCTCACTCTCACCGAGCTCCTCATGCCATTCGCGCAGGAGATCCAGAAGGAGCGCATGTCGCCCAAGCGAATGATGCGCAAGGCTCTCAGCACTGCCCATCGCTGGGAGCATCTGATCGAGGTGCTGCCGGGTGACCTCACGCGACTGCTCGAAGCCACGAGTCGCGGCGAACTCAAGGTGCCGCTCACGATCGGTGGCATTGATCGACCGGTGAACCGACTCGCTTACGCCCTCGTGGCTACTGCCACGATTAATGGCACCGCGCAGATGCTTTCGCGCAAGGCAGGGCCGACCGTTGGTCGAGTGTCCGTGCCGGGACTCATCGGCACTGCAGCGTCCGCCTACCTCGGGTACCACGTCATTCGCGCGATTCACAAGGCAGGCGGACTCTCGCAGTAAGCCCGAGAGACCGCTCAGGTGACCGAGCGGATCAGCTTCTTGTTGATGAACTCCTCGATGCCCAGGGTGCCGAGCTCGCGGCCGAAGCCCGAGCGCTTGGTGCCACCGAAGGGCAGGTCCGGTGCGTCAAGGCCGACGCCGTTGATGAAGACCATGCCGGTGTCGAGCTTGTTGGCGACTCGAATGGCCTGAACCTGATCGGTGGTGAAGACATACGAGCCGAGGCCGTAGGGAGTGTCATTCGCAATGCGAATGGCATCGTCTTCGTCTTTCGCGCGGTACACCTGTGCCACCGGGCCGAAGAGCTCCTCGCGGTAAGCGGGATTATCCGATGCGACATTTGTCAGAACACCGGTGGGGAAGAAGCAGCCGTCGCGCTCGCCCGCCGTGGCGAGTGATGCGCCGGCGGCGACAGCGCGATCGACTTGCGCAGCCAGATTCGCAGCCGCAGCGGCAGATGACAGCGGCGTTGCAGCCTCCATTGCCAGCATCTTCTCGGTGAAGGCCGAGACGAATGAGTCGTAGAGCGAATCGATGATGACGAAGCGCTTCGCTGCATTGCAGGCCTGGCCGGTGTTGTCGGTACGCGCGAAAATCGCGGCATCGACAGTGGCGTCGAGATCATCAGTGCTCAGCAGGATGAACGGATCAGAGCCGCCCAGTTCGAGCACGACCTTCTTGAGATTGCGACCGGCAATCTCGGCAACCGCAGCACCTGCACGCTCTGAACCGGTGAGCGAAACACCGCGAACAGTCGGATCAGCAATGATCTCGGCAATCTGCTCGTTAGTGGCGTAGATGTTCGTGTAGACGCCTCCTGGAACTCCCGCATCGACGAAGATTTGAGCGATGAACGCAGCAGACTCCGGGCACTGCGGTGCATGCTTCAGAAGCACGGTGTTGCCGAGGGCAAGGTTCGGACCGGCGAAGCGAGCGACCTGGTACGCCGGGAAGTTCCAGGGCATGATGCCGAGGATCGTGCCGACCGATGACGGGCGGATCACTGCAGAGCCTTCGCCATCGGCCATGACGATCGGCTGGTCTGCCAGTAGTCGCTCAGCATTCTCGGCGTAGTAGTCATAGATCATTCCGCTGAACTCGATCTCGCCGACTGCATCGGCAAGGGGCTTGCCCATCTCGCGCACGATGATGGCGCCGAGCTCCTGGGCGCGCTCAGTGTGCAGTTCGCCGATACGACGAACGATGGCGGCGCGCTCAGCGATGGACCGGGCGGCCCAAGCGGCGTGCGCCGCCGCATTGCCGGCGACGGCGGCGCGGATCTCGGCGTCAGTCGCTGTGGGGTATGCCTTGATCTGCTCACCCGTGGCCGGGTCGACTACTGCGTACATCTCGTGACTCTCCTTATTCAGTGCTCACTCGTGCGTGACATGGGGTGATGGGCATGGCCACGTAACCTGGCGATTCCGGGCCAAACCCCCATTGCGTACCCCCTCCCCAGCCTTCCAGAATTCCCCGCCGATGCGGGCCCAAGCCCGAAATCGAGTGACGGACTTCCTGCGGTTCTCCCTAGGGAGAACGGCATGATGGTGCCCTCGAGGAGGAGTCGGCGTGACGTACATGAGCGAAGAGTCGGACTTCTCGGCTCGGTCTCGTCCTTCAGTGGGCTCGTCCACCGACTCCGATTTCAGGCGCAACTCTCCCGATCGCATCGACCAGAGCATGATCAACTACGTCCCCAAGACCTCGGCCCAGATCGCGCGGCATATGGCCACCGAGGGGCGCGGCCTTCGGGGCAAGGAAGCCAAGGCGGAGCGCCTTCGTTTCATGGGATTTGGCAATCTCTATAACAAGCGCAAGTGGGACGCGTACGACATTCCGGGTGAGGACATCGTCAGCGATTACGAGAGCGCACGGGACAAGCTCAAAGCCAAGGCGGGCTGGAAGCGCCACTTCTTCTGGACGGACGCCGCGAAAAACTACAAGCAGTCACGAAACGATCTTCGTCACGGATACTTCGGCGCTGCCGTGGGCAAACTCTTCGGGACTCAACCTGAAGGGACGGGTCCGCAGCCGGATGAATACCAGGGAGATCTCAACAAGTTGGTCGACGTCGGGGCCGGCGATAGTGGTGATCCCGCCCCGATAGAAAGTGAAGACGATCCCTACGGCCTTAACGTCGTCCAGAGTGGAGAAATCCCCGATCACGCCGGCGAAGAGGAAGACGAAAGAGGACTGATGACATCACAGCAAATTCGGGACAATGAGGCGGTCTACGACAACCTCGATTAGGCGGACACCAGAGTTTTCAGTGGCTACGCCCTGGAGGTGAAGCAGGTCTCAGCAGAATTCGGTCTCCGACCCGAAAAACTTTGGCAGGCACTCGCCGATCACAAGGTCGTTGCAGCCCAGGAATCCATGATCCGCGAGATAGCTATCGAACTCAGCCTGCGCTAGAGGCTAGGCGATTGAACTCGGCACTAAACTTTCCCCATGCAGAAGGCCTCACCGTCGACCTCCGTCGTACCCGCAGGCGGAATTCTCCTGCATATCGGAGTTCACAAGACCGGCACGACGGCAATCCAGGCCGCGCTCGCGAATGCCCGACCAAAACTTGGCACGTACGCCGTGCAATACCCGGGTACGCATCAGGCTCATCGATCTATCGCCTCTTCCGCGATGAATCGCCGCCTGGGCTGGCGCCCCGGTGGAGCCCCTGACCCCGAGCCGGCGGCTTGGCAGGAGTTCATCCGTGACTCACGGTCATTCGCCGGCGTGACGGTGTGCTCGAGCGAGTTCTTCGCCGAGTCCGACGATGCCACGGCGAAGTCGATCGTCGATGCGATCGGCGTCGAGAACGTGCACGTTGTCATCACCCTTCGCAATCTCGGCAAGATCCTTCCCTCAGCGTGGCAGCAGCTTCTCAAGTCGGGCTACGAGGTCGATTACGCCGAATGGCTCGATAACGCTTTCAACGCTGTTGAACCTGAGCTGCACGCGAAGTCACGGAACTTCTGGGTCCGTCATCGCCACGACACTGTGGTGCGTCGCTGGGCAGACCTCGTCGGCGCCGAGCGAGTAACCGTCATCGTCGTTGACGACTCCGATCGCACGGGTATCTACTCTGCGTTCGAGCAGTTGCTGGGTATTCCTGCCGGCGAGCTGGCGGCGTTCAGGGATGAGTCGAATAACCGCTCGATGACCGTTCCTGAAGCTCAGTTCCTTCGGGCGCTAAACATCGCGGTCGGTGGTGGCAAGGGCTGGAAGCCCTACAGCCATAAGCAGCACGACGGACTCATCAAGGCGATGACCGAGGGTAGGTCTGCTCCGGCCGGCGAATTACGAATCGAGACTCCTCAGTGGGCACTCGATCGTGCAGCAGAACTCGCTCACACGTATGTCGCGATGATTCGCGAACTTGGCGTGAGTGTCATCGGTGATCTTGGCGTACTTGAGGCGCGGCTCACTGGCCCTGAGGAGATTGACTACTCGACCGTAGATCGACTGCCGATCGATGCTGCCGTGGCCTCGGTGCTGGGAGCGATGAGCACACGACCACCGCGCAATAAGCCGCGAACGGGTTTTCTCGCTCGCACAGGGCGCAAGCTCTTTCGCTCTTAGAGCGCCGACTAAATCCTGACGAGTGCATCGTGGTGGGTCGCCCGGGGCTCGAACCCGGAACCTACGGATTAAAAGTCCGCAGCTCTAACCATTGAGCTAGCGACCCAGGGACTGGTCTGATTTTTGGACCGTAATTTGGTCTGAAATTGCCAGTACCCTCGGTAAGGTTACTGGTGGGGTCAGTTTGAGTGTTTAGGTGATCACCGATCGTGACGTCGATCAAGACATCACAGTAGAAGCGGCCTTGAAAGGCAGTGCAGGCATGCCTCGGCCAGAGGCCTTGTGTGTGCTGATGGGATTCCTGCCCGTTGATGAGTGGCCAGGCGGGCTCAGCACGAGAATCCGGCACTATTGTTCCCAGCATGTGGCGTTCACTGGCGATGGTGGGGATCTTGGCGGCCGGGGTGCTCATGGCGCCGACGGCGGCGGCAGACAACGATACGTCGATTGGAGCCGGAGAGGTTACCTGCCGACCGGGACCCGAGGCGAACTGCAGCGATGTGGTCCACAAGTGGAAGTTTGACCACAACGGTGACCTGCGGGAAGCAAACTTCAGACGGGCGAAACTGCACGGAGCTGACCTGCAGGGAGCGCGCCTAGACGGTGCCAATTTCAGAAATGCCGTGTTGCGCGGCGCTGACCTCAGTGATGCCAATCTCAGTGACGCTGACCTGCGCGGCGCGAACCTCACTGACGCTGACCTCAGTGACGCCAATCTCATTGACGCTGACCTGCGCCGCGCGAACCTGAGTGGCGCGGACCTGCGCGGAGCGCGCCTTCCCTTCTCAGACATGCGAGGTGTGAACCTGAGTGGCGCGGACCTGACCGGCGCGATCTTGCCGTATGCGAACGTGACCTATGCGGACCTGACCTATGCGGACCTGACCCGCGCGAACCTTGGGGGCGCAAAGCTCGCCTTCTCGAACTTGGAAGGCGCGAACCTGACCCGCGCGGTCTTAGGCCTGGCGTGGATGCAAGGCGTGAACCTGACCGACACGAACATGACCGGCGTGAACATGAATGGAGTGCTCATTTTCGATGCGAAATGGTGCAGAACCATAATGGATGGAGGGCTCACGGGTGATTGCCAACTGGCGTGGGTCTTCATAGGACCACCCTGAATGTTTCGTCGCTGACCGCATCCACCTCACGAAAAAGGGAGCGCAAGCGTATGCCGCTCTTATTCAACAAGCGTCCGGAAGCGACAGGCTAGAGATGCACACCCAGTGCAGCTGCAAGTTACTGGCGCAGTGCCGATCGTGCTCGCCTCATGCTGCCGCCGTAGTCACGCATCGCACACAGGGAGTGCGCGTCCTCCATGCACAGCGCGATAGCAGCGATCGCGCCCGGATCCTGATTCGGCGTGAAGACTCCGTCATCGATGCCGCGCTGGATGGCCCTCTCGTAGAGCACGCGCTGTCGGCCGTTGAGCTCTGACAACACGATGGTGGTCTCGCCGCTGGCGATCATCGATGAAGTGCGCGTATGGACCGCCATTGGTCTGACGTCATGGTTGCCACCTCTGGCGGTAGAGGGATGTTCGTATTGCGCGTTTCCAAAACACCTCTTGGACGTTTCCAAGAAGGGGTCTTCGCGTTCCCGAGGCTACTTTCGGGGCTCAGTTTTGTATGGGGATTTGAATTTCAGACCAGTCCCAGCGACCCGAGCCCGACCGCTGGAGATCAGGCGCAGCCAAGACCACGTGTTCAGGGCTTTGGTTCCGACAGTGGTCACGACTCGGGAGAGATGCGTCAGGCCTGAGGCCAGTTTCGGATATCAACGATTTTCCAGGCGCCGGCGCCCCTTGCCGAGGTCATGCCAATCTCACTGTCCTCGTACACCAGGCAAGCCTCGGGTTCGACACCGAGCTTGCGCATCGCGAGCGAGTAGAGATCGGGTGCTGGCTTTGAATGAATGACCTCATCCGCGGTCACGATGTAGTCGAACAGGTGCGTAACCCCGGCTGCATCGAGTGACGGAACCACGACATCACGGTAGCCACCGGTGACTACAGCCATCGGCAGTCTCCCGTGATACTGCCGAGCCACGTCAATCACGTGCTCGAGAGGCGCGATCTTGTGGAGCATCTGGTTATACATAGCCATGGCTTCCACGTTGAGCTGATCGGCAAGCTCGGGAGTCGCGTCGGGGATGGCATACAGCACCATCGGCAGAAGCGGCAGATTCGCCCACTTCTCCCACCACTCGTCAGTGATGACGAAGTCGTAGCGCAGGAACAGCTGATGCCAGACTTCACGATGGACCGGCATTGTGTCGACGAGGGTGCCATCGCAGTCGAAGAGGATCGCCCTCGTGGTCTCGTCTGGCAAGTGGCTGAGTTCGCTCATGGTGACGCAAGCCTAGCCAGCCGTAGCTCGATACTGCGGCCTTCGCCGTACTGACTGCTCGTGCCTACTTGATCTTGGTGAAGGTAATCGGAAGATCGACGAGCGAGTAGAAGATCAATCCACCGGTGCGCTGAATGGTGGCTCCGGGCGCGAGCTGGATGTTGTCGAGTCGGTCGAGGATTCGATCGAACCCGATCATGAGCTCCTGAATCGCCAACGGCTGCCCAACGCAGAAGTGCGGGCCTCGCGAGAAGGCGAGGTGCTTACTTGCATTCTCACGCGTGATGTCAAACTTCTCCGGCTCAGGGAAGACGCTTTCATCCCAGTTGGCAGAGCCGTAGCGCGTGTGAATGATGCTGTTCGCGGGGATAGTTACGCCACTGAGCTCGGTCTCTACAGTCGTGCGGCGGAACAGGCCCTGAACCGAACTCGAGTGACGAAGTGCCTCCTCGGCAAAGTTACGAAGTAGCGAACGGTCGTTACGCAGCAACTCCATCTGATCGGGATTCTCGATCAGGAGGAGCATCGCGTTGGCAATCGAGTCAGCCGTTGTGGTGTAGCCGCCAGTAATGAGCTGATTCATCAGGTTCTGCAGCTCATGCATCGTCAGCGGCTCATCGCCCTCGGTGGAATCGGCGAGAAGAGCCGAGAGCATGTCGTCGGTCGGGTTGGCGCGACGCTCTTCGAAGAGCTTGGCCAGGTAGTGCTGTGCCTCTGCCTCGACCTCTGAGTACTTCTTCGCGGAAGCCTCATCGACAAGCAGGCCCATGGCAGGGGCGAGCATGCCGTCGCTCCATGCCTTGAAGGTGTTGATCTGAGCAGCATCGAGGCCGATCTGCTCGGCAATGATCAGGCCGGGCAGCGGGAAGGCGAACGCCTGGACGAAGTCGCATTCGCCCTTGTCGATGAAGGCGTCGATCAGGTCGTCGGCGATTCGGTTGAGGCTGGGCAGCATTGCCTTGACCATCGGAGGAGTCAGCGTGCGGTTGATCAGCCGGCGGTAGCGGCCGTGTACGGGCGGATCAGTGCGCTGCAGGGTCTGCACGTGACCCCAGCCGACCTCAGCGAGGTGGTCGTCAAACATTCGGCCCAGATCGGCCGCTGCCTCACCGGCGAGCTGCTCGATTTCAATGTCATTGGAGAAGGTGGCGGGGTCGGAGAGCACCGTCTTGAGGTCTTCGTAGTTCGAGATGACATAGAAGCCTGTCTCGGGCATCCGATAGACAGGTGCCTTCTCGCGCAGCTGCTGGTGGTAAGCAAAGGGGCAGGCCTGAACGGCCGGATCCAGCAGTGTTCCCTCAATCTCAGCGGTGGACATCAATCTCCCTCAATCGTCGGTAACTGCAGTTGACCATCGCTCTCGAAGGCTGTCAACGGAATTGGCTGAATTCATCTATACGACTTTCCCTAACGAGCCCCCGCGGGCAACCCAGGATGGGGATACTTCCCGCATGACGAATGACGATGTGTACGCCCGGCTCGAGCGGCTAGAAACAATCGAGGAGGCCCGACGCGCGAGCAACCGTTATGCGCTTGCAGTCGATACCCAGGATTTCGACCTCATGGGGGAGGTGTTCACCGCTGACGCCACACTCCACCTAGGAGGTGGCCGAGAGTTCACTGGCCGCGGGGCAATTGTGGACTTCTACCGCGGGCGCCTTGATCCAAGTCAGGCGCAGAAGCACTTCATCGTCAACAATGACGTGACCTGGACCTCGCCCGGGCACGCAGACATGACGTCTTACTTGCTCTTCACCGCCACCGGCCCCGAGAAGTCCACCCTTGGCTGGGGCACGTACATCGACCGCATCGAAGTTATCGACGGGGTCGGTTACATCGCCGAAAAAACCATCATCATCAGCATGAATGCTGATTCACGCACGGGTTGGGCTACTTCGTGACGCAGCTTGCAGGAAAGCGAATTCTCATTACCGGCGCGGGTCAGGGCATGGGCCAGGCCATTGCATTGGGAATGGCGGCAGCTGGTGCCGAGGCCATTGTCGTGACTGACGTGAACGCCGCGAATGGAGAGGTAATCTCGGCGGCCGTCCGAGAGATCGGTGTCAAGGCAACCTTCATCAAGGCTGATCTTCGTAGCGGTACCGACATTGAGTCGCTGATCGATGGTGCAGTGACATTCATGGGCGGCCTCGACTGCCTCGTGAACAACGCCGGCGTCATCGATTCACAGATCGCCGATGACGCGACCATCGAGGGGCTCGACGAAGCAACTTGGGATCTCGTCATGGACGTCAACCTCAAGGCGATCTGGCTGATGACCAAGTACGCGGCACCGCATCTACGTGCGTCCGGCCGTGGGGCAACGATCATCAACTCTGCTTCCGTATCAGGCATCAACGGAACGAAGGCCGGTGTTGCCTACGGGGCAAGCAAGGCCGGGGTCATTCAGTTCACGAAGTCCAGCGCTCTATACCTTGCGCCCGACGTGCGGGTGAACTGCTACCTGCCGGGCACGATCGAGACGCCCATGTCACTCGGCCACCTTGAGGCCTCATCGAACCGCGAGGACACCTTGAGCCGGATGACCGGGGCGCATCTATTGCCGCGCATGGGTGAGCCCTCCGAAGTCGCTGATCTGGTGTGCTTCCTGGCTTCTGATCAGTCGTCGTTCATCACCGGAGTGGCGATCCCGATCGATGGCGGCATGCTGGCCTGGCGCGGAGTGCGCAGCTAGTCGCTTTGGCCCCTGGCACTCAGATTTTCACGTCCACGCTTGCGCGATCACGGCTACACATCACATAATTCAGTTGCTAGTCAGTAACGAAAGTCTGATTAGAAGTACGCCCCGGATCGGCGCTGGATCAGCGTCCCGGGGCCTCTGCGTTTCTTGGTCAGAAGTCGACTCCGTGGATCTTGCGCACTCGATGAGCGAGCAATGGGAAGACGGATCTATCTCTACCGCACAAGTAGTCGCTTCTGCAGCTGGCGATTACATCCGCGATCCACAGAATTGGCTCACTCTTCGTCGCGTGAGAAATCGAGCTGCCCTTCGGCACGAGTCCCTTCGCCATTGCTTTCGTGAGGGTGGAGTGATCGTGTCGGTTCAGCGTCCATTGACCTCGCTTCGGAGTGGCGCGACTTTCGAGCGTGAATTCCCGGACACCGTGACCGAGGGCAAGGTCTTGGAATGCGGCCCTAAGGATTCGATCGCGCATTCGTCGTTCAGGCGTTGATCGACGCAAGGGTTGTGAAGACTCGTAGACGTAACCGTCCCAGGAATCCAACGACATCAATCTCTCAACGACGAGATGCTGCCGACGTTCGCCCAGCTGAGAGAAGTGAAACGGAAATCCCAACTGCCGTCGAAGGGCCTTTAGATGTTGCCGAGACTCGTCCACCGTTCCCTCGAGAACGACACACGCACTAATGACGTAATGGTCGCCCCGCGGCGAGACGCCCCCGGTCGCACCGTCTCGAATCGGTTTTCGTGACTCATCCAGAAAGGCGTGCAGCCCCAGTTCGCTCATGAAGCGAGGGAGGCGGCCGTAGGCATCCGATGAGGCTAGATTTACTTAGTACCCTCCGAAACTCACTATCCACAGGCACGAAGTGATTAGAGGCGCGCCTTGATTGCCTTCACCATGTTGGCAGCAGCCGACTCGTGCTTGGCGAAGAAGAGCGAAGGCTCAGTGAGCTCGAGCTCGAGAAGCAGCGGCTCTCCGTTCGAGCCGGGAATCAGGTCAACGCGCGCGTAGAGCACGCGAGCGAAGCCGCCAGGAATCGCGGCGAGCACCTGGCGCGCCACCTCGTGCTCGGCCTCGCTCGGGGTGCGGGGATCAATGGTTTCGACCACGTACAAACCCTCTACCCGCTCGCCCTCGGTATTCGCGGCGAGCATCGGTCCCTTGCGAATTGAATGTGAGAACTCGCCGCCCATATAGATGACAGCTGTTTCTCCCACGGTGTCGACAGCATCGAGATACGGCTGAATCATCACAACGCGATTTTCGTCGAGCAACCGCTGCGCATGGGCTCGAGGGACATCCATCGACTCGGCAGCGATGTAGCGCATGGTGTCGCGTGAGCCCGCTGACACAGCAGGCTTGACGACGTACTCAGCGAAACCGACCGGGGGCTCCCAATCGGTCACGCCACCGGGTTCTAAGAAGACGGTTGGCACGACAGGGACGCCGGCCTCCAGGAGATCACGCAAGTAGCGCTTATCGGTATTCCACTCGATCACGTCAGCGGGATTGAGCAACGTAGTCACGGCATCCACGCGCTTCGCCCAGGCGATGAAATCCTCGTGGAAGTCTGTGTAGTCCCATGGTGAGCGCACGACGACGAGGTCGTAGGCAGACCAGTCGACTCCGGCATCAGTCCAGATACACGAGCTGACGTTCAGGCCCTCTGCCTCAAGCGCGTTCTTGAGCAGGAGTTCGTCCGGGTCGAGTTCAGGCAGCGCTGCGCATGTCACCAAGGCAATCGAGGTCATGCCTCAATTCTAGGGACGACAAAGAACGAGGGACCGGCCGATGGCCGGTCCCTCGTCGAGGTAGTGCGTGATTACTCGCTGATGGTGATGGTGACATCGCGCATCGAACTGTCGGGGTTGGTGACAGTCACGACTGCAGTGCCCGCTGCGAGTGCCTTAGCGCCGGGATTGAACTCGGCACCATCCTGCTCGCCGCCTTGGGTCAGCTCCACGAGATCGGGAGTGGTGGTCGAGATGGTGGTACCTGCGAGCTTGTCGACATTGAAGACGACGGTGTCGCCGACCTTGGCCTCAGCGGTGGTGGCAGTGGGCTCGACGATGACGGGGGGCAGCACGTCGCCTCCAATAACGCCAGCGGATGCCGCAGCGTCGGAAGCCGGAGCGGCAGGGGTTGATGAGGTGGAAGCCGAGCAGCCAGCGAGGACGGCGATGCCGAGCAGTGCGGTTGCGCTCGCGGCGACGATACGGCCGGTGCGGGTCATGATGAACTCCTTCAATGCCAGGGCATCTCCCCAGCGGCTAGAGGTTATCTACCCCATGGGCCACATGCCTAAACCTGCGGCCAGCGTGGCACAAATGTTCATGCCGACGTGGCCCACTGGTCGTGGGCGACGTGAAATCGGTAAGTTAGATCTCGGCACCCTCATCGAGCGCGGCCAGCAGCTCGACCCGACTCTCGTGGCGCCCGCCTTCGAACTCAGTGGTTAAGAAGATGCGCAGCGCCGCAATTGCCGTCGCAGGATCAGTGGCGCGCTCGCCAAAGCAGGCGATGTTCGCGTCATTGTGCCGACGGGTCATCTCGGCATCCCAGTCATCGCGAATGACGCCCGCACGAATACCGGCAATCTTGTTCGCAGCCATGCAGATGCCCTGGCCGCTGCCGCACACCAATACGCCGAAGTCAGCATTCCCGGCGGAGACCACCTCGCCGACCTTCGCGCCGAAGACCGGATAGTCGACGCGTTCGTCGCTGTAGGCACCACAGTCGTTGACGTCGTAGCCCTGCGCCTCGAGCCACTCCTTGAGCGCTGACTTAAGCACGAAGCCCGCGTGATCACTGCCGATGGCGATTCTCATGGGGTTCCTCTCTAGACCGTCACCTCATTGTGGCGCAGCATCGGCCAGGGATCACCGCCGACTCCCTGCGTCGGGCGCAATACTTGCTCTATGGGAACAGTCGTGGTTGTAGGCAGCCTCAATGTCGATCTCGTCGTCGGTCTCGATCGAATGCCCAACCCCGGTGAGACGGTGATGGGCCGCACTCTCGACCAGCACCCCGGCGGCAAAGGCCTGAATCAAGCAGTGGCGGCGGCTCGGCTGGGTGCTCGCGTCGAGATGATCGGCGCGGTTGGCAACGATGACACAGGTGCGTGGCTGCGCGGGATCGTGACAAGTGAGGGAATTGGCGACTCCGGGGTGCGCACCGTAGACGGCCCGTCAGGCACGGCACTGATTGAGGTCGATGGCGGTGGAATGAACCGCATCGTGGTCGTGCCCGGTGCCAACGGCAAGGTCACACCTGACGATGTCGCAGCCGCACTGTCCGACATCGATGACATCGCGATCGTGCTCACTCAAGGCGAAGTGCCGCTTGCCTCAATCGAGGCCGCAATGGTCGTCGGCAAGGCGAAGGGTGCGCGCACGATCTTGAATCCGGCACCTGCGCTCGACTACCCCGTAGATCTACTGCGTGCTGTCGACATCGTGCTGCCCAATGAGCACGAGGCTGCGCAACTCACCGGCCTTGACACCTCGACTCTCGAAGGAGCTCAGGCAGCGGCAAACCACCTGGTGTCACTCGGTGTCGTCTGCGCGATCATCACGCGCGGCGGTGACGGAGCAATTTGGGCTACCTCTGAATCGTCCGGAAGCATTCCCGTGTTTCCTGTCACGCCTGTCGACACCGTTGCCGCCGGAGATGCATTTTGCGGCGGGCTCGTCGCAGCACTTGCCGAAGGACACGAGTTGTCGGAGGCGTTGCGGTGGGCAGCCGCAGCAGGTGGCCTTGCCACGACAAAGGCTGGTGCCGTTCCGTCACTGCCCAGCCGAGCAGAAATGGACGCGCTGCTGCGTTAATCAGGGAGTCGGCAGCGGCGTCACAACGGTGCGGCCGCCCCGAATGATCGTCGTTGCGCCGTCGGCGATTGTCACCGGAACACTCTCACCATTGTTGCGCGGGATGAATACCGTCA